>JAYZAR010000380.1:0-6210 GCA_036339635.1 Planctomycetota bacterium | reverse complement strand
CAGATCGAGAATCGAATCACGACGCGGGAGGAAGTCAAGCAGATGATGGCCGACGGCTCGATTTGTGATGCGAAAACGCTGGTTGGACTTTACGCCTTCCTAAATCTGGCGTTCTGAATCTGCTTTCCGGTTGGCAATGATCGGATCGAGTTTTTTGTGGGGTGGCCTGGCAACCATCATCGTACCATTCGCCAGCATCGGTGGATTCTGCGATTGCGAAAATCCTCCGGTACCGTCTGCTTTGAAATCTCGTGCACTTCGCTGACCGAAAGTGCCGACGAATCGAATTTGAAGCGTCGAAAGTTGCAGGAGAAATAGATCACACCTCCTCGTTTCACCAGCGGTAGCAGGTCATTGAGCATTGGTACCGCGTGGTGTTGTACATTCCAGTCGTAGTCGGTTCGCTTGCTGTTGGAGAAGGTCGGCGGGTCGACCACGACCAAGTCAAAGCTTTCTCGTGTTGGATATCCGCGCAGGAAATCACCGACGTCGCTGGCCAAAAAGCGATGTTGAGGACCGGTGAAACCGTTGATCCGCATGTTTTCGTTGGCCCAATCGAGATACCGCTGTGAGAGATCGACACTTGTGGTTTTCGCTGCTCCACCTGCTGCAGCGTAAACGGTGAATGCCCCGGTATAGGCAAACAAGTTCAAGAAGTTTTTTCCATGTGCTTCCTCACGAACTCGCTGCCGCGCGACCCGGTGGTCGAGAAACAATCCGGTGTCGACGTAATCCGACAGGTTAACCAGGAACTTCAATCCCCCCTCTTCAACTTCAATTCGGTTGCCGGTTTCTGCAACCTTGCCGTACTGAGTGTTACCGCGTTGTCGCGAGCGGCGTTTCAGAAAGACATGTTTGGAAGGAACCTCGAGTGCCTTGGCTGCCGTTTCGGCCATCCGGTCCAACCAATTGCCGTGCTGGGCCGGGTCACGATCATGAGGCCGTTCGTACTCGGTAATGTGCAGATAGTTTCCATACCGATCGACGACTAAAGGGATTTCGGGGATGTCACGTTCGTAGATGCGAAAGCAGGTGATGCCGCGGCGGGTCGGCCAGCGACGCAAGTGCTTGGCCCGCTTTCGTAATCGAACGGCAAATAGCTCTGCCTGCTCGGTTGCTTTTTGGTCGAGTTCGCCGAAGGCCGCCGCGCCGTCGGCATGGACGTAAGGTTTGGATACCGATCGTGGGCGACTTTTTCCCGTCGGTGAAGTTCTTTCTGTCCCCAGATCTGACTCTGTTTCCGGTTCTGAGTCTGTGGCGGGGTCTGATTCTGTGGCAGGTTCTGATTTCGGGGTGGATGTTTCTTCAGCGTTGGGCCACTTACTTCTCGCTGTTTTTTGGGACGTCGTTGTTTTTTGGGCCACGACCTCCATGGTCTCGCCATCGTGGCTTTCGGAGGTGACCTCGCTGCCTGACTCAAGCGGGTTGGGGTCAACAACTGGTTTGGGGCCGTGGAATTGAAAATAGGTGCACTCAATGCGACCGTTATAAAGTTTGCGGCGGCGATCAGCGGGGCGACCGAGGATGGATTCAAATCCGGGATACGCTGTCAGGAAATAGTGGCTCCAGGTCGGAAGTTTACGGAGAACATCAGGAATTGACCCGTAGAGTTCATCCAGTTCCCAATCTTCGCCAATTCGTTCTCCGTAGGGTGGGTTGGTGATCAAACAGCCAAACCGGCGTTTGCTGGTGAGTGAATCAAAGCTGCCTTCTTGGAAGTGAATGTCGTTGCTGACCCCTGCTCGTTCCGCATTTTCGCGTGCCGCTTTGAGTACCCAGTGCGCATGATCACTTCCCAGAATGCGTTCTTCCAGGCTGTCCAATTGATTGGCCAATGCATCGGCGCGGAGATCTTGCCAGAGTTCTTTTGGAAAGGCGGGCCAGTGATGAAAGGCGAACTCTCGGGTTCTGCCCGGCGCCATGTTGCGTCCAATCATGGCGGCTTCAATTGGGATCGTCCCGCTACCGCAGAACGGATCGATCAAGGGGCGATCCCGTTTCCAGAAACTCAGCATCACCATCGCGGCGGCTAACGTTTCTTTTAGCGGTGCCTGGCTGATCAACGTGCGATAACCACGCCGGTGCAGACTACGGCCGGTGGTGTCGATGGTCAGCGTCGCAACATCTTTGAGCACCGCGATGTCAACCTTGTACTCGGGGCCATCTTCGGGCAACACCGTCTGGCCATGATCGCGACGCATCGCATCGACGATGGCTCGCTTTACTGCTCGTTGGCAGGCGGGCACGCTGCTTAAAGTTGACTTGATCGACCGTCCGGTAACGGGGAACCGAGCATTGGCGGGAATTATTTTTCCCCAATTCAAGTCGCGGGTTGTCTCGAACAACACATCGAAATCTGCCGCCGGAAATTGCGAGACTTGAATCAACACTCGGTCGGCGGTTCTCAACCACAAGTTTGCTCGGCCAATGGTCTCCAGGCTTCCTTGGAAATGAACGCGGCCAGGGTTCCCAATGGTCGCCGACAAATCGAGTGCCTCGAGCTCTCTTTTTACGACCGCTTCGAGTCCAAAGGCGCAGGCAGCAACTAGATCCATGGTCGGGGGTTTGTTTTGCGTCACGGCAGCAGGGCAAGAATATCGTCGACAACCTGATCGATGGAACGGTCGGTTGTCTCGATTCGATGTCGGGATGTATGTTCATAAATTGGTCGCCGTTCATCGAGCAACCGTTCGATCTCTTGCAACGCCGGAAGCGTCGTGAGTGCGGGGCGACGTTCAGCAGTCGTCTCATCTTGATGCAACCGGGCTGCGATCGTACTTGCATCGGCATCCAGCCAGATGCAAGTTCCGGTGGTTGCAATGCAGGTTCGGTTTTCGGCTCGCAGGATAGCCCCGCCACCGAGTGAGACGAGGGCGGGTGAGAATTTTGCGACGTTGGCCAACGCCGTTGATTCCAAGTCACGAAAGGCGGATTCTCCTTGCTCTTCAAAAATCCTGCTGATCGAGATTCCCGCCTGCTGCTCAACGACTTCATCCAGATCGATCGCTGTGACGCCCAGCTGTCTTGCCAGCAGGCGGGCGACCGATGATTTTCCGGTCCCGCGAAATCCGGTTAAATAAATATGTTTCGTTAAGTCCATGGAAGCATTCTCTCTTGATCGCGGCTGGTGGCAAGCACATCGAATTCTGGGTAGTTCTTGAGGTCGCCCAGAAATCACCTTGGAATCTGCTCAGATCACCGTAGGATCGGCTAAGACGAGTTGGTTGTTAAACTGTTTCGTATGAACCAAATTTCCGATCGCCGATCTCGCTTGTGGCTGATGCGAACGCTGGCTGTTGCGCTTTCGTTGACGCCGTTGGTCGTCATGGAATTGATCTTTCGCTCGATCGAAACGCCGGTCGAGGAGGCGCACGATCGTGATCCCTTGATCGATCTTTCGCAGTTGAAGCCTCTGTTTGTTCGGAATGAGGGTGCAAACGGCGAATGTTGGGTAATCCCCCAATCACGCCTGAATTTTTTTCGCCCTGACTCTTTTTTGGCTGAGAAGCCCGCTGGATCGCGACGGATTTTTGTGCTTGGTGGGTCGACCGTACAGGGGCGGCCTTACGCCATCGAGACGGCTTTCAGTACTTGGTTGCGGTTACGACTGGAAGCCAATCAACCACAGACTCGCTTTGAAGTGGTCAATTGTGGTGGGATTTCCTATGCCAGTTATCGTGTCGCGAAAATTTTGGACGAAGTGTTGGAGCACAAGCCAGATGCAATCGTGATCTACACGGGGCATAACGAGTTCTTGGAAGATCGCGAGTATGCTGAGGTTCGTGAGATGGGGACACTCCGCCGCAGCATTGCAACCGTCGCTGGGGAGATTGCGACTGTTCGTTGGATTCGCCATGCACTGCTTGAACCACCACCACCTGAGCGTTTGATGCCATGCGAAGTCGATGCCCGGCTTGACCATCGCGGAGGCCTCGATCGGTATCACCGTGATGAACATTGGAAAACTGGTGTGGAAAGGCACTTTGAATTGACACTGCAGCGGATGGTCCAACGCGTTCAAGCGGCCGGCGTGCCACTCGTGCTCTGTGTCCCTGCGTCCGATCTTGTTCGAACGCCTCCGTTCAAGGTGGAACTACCAGCAGACTTGTCGGGGCAGAGTCGACGCGATTTGGCGGATCTTTGGGAGCAGGCAAGGGATGTTGATACTTCCGAGGCGGATCGGATTCAGGCAGCAGAAGATTGCCTAGCGATCGATCCCAAACACGCCGGGGCCCATTATCTCCTAGGTCGAATTCTATATGAGCGTGGTGATGCGACTGCCGCACGCGACCACCTAACATCCGCCCGCGAACACGATGTCTGCCCGCTTCGTGCCACCGTATCGATCATGCGGTCGGTGGCAAGCGTGGCGACTGAACAGCAGATTCCTCTAATTTTGATACCTGAATTGCTCGATCAACGTGATTGGCACGGGCAGCGTCGTCCGGATGGCATCCCCGATCCTGATTTTTTCGTCGATCACCTGCATCCCTCGGTCAGCGGGCACCAACGGATTGGAGAGGCGATTGCCGATGCATTGGTTGCGATGGATTGGGTGAGACAGGGGGATGACGAAAGCGATCGACGTTATGTTGAGTTGGTCGAGCAGCAAATGTCGGGGCTGAAACCAGGTTACTTTGCTCGCGGCAGGCAGCGTCTCGAGGGGCTTCGGCAATGGGCCGCTGGTCGGGCTGGCGAAGAATTTTCCGATTTACTTCCGTCGGCACCCTAACGGACAGCCCTTTTTTCAGCAGATGGGTCCCTTTAAATTGGGGTGCAGGCGGGCAGCTGCCAATCGGGTTCTGTCAATCGTGGCCCACCGATCGAGGCCGCAAAGCAGAGGAGGTGGGGCCTTGCGGGACACGGTAACGCATGCCTGGCCTTACCAAATAAAGTAGGGCCCGAAAATCGATCCCGTCTCGCCATTGCTGGGGCTTCCAGGAACGTCTGGCTCCATTGGCCGCATCTCGGTAAGCTAGGACTGCCCGAATTGGGTGCTTAGGGAAAGAATTTGACGGACTTGACGGAGAAGGATGGAAACGTGTTTGTTTCAGCGTCGACCGAGTGCTGGCCAGAAGCCGAATTAGAGGAAGTGATCGAGGTCTTAACCGATCTGGAGTTCACCGCTATCGAAATCGCTCTCCATGAATCAGGGGCTATCAAGCCGAGTGAACTGCTGCGGGATCCGGATCGTGCGATCCAGTTGTTGCGACACACCCATCGGCTCGAAATTTCTGCCTACAGTCTTGAGCTTGCTTCCACCGGGGAACAGTATTACAAAGATTTCATGGCCATTTGCCGCATCGCTAAAACGACGAAGGTCGTGAATCTGACGGTGCCCTCGTCTGAACATGGAACCCCGTTTAATGAGGAAGTCGAGCGTCTGCAAAAGCTGGTCGACATCGCCGAAGGCGAAGGGGTGCGAGTCGCTGTTCGAAGCCAACTCGGATGCCTGAGCGAGGATCCGGACACCTTGATGGTGTTGTGCAATAACATCGAAGGATTAGGAATCACCCTCGATCCAAGTGTTTATATCTGCAGCAACGCAAAATCGAGCAGCTTGGACAAGATCCTTAAATATGTGTGTAGCGTCCATCTTCGTGATTCACGACCAGACGCCTTCCAGGTCAGTGTTGGCCAGGGAGAGGTCGACTATGGCAAGCTGGTCACCCAGCTGGAACGCGAGAAGTATGATCGCGCTCTGACCGTCCATATGTCGCCGATGGAAGGCTTGGATCATCGCGTCGAATTGCGCAAGTTACGACGTTTACTCGAAACTTTAATGTAATCTGGGGCAGTCCACGGTCGGCGACGAAGCGATGTGTGAAACCGATCCGGTCGCAGATTTGACCCGCGCGTTGAAGTCCAGATTATTGGAGTCCAGTTGGGGACTTCCACGACCCGCGGTTGCACCCGCTTTGAGTTACGGGCGGCACCGTGGCCCCACAAGACCGAATGCCCGGATTGCGGCGGTTGCGATTGCGCTTTTCCAGGACGAGGATGATCAATGGATGATCCCGTTGACATTGCGACCCAAATCGCTGCAGCATCACGCCGGCCAGGTTTGCTTGCCGGGAGGTCGGTTGGAAGGGGATGAGAATCCTTCGCAGGCCGCTCTTCGCGAATTTGAGGAGGAGCTGGGGGTCCGGCCGCAGGTAACTTGTCACTGCGGTGAATTGTCGGCACTGTATGTGTATGCCAGCAACAATC
>JAYZAR010000379.1:0-4120 GCA_036339635.1 Planctomycetota bacterium | reverse complement strand
GGCAATCAGGATGCCGACAATCGAAAACTCTGCTCGATGGATCTGAGCGGGAACGAGGAGCGAATTCATTACACCAGTGCTTGGGCAACGGATTTTCGCGTCTCGCCGGATGAACTCTCCATCGCGTTTATTGAGAGATTTCATGTCTATGTCGCCCCCTTCGTTCAGACAGGAGCGACGGTCACGGTCGGTCCTGATGTGAAGAGTTTGCCGATCACGCGAGTCAGTGATGAGGCCGGAGACTTCATTCACTTTTCCGGTGACAGTCAAAAACTTTATTGGAGCTTGGGGCCTGATCTCTATGCCTGCGAGGTTGATGCTGGCGAGCCAAATCCGACGAAAACAGCGATCGGTTTTCAGACGAAGCATGCCAAGCCTGATGGAAAGGTGGCGATCGTCAATGCAAGAATATTGACAATGGGGAAAGCGGGTGTCATTGAGAGCGGGACGATTTTGATCGATGGCAATCGCATCACAGCGGTTGGCAAAACGGGTAAGGTCAAAGTTCCTGAGGATTGTTATCGAATCAATGCCAAGGGACGGACAGTCAGTCCTGGATTTATCGACACGCATGCACATGGCGCTCAAGCATCGGCCGGGATTACGCCGCAACAGAACTGGGTGGATTATGCGCGGTTGGCTTTTGGTGTGACAACGATTCATGATCCCAGCAACAGCACGCACAGCATTTTTTCCGCGAGCGAAATGGCAAAGGCTGGCGTCATTACCGCTCCGCGAACCTTTTCGACTGGTACGATTTTGTACGGGGCCACGGGGGCCAGCAAAGCTGAAATTGATAGCCTGGAGGATGCCAAGTTCCATCTGCGCCGGATGAAAGCGGTCGGAGCTTTCACGGTCAAGAGTTATAACCAGCCAAGGCGGGACCAACGTCAGCAAGTGCTACAAGCCGCTCGTGAATTGGAGATGATGGTTGTGCCCGAGGGTGGGTCAACGTTCATGCACAACATGACGATGATCGTTGACGGCCATACGGGAATCGAACACACGCTACCTGTTCAAACTGCTTACGATGACGTGATGGACCTTTGGCGTGAAACGCAAGTGGGGTACACGCCGACATTGAGTGTCGCGTACGGGGGTATCTCCGGAGAACAGTATTGGTATCAGATCGATGATCTCTGGTTGCACCCGAGGCTTCAGACCTTTATCCCGCCGCATGTTTTAAATCCAAGGTCGAGGCGTCGGCAAAAGTCACCCGATGAGGATTACAATCACATGCGGGTGGCCGAGATTGCTCGGCAAGTGGTTGACCAGGGTGGATTGGTGCAAGCGGGTGGCCATGGGCAGCTTTGTGGGATCTGTACCCACTGGGAAATGTGGAGTTTTGTGCAGGGTGGCATGACACCGATGCAATCATTGACCTGTGGAACCATCAATGGAGCAAAGTACCTTGGCTTGGACAAAGACCTCGGATCAATCGAAGTTGGCAAGCTCGCTGATTTAATTGTCTTTCAGAAGGGAGCCGACCCAACCAAGCGAATTCGGGATAGCGAGAAAATCCAATTCGTGATTGCGAATGGCGAAACTTATGAAGCAGATCGAATGAACAGGTTTGGTAGTCGTGCACCACGGGCCCCCTTCTATTGGCAAGGTCAAGAAAGCGGAATGACATTCATGTCGACGCTCGAGCACGGTGTCGGTTGCAGTTGTTTGAGGAGTCGGCAGTAAGCATTCCCCAACTGAGCGAGGGCTGTTAGCAAGTGGAATGACTTCGCTAGTCGGAGAGTCGAAAACGTCAATTTGTGAATGCTGGCGTTTCCTGAACTTGGTAACCTTGAATGGCATTGCCATGCCTTTGCGTGACCGAACGCCGGACCAGTTGGCAAAGGCGAGCGGCGTGAATCATCCTTGGTTCATTCCTGCTGCCGACTGCGACGCAGTCTTCCAGGGCGGCGAGGCGGTGAAGATTCTTCGTCCCCACGGTTTCGGATTCGGTCCCGTGATGTTGGTGCGGATGGCTCTTCACGTTCGCTTCCGCGATTCAATAAATCGCCGAATATATCCAAGACTGTGCCGGTTGTCTCAATCGCGTATTCGCTTGCGTTTTGCGTTTCACCGTTTGGATCGTTGGTGTCGTCGGCGTCAGCGTTCAACGAGTCAGACGCTTCGTCCGCACCTGATCCGATTGCATCCAGCATGCTCCGCAATCGATTCTGCCAACCGTTATCTGATGCCAGTTGAACTTGAGGGTCAGCGACACTTCCAACCAGTCGGATGACAATTGGATTGTTGGTCAGGAATTTGGTGATTGGCCCTCCACCAAGCGGGGAATCGGGGAGTCCGAGAGCGAGTTCCAGATCTAAGGAATCATCGAATCCGACTGATCCGGTGGAATTGAGTTCTAAGTCAGCTCCACCAACTGGTAGCAAAAACATCAGCCCTGGTGGTGGACACGTCCCTCAACGACTCGAAAGCGAACTGCGCTCGACCAGCTGACGGTCAATTGAATGTGGTCGTCGACCCGTCCCGACCTTTTGAGGAGTGGCATTAGTAAGGCTGTAATTTGATTGTTCAGACTGACGGATACATCCGAAAAATGCAACGTGCCATCAATGTCGGTGTGCATCAACCGCTATTGTTTGTCGAGATCGCCAACGGGGATAGAGCAGTGATCAAGCCGAAACGACACATTGCCTTGCAGCGATAACGCGTCTGCCAGCATCGGGGCAACAAGCTGAACTCCTTGGTTGCAAAGTTCCGGTGTGAGTGGTTGTTCTTCTAAAATGGTGGTTGGGTTTATGTCGACAATCGAACCAAAATCACTCTGCTCAGAACGAATCGTAAAATTCACTTCCCGCAAATCAATCGCGGGTTCCGTGCGACTTGCGCTCCGGATTTGGACTCGGGCATTTTCAACATCGGCAATCAGCGTCGGAATCGATTTGATGGGGCTTGGTTCAGCTGCACCAACAGAATCTGCATCGGTCTCGAGGCGACCATCATCATCAAGTTTCGAATCGTCACTCTGAATCCCTGTGACGAGTCGCAAGGTTGGTTGACGAAAACGGAAAGTGCCCAGCTCACCGTTTAGGAATAGCATCATGAGCCATGATTTCTCGCATTTCATTGAATCCATTTCGACTCACAGCGAGCCATCGTCAGCCCGTAAATCGAATCCCTATACCGACAGTGGCACGAGGTAGCCCAGAGATGCCGATTGTGTCGACGCCGTCAATGAAGCGTCAGCGATTGCAGCATTGATCAACCAGTCGCGCAACCCCGTTTTGGCGATGAGGGTGGGTGCCAATAGAACCAGCAAGTTGATGACTAGTAAAACAGAGAGGATCCGTCATCGAATGGATCACGATTGTGCTTCATCAACGGCTGGACTGGTTTCAGGATCCATCGTCTCTGTTCGCTTTCTGGGGAGGTCTTCCTCGGCTCAAGGTGCGCCCGCGTTTGAAAGTGGCATTGCGACCGTCTGGCTGCTTAAGCTTGACGGGATTCGTTGCCAGTCAAGCCGATTGCTGTGCATCGCAATCTAGTGAACGGCTTAACCTGATGATAATCGAGGTGGCTTGAGCGAAGCGAGCGAGGCAGCCACGCAGGCTAAGCCCAGTGGAGGTGGATTCAAACAGCGAACAGGACGTCAGGTTGCTGCTGGCAAGTTTGAGCGAGCCAGACAGGTTTTGAGCGTGTCAGTCGAGAACCAACAGACAGATTACCAGCGTTACCAATTCAATTGATCGATCGTCTCAAGCGAGGTTTCGTCATTTTTTTATCTTCTGCAGAAGAACTCTCGCCTGTTCGAGGTTTCCAGCAGCCAATTCCAGTACGGCTTGATCTAATTCTGGTGGTGTCTGCGTCTTGCCCTGGCGAAGTTTCAAGATTTGACCCGGAATTCTAAATTCGGTTTTCCGTGTTGCCTCGTCTTTCGGAGTGTCCTTTCGGCACCATTTTTGAATGAGTCTGAGATCCCGATATTGATGTTCACGGCTGGGTTCGATTTGGGTCCCTTCGCCCCAGTCATTCCAGGTTGCGATCTGGATGATGGAGGCTTGGGATTGAATCGCCTTTTTGAGTGTCGCTTCGAGAGTGGCACCATCATCGTCGGCTAGTTGCGGGTAACCTTTGCTTACACCTGCTTGAAGGTAAATGT
>JAYZAR010000378.1:0-2971 GCA_036339635.1 Planctomycetota bacterium | reverse complement strand
GCAATCAATGCGCCGCATTATCCGATGCAAGGAACAGCAAAGTGGCGAAACCAATACAAGGACTTACCGTCGCCGAGACGGCAATATGCCGAGTTCGTTTCAACCGTCGATGAAAAAGTAGGACAACTGCTCGATACGCTGCAGAATTTGGGGCTACGCGAAAATACCATTGTGATCTTCCAGTCCGATCATGGCCATTCGACCGAAGAACGAGCTTTCTACGGTGGCGGAAACTCAGGACCTTATCGGGGCGCGAAGGGGTGCTTGTTTGAAGGCGGGATTCGCATCCCGTCGATCGTCTCGTGGCCCCAGCATATCCCGGCTGGCGAAGTCCGCGATCAACTGGTGACGGGCTGTGATTGGTTTCCCACGATTGCCGAACTGTGTGAGGTACCACCTTCGGATCGCCGGATCGATGGCAAAAGCATCGCGACGATTCTGCAGTCCGCCGAAGCGACGAGTCCTCATGATCATTTCTATTGGTTGCTTGGGCGAGGCAAAGGCGCTCAGTGGGCGGTCCGCAGAGGAGATTGGAAACTGCTAGGAAACCCCTTAGATCGCTCAGATCGTGAAAACCTGCAACGTCCTGAGACTCCGTATTTGGTCAATCTTCGCGAAGATCTTGGCGAACGAATCAACTTAGCCGACAAACACCCGGAAATCGTGCGGCACTTGGAAGCCATCCACCGGCGACATAGCGAAAGCATCGCAAAAGGAACGCAGTAACCTGATGAAGAATCTGACTTGTGCAAACCGGTGGGCAACCAGAGCAATCATCGACTGGAGTTTGATCATTGTCTTGCTGACACTGCCCCGCGCCGGCACGGCAGAGGAGACGAACGAAACATGGCAACGCCACGTGATCGACAACTCATCACGAGGTGCTGACGGCACGCGGTTGGCAGACGCAAACGGCGATGGCTTGTTGGACATAGCCACCGGGTGGGAGCAGGGCGGGATCACAAGAGTCTACTTGCACCCTGGACACAACCGAACCAAACAACCTTGGCCAGCGGTTACCGTCGGGGCAGCCGCCAACGTCGAAGATGCCGTGCTTGTCGACTTGGATGGAGACGGCGCGATGGATGTCGTCAGCTGCTGTGAAGGATCCAGACAAGTGATGCTTGTGCACTGGGCCCCCACCAAAAAATACCTTGAACCAAAAGGTTGGGAAACAGCGGAAATTCCTGACTCCGAGAACAAATTCCGCTGGATGTTTGCTTACCCGGTTGATGTCGACCAGGACGGTCAAATTGATTTGGTCGCGGGTGGAAAGGGGCAAAACTCACAATTGGGTTGGTGGAAGTTACCGGCGAAGCCACGAAATCTCGGCGATTGGGAGTGGAATCCGTTACGCCAGCAACTCGGCTGGGTAATGTCGATCAAAGCTGTTGACATGAACGGCGACGGAAATCTCGACATCCTTTTTTCCGACCGGAAGGGCAGCAAATCAGGCTGCTTTTGGCTGGAGCATCCCGGTACCGAAGAAGTCGATCAACGATGGCCAGAACATGCTGTGGGACTCGAAGAGAAGGAAGCACTGTTCCTTTCGTTGGCCGACGTTGATCGCGATGGATTGCAGGATGTGATTGCCGCAGTACGCCCGCAAACGATCGCTGTCTGCAGACGCCAAAACGCCGCTGGGACGCAATGGAAGTGTGACACCATTACGATTCCCAAGACGTTTGGATCCGCTAAAGATGCAGCTGCCGGCGACTTGGACAAAGATGGTCAACTGGAAATCATTTTCACAACAGAGCACGCGAACCAAGGCAAGATTGGCGTCGGCTGTATCTTGAACCCGCTCCAAAAAAAACCAAGATTCCAGTCGATCAGCGGCCTGGATGGAACCAAGCATGATCTCGTGAAATTACACGATTTTGATGGTGACGGTGATCTCGATGTTCTAACCTGCGAAGAGGTCAACAATCTTGGTGTGATCTGGTATGAGAACCCGCTCTAATCAAGAAAAACGCGAGATGCAGTTTGGTTCGCCAATGGAACGCAGGTAAAGTTGCTGGAACAAATCGTTCAAGTACTCCGTGGTGCGTTCACAGTTTTTGTGCTGCCGCAATCAAGGCATCCGTTTTAGCCAGATGAGTATCAGCTTTTTGCAGGCAGTCGCGAATTTCATCAACGTACCCATCGGCAGCCGCAGACCAACATCGGTTGATGTAGCGTTCCGCCGATGCAAATTCGGTCATTACCTCGGCGTAAACGCTCATTCCGAAACGCCGAATAAGCGCTTGCCTTGCATTGGCAAATTCAGACAGTGGTTCAGCACACTCGTTGTCGATTTGATTTAGCACCTTGGCTGGGTCATAGTTCTTTTGACTCGCCATTTCCGATATGGACGAAATAACCTCGCTCAAATTCTCGCAAAGCACGGAGAACTTTACTTCATGCGATTCTTCATCACCCTCGAGTTTTTGGCCGGTGATTCTTAATAACACAACGCCGACGATGCCAACGCCGATCCCCGCAAAGTAATTGAACCATGGCACCGTTGACCATTTGTTGTCAGCCACTTCCAGATGGGAAAGTGAATAGAAAGCTCCGACGAGGAAGCCTCCCCACATCAATACGTGTCCTAGTAGACGCATTTGCCCAGTCTCCCTTGATTACCCAAAAACGCCACAGAAAAAGTGAATCCCGAGCAATGCTGTCTCTGTTTCCTCGGGATTTACAAAGAAGACTTTGTAAAAGGCATGGCCCACTCCTACCAACGCTTCACCGACGATCAATCCGGCTGCAATCGGTATTCCAACCTCGTGGCTGAACTTACTGCCGAACGCTTTATCCGAAGCAATTCGCAATACATTTCCGACGGTGTAGGTCAGCGCGATCGCGAAAGGCATGTAAAAACCGAGTGCGATCAGCACGCCAATGCCACCAAGCCCGCTGATCGCCAACAACAATCCCAACCCCGCGCCGGCGGTGTATCGGTAAGTCGGAATATTGTTATCTAAAA
>JAYZAR010000377.1:0-15845 GCA_036339635.1 Planctomycetota bacterium | reverse complement strand
CATGGGAGAACCGGGTACCTATCGAGGATCTTATGTCGGCATGCTGGATCACAACATCACGCTGGTTGCACGCGGATTGGGCGGTCAGGCGTCAGAAAAAGGAATGCAGGGAAAGCTGTGACCCAGAGACAGGTGGTTCCTCGTCAGATGACCGGAGAATCGTTTGTTAACCATTCGCGTGACGGGCGACTTCATGGCTGATGGTTTCGTAATGAGTGAAAACAACCAAGCAGCTGAAGAAGCAGCTCCCCGGCTAATCCTTGACGGATGGTGAACAATGGCAACGGCAGAGACAGTGGCCGCATCGACGACGCCACTTTCGATTTACGATTTAACGGTCGCTTATCACCGCAAGCCGGTGATTTGGGATGTTGAGTTTGATATCCCCGCTGGCTCACTCGTGGGTGTCGTCGGCCCGAATGGAGCGGGCAAAAGCACGCTGCTCAAGGCGGCAATGGATTTGATTCCACGGGCCTCGGGCCGCGTGAGTGTATTTGGAAAGACATATCGTCAAAATCGACAACGAGTCGGATACGTACCGCAGCGTGAAGGAGTTGATTGGGACTTCCCTGTCAACGCACTTGATGTCGTAACCATGGGACTCTATGGAAAGATAGGCTGGTGCTCGCCGGTGCGGCCGAGCCATCGCCGTGCGGCGATGGAAGCGCTCAGTCGCGTTGGAATCGCGGAACTCGCCAAGCGACAAATCAGTCAGCTTTCTGGTGGACAGCAACAGCGAACGTTTCTGGCTCGGGCTCTCGTGCAGGACGCTGATCTCTATTTGATGGATGAACCGTTTGCTGCTGTGGATGCGGCAACAGAGAAAGCGGTCGTTGAGATTCTTCGCGAAATGAAAAGCGAAGGAAAGACTTCGGTCGTCATACATCATGATTTGCAAACGGTGCCTGACTATTTTGATTATGTCATCTTGCTGAACATGCGGGTCGTCGCGCACGGGCCTGTGGCGGAAGTCTTTACGACAGAGAACCTGAATAAGACTTACGGAGGTCGCTTGACCTTGTTGGACGAAGTCTCCAACGCAATGCGAAGGCGGGATCGATCCCTATGATCGTGTGGCATCTGATCTGTCGATGTTCGATGGTGCGAAAGATGGCCTGCATGGCCATGATTGGTTGTGGTTTCGTCCTCACTGAATCAGGGTTGGCATCGGTAAATTCTGGTTTCGCGGTTGCCAGTCATGGTATGTCGAAGGCGGGACATCTAGCGTCTGTCTGGGGCGCCTTACCACTTGCTCAATCTGAATCGATTACTGATCGCCGGATCGCGATGCCCAGCTGGGAGCAATGGCAGCGAGTTTTGCTAATGCAGGACTACAACACCCGGGTAGTGATCTTTGGCACAGCCATGCTTGGTTGCGCTGCGGGAGTGGTCGGCTGCTTTACGCTGTTGCGAAAACGGGCTTTGATGGGGGATGCACTGAGTCACGCGACGTTGCCCGGCATTGCAATCGCCTTCATTACTGCCAACGCCATGGGATGGCAGGAGCGTTCGCTACCCTGGTTATTGCTGGGGGCGACGGTGAGCGGCTTGGTCGGCGTTGCTGCGATCCTTGCGATACGTCGCCTGACTCACCTAAAGGAAGATACCGCACTTGGGATCGTGCTGAGCGTTTTTTTTGGCTGTGGGATTGCGCTGTTGGGAGTGATTCAACAAATGCAAACCGGCCATGCTGCCGGTTTGGAGTCATTTATCCTTGGCAAGACCGCTTCCATGGGTGCGAACGATGCCAAGTTGATCGTTGCGGCTGCGTTGATTGCAATCGTGATTTGCGTGCTGCTATTCAAAGAGCTCAAGCTCCTATGTTTTGACGATGGGTTCGCGGGATCCCAAGGATTTAACGTCCTAGCGTTGGATCTTGTGCTGATGGCGACCGTCGTGTTGATCTCGATTGTGGGGCTCCAGGCTGTTGGCTTGATTCTGATGATTGCCTTGTTAATTGTGCCGGCGGCAGCAGCCCGGTTCTGGACCGAGCAAATGTGGGAAATGCTATTGATTGCCGCACTACTCGGTTTGGTCAGCGGAATCGTTGGTGCTGTTGCTAGTGCGTTATTACCGAGGCTGCCAAGTGGTGCAATGATCGTGCTGACCTGTGCCGCGTTTTTTCTGATCAGCATGGTCTTTGGTATGGGCAGCGGATTGCTTGTGCGCACCGTCCGAAGGATGCGGTTGAATCGCAAAGTCATTCGGCGGCATCTGTTGCGTGCGGTTTTCGAGGCTTTGGAATCACAGCCGGTGAGAACGGCAGCGAACGGTGAAACGAAACCCAAGCGGACTGTTTCCATCGACCAGATCCTGCCGATGCGTTCATGGTCAAAACCGCAATTAAAGCGGGCAGCGGAACTTGCCGCGCGGGAAGAGCTGATTACCCAGGTGGGTGAAAAACTTCGCTTTACTCGCCGAGGAAAACTAGAAGCCGAGCGTTTGACTCGTGAACACCGTCTATGGGAACTGTACCTGATCACGCACGCTGACATCGCCCCGAGTCGCGTTGACCGCGAAGCTGATCGTATTGAGCATGTGTTAGAACCAGATATAGTGGCCGAGTTGGAAGAAATGCTGATCAATTCCCGGCAGTTTGTTCCAGAAAGCCCACACTCGATAGAAGCCAGTCCGTCATCGGAAAAGGCGGGTGCTGAAAACCCAAGCTCGGACGACGTTAGCGGAGAGGCTTCACCGTGATCGGAATCTTTGCAGAAGTCGGCTGGAGTTGGCAACTAGATGGTTGGATCGTTTTGGTGGCGATTCTATGTGCTGTTGCGTCATCTTTATTGGGCTGCTTTTTGGTGCTCCGCCGCATGAGCATGTTGGGGGACGCGATCTCGCATGCTGTTTTACCGGGATTGGCGGTCGCCTTTTTTCTCAGCCACAGCCGATCGAGTTTGCCGATGTTCATTGGTGCCGTAATCGTTGGTATTTTGACCGCGTTCTTCACGGAGTGGATTCATCGCGTTGGCCGCGTTGACAGGGGGGCATCAATGGGAGTCGTCTTCACCTCGTTGTTCGCCCTTGGCTTGGTCATGATTGTGCAGGCGGCGGACAAGGTGGATTTGGATGCTGGCTGTGTCCTGTATGGATCAATTGAGCTAACTCCATTGGACAGGATGTTGTTGTTTGGCTTCGAGATTCCGAGAGCAGTGGTCACATTGGGAATTGTGACCGTGATCAACCTGGCTTTTGTGTTGTTGTTCTACAAGGAGTTAAAGCTGAGTTCTTTTGATCCATCACTGGCGACGACCCTGGGCTTCAACGCTAGCCTGATGCACTATTTGCTGATGATTCTTGTTGCCGTGACCGCCGTCGCGAGTTTTGAAAGTGTAGGTAGTGTGTTAGTCGTCGCGATGTTTGTCGTTCCGCCCGCTGCAGCGTACTTGCTGATTGATCGACTCGGAATGATGCTGCTGATAAGCGTCTCGCTTGCCATCAGTTCGGCGTTTCTTGGACATTTGGGCGCGATTCACATCCCAAGCTGGTTTGGCTTTCAGAGCACAACGACCTCAGGCATGATGGCGGTTGCGGCTGGAACAATTTTTTTGATCACCATGTTGTGCAGCCCGAGACAAGGTGTTCTGGTTAAGTTGTTTCGCCGGCAAGCCTTGAGTTTGCAGATCATTGCTGATGACGTGGTCGCGGTGTTGTTTCGCCGAGGCGAACAGGAGGTGGGAGATTCGCGGTTCGCTTCGGTGACTGAAGGTGAGTTACTTGAAACGATTTTCTGTGGACGAGGGTCGCTTCGATTGGTGCTGCGCTGGTTAAGTCGACGCGATGAGATTCGTCGGGAGGATGCACGGATTGAATTGACGGAAAAAGGCCGATTGCGTGCCCAGAACCTGGTTCGTTCACATCGGCTTTGGGAAAGATATCTGCAGGATTATGCAGGATTTGATCCATCACGCGTTCATCCACAGGCGGAAAAACTCGAGCACTTCACCGACCCAAACTTGCGGCAGCAGCTCGATTCTCAAACCGACGCGCCGCAGGTCGATCCACACGGGCGGCCCATTCCTGACGAACGCAACGGCGACGCTGATAACGGCTGACATTAAGGGTATGTCATTGGGAGTTACCGCGCGGGCGTCGCCAGTTTTAAATGCATACCGCAGCAGGTTTTCCTCGTCGGCCGACATGAAATCGGTGCTTGAGATTTGAGCCAGAGCTTAACCGGTCAGGTTTTAAGCCGTTCAAAAAACGCTAGCCGCTGCTTTCAGGATGGAAGCTTGATCTAGCGGCGGCCGGCCATTTGAACGAGAGTTTCTAGGCCACCAGAGCCCTATGCTGACAGGAGTTTTTCCGCAGCCAAGAATTGAGCGCCGGCGTAAACGATCGCCGCACATTGGACAGCTTCCAGGATTTCAGAGTCGGTCAGCCCGAGCTGCTTTGCCTTTGCCACGTGTCCGCTGACACAGGGCTGACACGCGTTGAGGTCGCTAACGGCGATATTGATCAGCTCGACCGTTTTTTCTTCGAGGGATGTTCCAGCAAACGTATGCGCCCTCAGGCCAATGGGTAATCCATCAAATCGATCGGTCCCACTGAGATGCCGAAACTTGAAGAACGTGTTGTACATATAGTTCGTGCTGGCGACGGCAACGGTATCAAGCAGCGTTTCTTGTTCAACTCCTAATTGCCCAGCGTACGCTCGCGCGAGCTCGCTCCAAGATTCGGACTTCGCGTGCATCGCAGATGCTAAAGCAATTAAGACTTTGGTCGTCGCGGGTAGAGCACCATCGCCAGCGATGAATTTCTTGACGTTCATCATCAAGTCTTTGAGAAAGACTGGATGTTTCGCGTATACCTCAAATTCGGTGGGAAGCTGCTCGCATTGGAGTGCTTCGGCCATCCGTTCGAGTGATCTAGCCGAATCGTTTGCCATTGGACATCAAATTATTGGTAGTACGCGGTCCGTCGAGCAGGGTTTGTTGAGGACCACCCCAGACGCAAGACAAACCTTGCGTCTGCTTAGATCGAATCAAACCCAGCCTAACTAGTTCAGTGTTTCTTCACCCGGCGTCCAGTTGCACGGGCAAAGCTTATCGGTTTGCAACGCATCGAGGACACGCAAGACTTCGTCGACGCTACGGCCAACTGACAAGTCATGGATGGCGATCCAGCGGATGACGCCTTGAGGATCGATCAAGAAAATACCGCGGTACGCGATTCCCGCATCTTCCTTGAGAACGCCATAATCCCGCGATAACTGGTGGGTGTTATCGGCGAGCATTAAATATTGCAGCTTCGCCAGATCTTCGTGCGAATCACACCATCCTTTGTGGGAAAAACCGCTGTCGGTGCTAGCGGTAAGAACCGTGCAATCACGATCCTCAAACTCTTCCAGTTTTTCGTTGAAGGCGACTAATTCAGTCGGACAGACAAAAGTGAAATCAAGCGGGTAGAAGAACAAGCAAGCCCACTTGCCTTTCAAGTCACCTAATGTCAGGTTGCCGAACTGATCATCGGTGCCGTCCTTGGTTCGGTCGTAAAACTGGCAGTCGAAGTCGGGTGCAGGTTGACCAATCATCGCCGTCATCGTCTTTTCCTCATTTGGGATTTTTCGTTTGGAAGTTGCATTACCGCGTCGCCAGATGCCGCGAGTTGGTTCGCATCATTACGCGACTCGTAAGGACGACAATTGTGTCGCCAGTCAGGTCAATTCGTCAAGCTGCCGTCAGCCTTCCAGCATGCGTATTCAATCTCGATCATTGGTAACTTGGAAAACTCTAATTGCGCCGGTTGGGGTCATATAAGGGCCGGTTCCGCGACGCGTTGGTGTTCAATCACCTATTTGCGTTTGGCTTCCTTCGACTGGCGGCAGCGTTTGCTGCAGAAGCGGACCTCCTCCCAGCATCGCTCCCACTTTTTCCGCCAAGAAAACGAACGCCCGCACGCCGTGCAGATCTTCGTCGGGAGATTTCTTTTTCTTTCACTCATTACCAGTGATCTTAGGGACTTGTCAAATTGACGATGGACGCATAATGCCTTGTCCGAATCTGGTTGCTGAGGTGCTTTATGTCCGCTGTCCGTCATCTTGTCCTGATCCTGGGGGATCAACTCTCACTCGATTCTGCGGCTTTCGATGAATTTGACCGCTACCAGGACATGGTATGGATGGCGGAAGTCGCGGATGAATCGACGCATGTCTGGACCCACCAAGCACGGATCACGATGTTTTTGTCGGCGATGCGTCATTTCAAAAAGAGTGTGGAAAAGAAAAAGTACAAACTGGATTACAAAAGACTGGATGAGGTTGACAACCGAGGTTCGTTGGCCGAGGAGTTGCGGCGAAGCGTCAAGCAGCACCAACCCCAGCGGCTGATTGTGGTGGAGCCCGGCGAATACCGAGTACGGCAAACGCTGATCGATGCCGCTGATGAATTGGGGATCGAACTGGAAATCCGTACCGACCGCCACTTCCTTTCAACAACGGAGGAGTTTCGCGAGCACGCTCAGGGTCGGAAGCAGTTGCGTTTGGAATACTTCTATCGCGAACTGCGGCGTAAGCACGACGTTCTGATGCAGGGGAGAGAGCCTGAGGGCGGGAAATGGAATTACGACGCCGACAACCGAGGTTCGTTTGGGAAACAAGGTCCCAAGAATCTTCCCCAAGCGATCAAGTTCAAGCCGGACGCGATTACCAATGAAGTTATCAAGCTGGTGCAAGCGAAATTCGCCGGCCATCCCGGAACCGCAGAAGGTTTTGATTGGCCTGTCACTCCAACACATGCGAAAAAAGCACTTGATGATTTCATTACGCACCGTTTAGCGGATTTCGGCAAGTACCAAGATGCGATGTGGACGGACGAACCTTATCTGTATCATTCACGCATCTCCGCAGCGTTGAATCTCAAGTTGCTTGATCCGCGTGATGTCGTTGATGCAGCCGTAGTCGCCTACCGAGAGGGTGTTGCGCCACTTAACAGCGTGGAAGGGTTTATTCGGCAAATTCTCGGCTGGCGAGAATACGTCCGTGGCATCTACTGGCTTTATATGCCTGACTACGTTGATCGCAATGCATTATCCGCAAAGGCACCTCTGCCAGACTTTTACTGGAGCGGTGACACTGATTTTGAGTGCTTGCGGCAATCTATTGGGCAAACGTTACAATATGGATACGCTCACCACATCCAACGACTGATGGTCACCGGATTGTTTGCCATGATGCTCGGTGTCGACCCCAAGCAAGTGCACGAGTGGTACTTGGCGGTATACGTCGACGCGGTTGAATGGGTTGAACTACCGAATTCGCTCGGGATGAGCCAGTTCGCTGACGGAGGGGTGATGGCAAGTAAGCCATACGCAGCGACTGGCAAGTACATCTCCCGAATGGGTAATTACTGCTCGAACTGTCGCTGCGATCCAGGAAAGGCCACAGGGGAGAACGCCTGCCCATTCACTACGCTGTATTGGGACTTCCTGGCTCGACACCAAAAGAAGCTGGCGGCAAACCAACGGATGTCCCTGCAAGTTAGAAACCTGGAGCGAAAGGACAAACAGGAACTGGCCGAAATCCGAAAGCTGGCCAAGAGACTGAGGAAAGGGCTATCCAGTGGTTTGAACGAATCAGCAAATCCGGAGCAACTTTGTCAAAAAACTCGACACTGAGCAATGTAAAATCGGATCGAGGGCAGGCGTGACGTTCGACAAATGAGAAGCCAGCGGTGCCGCGAATGGCGATAGGATTGGAAGAATGCTGACTGCGAAAGGCAATGCTGCGGAATGCCGGCTACCAATCGAGAAGAGGCTGGCATCCAAGCCGCTTTGAAGTCGTTTTGACACGGTCGCGATGGTGGAATTGCGAACCAAAATGGCGAGGAACGGCTGATCCTGGATAGCATCTCTGCTATCACACGCATTACAATCCAGGCACTCTGGAGGAAAATTCTGTGAAGCGAGCGAAAAGATCAATGGTTTGGTTGTTGGTTGTAGCGCTGATGGGCTGCAGTCAAATGCCGGATGATGGAATTCGTTTTTCTGAGGTCTCGGAATCTCAAGAGATCACGATTGATGATTTCTCTGAATTGACATTCACCGACAAGGATGGTGCCGATGTCAGGTTGGCTGACATCATGACGCGGGATTATCTCGTCTTGGTCGTGACACGCGGTTGGTATGGCGGCGTTTGTTTTTATTGCGCCTCTCAAACCTCCCGCTGGGCACGCCGATTCGAGGAACTGGATCCCTATGACGCACAGCTGGCTGTGATCTATCCGACGGAGACAGTCGAGGAAGCGGACAAGCTGGGTGAATTGACCAAGCGTATTAAGGGTGGACAGATTCCTAACGAAACGATCCCCTTTCCGATCTTAGTCGACATCAATTTAAAAGGGGTCGACCAACTTGGGATTCGCGCAGAACTCGCGAAGCCGGCGACTTACATCATTGACCGAAGTGGGCGAGTTCGATTCGCCTATGTAGGTGAATCGATTGCTGATCGGCCGACCGTCGATTCAGTGCTAAACCAACTCGACCTGCTAAACGGTTAACCGAAGTCACGGGAATTCATGTCGATGGATCGCCGAATCGATGAAGACCTGAAGTTCATCGAGACTTGCGTCGAACTCAAGTTTCTCAGTTAAACCGATGCGGAAACGCTTCGGCAGGTGCTTCTCGAAAGTAAGATTTTTGCAGCCCAGGAGTCGCTGCAGCGTGGTCTGTTGACTGCCGCTGATGTCGACATCGTGCACTCGCTCCGGCATCCATTGGATGTTGTTCCCGGCTATGAAATGTTGGGCTTGGTGGGACGTGGGGGAATGGGCGTTGTTTACCGCGCCAAACAACTAGACCTTGATCGAATTGTTGCTTTGAAAACGGTGTTGATCAGCAACCTCAGCAGCTCTACCGTCGCAGCACGCTTTGAGCGGGAAGCAAAGGCGCTCGCTCGATTGCAGCATCCAAATATTGTTCAGGCCCTGAATTTTGGAAAACATCTCGGACGATATTACTTCGCAATGGAATACGTGATGGGGCGTAGCTGCGAGCAGGCCTTGCATCAGGAGGGACGATTGGCGCCCGAAGTGGCTTGGTCCATCGCTCGGCAGGTCGCCTCAGGGTTGTTGCACGCGTTTCGTCAAAACGTGATTCATCGTGACATTAAACCAGCGAATCTACTATTGCTTCAGGCACCTGAAGGTAGTGTGGCGGCCGGTGGCGAAGAAGTTGTCAAGATTACCGACTTCGGCCTGGCAATGTTTGCAGACGCCGACCCAGCTCAGATGCGTTTAACGACCGGTGACAAAATCATGGGCAGTCCGGCCTACATGTCACCCGAGCAATTTGGTGGTGACGTTGTCGATTATCGCGCCGACATTTACTCGTTGGGCGCGACGGTTTGGCACCTGATTTTTGGAACACCGCCGTTTCAAGGTAAGAATCTAGCATCCTTATTGAGCCAGAAATCTCAACCGATTCAGGCAGACCGTCGCTCACTACCAATACAGATTTCCGACGATCAATGGCAACTGTTGATGCAGATGCTGAACCCCAATCCGGCGCAGCGTCCATCAAGTTATGACGAACTAATCGCTGGCATTGATCGATTGGGTGTGGAGTTGTCGACCATGGGAGGTCCAATCTCCGGTATGCTGGACTCGGCCGCCATCAGTGATCAGCAAACGATGGAAGCGCCCGCTGTGCGGTCAACAGAAGTCGATCCGCAAGATTTAGCCGCACAAGCCGAGCCCGCGTTAATTCCACTTTCACAAACGGTTGACCTCCAACTGCCGGCTGCCGAAAAACCATCGAAGCGCAATCGTTCTCGGATTTTTAGTTTGGTCGTGATTGCGGTCGCACTGATTCTTGCAACGATCGGATTGACAGTGTATCGGTCATTGGGTGAAGTGCGTGGGCCGAGGCCGTACACGCGAGTCGTCGAAACCGTGGGATTATATGACGGAGTTACCTTGAGCGGTTGGGATGTTGGAGGATCCATGATTGGTGCCTGGAACACCGTCGAAGCACCTGATGCATCCAACGCCCTTGCCTGCTTATCACGGCAGGGTGCCGTAACTCGTCGGCTGGATGGGAAATTACACCCCCGAATCAGCATTTTTGTTTGGGCTCAGCCCGGTTTTGAGAAAGTCGACATTGATTTTGCCTTCGACCCTAGCGTTCGTGATGATCCGCGGGGCAGCTTACGTTTTACACCGGGAGAAATCATTCTTGGTGAGAAGCAAGGCGATTTCGAAAACCTGAGCAACCAAGTCTCGTCCGCTTCACCGCCGGGCATCTTTGAACGATACCACGTTGTGGACTTTGAGCGGCAACCGACCGATTGGTATGTCTTTTTTGAACAGCGTCTGGTTGGCACCATCCCAATCTCGCGGGTTGGCAGTGGTGCGGCCATCCGACTTGTCGTCCACCCGTCACCAGGAACAGGTTCAGAAACTCCCTCGCCTAACGCCTACTTTTCTGAAGTGCGGCTGGACAATCTGGCGGAACCCAAGGTGGGTGATCCTTTGCCGCCAGCGGAAAAAAGCTAGTCGAAGGAGTTGTTTGGAGTCTGATTCGTCTAGTCAGATCAAGCGTCATGAAATCGCGATCCCATTGCCGCTTTCTGCTAGGCCGTTGCTCCCTACCCATCCCCAAGTGGCATTTGATTCGCCGGTCAATCAAGCGAAGAGTTTTTTGTAGATACGACCCTCGTTTTCATCGATCCGTTCGGGACGACCTTTATGCAAATAGATTAACTCGCGATGGTCGAGTCCAAGGGCGTACAAAATGGTCGAATGCAAATCATGAACATGCAAACGGTCATCGACTGCATGGAGCCCAACCTCGTCCGTGGTGCCAAATGTTTCGCCACCACGAACCCCCGCACCCGCCGTTACCATCGTAAAACCCGTTGGGTTGTGGTCGCGACCATCCCCTTTTTCGCTCATCGGCGTGCGGCCGAACTCTCCCCCCCAGACCACGAGTGTATCATCCAGCAGTCCACGGCGTGCCAAGTCGGTTAAAAGCCCCGCCACAGGCTTATCCATTTCTTTGCACATCTTGGTATGGTTCTGCTCGATCTTGCTGTGCGCGTCCCATTTGCTTCCCGCGCCATGATACAGTTGGACGAATCGAACTCCCCGTTCGACCATGCGACGGGCTAACAGGCACATGCGGCCAAACGTGGCGGTCTCTTTTTGGTCCAAACCGTACAACGATTCGGTCTCCGATGTTTCTTGACTCAGGTCAACGGCTTCAGGCGCATGGCTCTGCATTTGGTAGGCCAATTCGTAGCTTCTAATTCTCGCTTCCAGCTCCGTGTTATCCGCCCGCTCAGCCATGTGTCGACGATTCAATTCGGCCAGATAATCGAGTTCGATGCGTTGCTGCCGATGATTGATGTAAGCGGGGCTGGCCAAGTTGGTGAGTGGTGGACCCGCCGTTTGCAGATCGGTGCCCTGGTACACAGCAGGCATGAATCCCGTCCCCCAGTTACGCGGACCGTTGACCGCTTTGCCCTTGTCTTGCATGACCACGAAGGCTGGCAAATTTTCATTCTCGGTACCGAGGCCGTAGGTCACCCAACTACCAAGTGACGGTCGGCCAGCGAACTGTGTGCCGGTGTTCATTTGGCACACTCCGCCAGAGTGGTTAATCCCATTGGTCCAACAGGAACGGATGACCGCTAAATCATCTGCACGGGTCGCCATGTGAGGCAACCAATCCGATATCCAAAGTCCGCTTTCGCCATACTGAGCCCAATGCCGCTTCGAAGCCAGGACGGGCGAATCAAATTCCCCCATCGCAGTGATCACTCTGCCAAAACTTTCTGGCAAGGGCTTGCCAGCGAGTTTCTGCAAAGCTGGCTTGGGATCGAAGGTGTCCATGTGACTGGGACCACCTTCCATGAACAAAAAAATCACCCGTTTAGCACGTGGCTTTTGGTGCGGTTGCTTCACAGATAAGGGTGAGGCGGGGGCAGTTGCACCTTGAGAAGTGGATTGGCCCATCATCCCGGCGAGCGCCACGGAGCCAAAGCCGGCACCGGTATCAACCAACATCTTTCGTCGCGACAATCTCTGGCGATGTGCAAGGGAAGAGCGTTGTGTTGGCTCAGCTTTAGTCGACATAGATAAACTCGTTTGAATTCAGCAACGCGTGGATAAGTGCGACTTTCGCTCGGTCTGCTGGCGTTGGGATATCAGGAAGTTTAATGTTGGCCACGGCATGATGACCATTTCCGGAATCATCTTTACCTAATTGCTCACTATCTTCGAACTGCCAATCGACCGCGTAGGCTGGCAAGCCTTGCTCTGAGTCTGCTTGAGCGACGACGGTCAGGTCTCGTAATATCGGTTCGACACGAATGCTGTCGATTAATCCATCCCATTGATGCGAGCTTTGGCGACCACCAATCGTCAGGTCCGAATGACCGGTGATGCCCCGCGTGACCGAATGCTTTCTCTTCGCGGTTTGCAATTTACCGTCCGCTTTTGATAGGTCTTTTAAATAGAACGTAACGCCGTTCTCGGTCGTGTCGTCTAAATCGATAGCGACTGCCAAATAGTAGGGCTTATCAAGCTCGGGCCGCAGGTCAGACGCGATCACTTCATAGTGCAATGCGTGCCCCTCTTTTTGGTTGCCAATTAGTTGCAAAATAAAATTGCGAGGCTGATACGCGCTCTTGGTCGATGTCACGCCTAGCGACCAGCCAGGATTGGACTTTTTCCCGTTCCACTGGGCGACGATCGTGCGGACCGAAGCATCCGGATATAGCGATCGAAGCAAGACAACCGCTTCGATTGTCAGGTCTCCCGACGCTGGTGCCTGTTCTGCTGCTAGCCGAAGCGTGATTGGATTTTCCTGCGATAAAAGAACAGCCTTGGATCCAGTGCCAGGCATTTCCACCAGCGTGCGAACTTCTGGTGGCTCCTCGGATGGAGTCTGCTCTTGGTATTGCTGCAAGAACCTATTCGCTAGATTGATTTCATCAGTCGTGGGAATTCGTGCGAACAAAGTCCTGTAGAGATTGGTGATCCATTGGCTTGGTTGGTCGTGCTGGGAGGGAATGCGAGCAGCAATGGCTCGGGCTCGGTCATGGGTCCAATCGCTATTCCCCAACAGTAACGCCTGCTTGGAGGTTGTCGTCTGGTGCCGCAGCCCCATGCTTCGAATGCGATCGGGGCCATCGAAGGCGGCCAGTAGCGGATCGGGTGTGTTTCGCTTTACCGCTTTATAGATCGCTCGTTTCAGACTTGGTAACTCACCGCTTGTGGCCAAGATCGCATCGTTGATCTCTTCACCCGAAAGCCGTCGTGACTTCATTCGCCAGAGCAAAGCGTTGTCAGGATCAATTCGAATGAATGGATCCTCGAGCGATCGTAGTGACGTTTGTCGATAGGTTGCCGAGGTCAAAATCCGCCGATGAAGTTTCTTGAGGCTCCAGCCATCCTCGATGAATTTTAATGCCAGCCAATCAAGTAGTTCCGGATGGCTCGGGGGCGTGCCTAAGTGCCCGAAGTCACTGGCGGTTTCAACCAAACCACGACCAAAATGTTGCTGCCAAATACGATTGACGATCACGCGAGCCGTCAGCGGGTTGTCTGGACTGGCGATCCAATTCGCCAACGCAGTCCGCCGTCCGGTGCTTTGTAGCGCAGCTGGTGGTGCAATGATCTCAGCCGGCTCAGCCGCGAAAAGAGTCAGGAATCCGGGGTCGATCGGAGTTTGTGATGAATCGTCCGGAATGAAGGTTTCTGGCGCGACCGATCCAATGTCACTCGCGACAAACTCCATGGTTGGCAATGGCTCTGGTTTGAGCTTCTCAAACTCGGCAAGTTGCTGCTGCAACCGTTGTCGCTCTTGCTGTTGTTAATAGGTAAGCCACTTATCAATCTAATCGCGTGGAAGGTCGTACTGCCGAGCAGCAAGTGAGGCGATCTGGTGCTCATAGGGTGTCCGATCGTCGGGCCACCGCTGAATCATCTGTTTGATCTTGGGGATGAATTTTTCAAAGCCTTCACGAGTCGCGTGTTGCAATAAAACAGGATGTTCAATCTCACGCAGACGACGCCGGATCTGAAGTGTCGCGTCTTCCCACTTCGCTTGCTGCTTTCGATATTCGGTGAGCTCGGAGAGCGTCGCAATGGGATGGGCTTCGGTCGGTTGAAAAGCGGCGAAGAATGCTTTGAGACGGAAGAAATCTTTTTGCAGCAAGGGGTCAAATTTGTGATCGTGGCAGCGGGCACACTTTAGCCCCTGTGCTAAAAACACATCACTGGTCGTTTCGGTAATGTCGCTTAGGATTTCGTGCCATTGCGTTTCGACATCACGCTGATTGTGTTCGTAAATCCAATGCCGTAGATACATCGTCGCGATAACTGCGTCGCGATTTCCCGGATCGATCTCATCGCCGGCCAACTGCTCGATGATGAATCGATCATACGGTTTGTCGTTATTGAATGACTTGATAACGTAATCGCGATACTGGCGAGCTTTGGGGCGGTCAAAGTCAGCTCGGTACCCATCGCTGTCCGCGTAGCGAACCAGATCAAGCCAGAATCTCGCCTGGTTGCGGCCATATTCATCACTTTCCAATAAGCGGTCGACATATGCATCCATGTCAAAGCTGTCGGAAAGGGCCGCATCGATGGTGTCTTGATCGGGGGGCAAACCAAGGACTGCAAAGCTAAGCCTGCGAACCAACATGATCGGATCGGCTTCCTCAGCGGGGCTGAGCCCTGCATCCGAAAGCCGACGAAAAATAAATTGATCCAGTTCAGTGCGAGACCATGAATCGGAATCGATTGCGGGTAACGCCGGATCGACAAGCGGCCGGTAGCACCACCAATCGGCACCGGCGTGACTGGTCGTAGCGGAAGGCTGGAGCAACGTTTTCGCAGGCCAGGGCGCGCCCGCCGCGATCCACTGACTGATTCCCGCGATCTGGCTGGCTTTTACCTGCCCATCGGGTGGCATTTCGAGTGACTCGTAACGCAGAGCCTCCAGCAGCAGGCTCTGCTCAGGCTCGCCCGGAACAATCGCCGGGCCAGATTCGCCGCCCGTCAGCACATCTTCTCGCGTGGCCAAGCTTAGCCCCCCCTCCTGCTTCGCCGGACCATGGCAATTCAGGCACTTGGTCACCAGCAGGGGGCGAACGTGGATCTCGAACAAATCCCGCTGTTGGCGGGATAGCTCTTGCGCGGTGCCGATCCAACTTGCGGATAACACGCCTAACAGACAGACCAGAAAGCGAAACACAGTGATCCGGCATGGTCGAGGGAAGAATTTAGCGAGACGCCTCTATTGTACGGTGCTCGTAAAAGTGGTTCCAGCAGCAGAGACACGAAACGGGCAGGAACCTGAAACCCGTGATGAAGAATGAAACTTGTGATGGAGAACTTCTAGATCAGCAGCATTCGCTTGGAAATTTGCGGTCCGAAAGGGAGAACGTTCCGGGTAGAGCTGACACTCATCGCAGAACCAGTTCGCAGCGCCGATCCGGAGAGCAGCTTGGAGCCACCATTTGGCGCTGAAATGGCCGTGTTGGAAGGATACGATTTTAATTAACGTTCTTGTTTGGCAGATTCGTTGATCGGGAGGTTCAAACACGAGACGAGCAAGCCTTAGAGTGCATCAAGTCAGGCTGGTGTATCGTGTTGGGGTAGATCAGCTGCCTAATCTTTGCATGCTCCTCCTTGGTCTCGCAAAATACCCGTTATAATCCTGGCATGACTACTCTCTGAAAGGCTGCTGATGATCCGCCCGCTGTTGTGTCTCGTGCTCGCTGTATCGTGCTGTGCTTTGCTGCCGGCTCAGAAACGCTGGGCGAACAAATTGGATTGGGGACACATCACTGCAACGGAGGATGCGATTTACTTTCATGTCACCTCTGTACCGAA
>JAYZAR010000376.1:0-6591 GCA_036339635.1 Planctomycetota bacterium | reverse complement strand
ATAACGACGAACAATTTTGGACTGGCTTGGTGGTAACAGATGTCGTGGTGTTTTAGTCGGACCACGGACTTCGATTTCACGCACCATGTAGGGAAACGCTGATCGATCAAAATTACGTTCGGGTCGTATTGGTTTTTTCCGGCGCTCCAATGCGGCAGCGATAATGCCAGGGTCAATGTTGGCGAAAAATTCGGATTTGGTTTCGCCGATCAACAATTCTTGTTCGTTCTCAAGCGGTTCCACGTAAAAGCGTTGCTCTCCTTTCGGTAACGCCACTTTAAATTCGACACGCTGAGAGCTGCCACCTCCGCCGTAGTAGCCAAGTTCGGCAACGCCTATCAGTAGCCCATCCCTGTTCCAGACCGCCGCCTTGATTTGGGTAGCCTCCGGCTCAGAATTCCCACCGCGGACCCCGATGCGATATTCTCCCTCAACCGGCACATCAAAATCAGCCCACGCGAATGAGTCGATCGCCAAAAAACGTCCGGTGAAGCTTCCCGTTTTCGTTTCGCCGTGAACGAGAATTTGATCGCTCGCCTGTTCCTGATCCAAGCTGGGCAAATCATCGGGATCCATCAAGACCTGACTCGCGACCCGCTCTGCAGCGTTAAAATATTTCTCCATCAATAAAGGAGAAAGCGATAGAACATCACCATTATTATCGAAACCGGCTCCTACTTCGTCGGACGGAAAGCCTTCGGCTGGCTGCAGTTCCATGCCGAATAGGTCACGAATTGATCGGCTGTATTCGGCCCGGTTCAAACGCCGGGCGGTTACCTTTCCTGGGCGGGGGCGAAGATCACAGGAAACACTGAACAACGTCTGATCCAGTAAATCAACGAACAACTTGCGTTCGCCGTTGGAGGGCTGGTCAGAATCCTCAGGGGGCATCGCACCAAACCGAACGATGTCCAAGACTCGCTTCATTTGCACATCCGAATTTGCCACATCCTCTGCTTTGAGTGATTTGAAAAAAGTCAGATCGAGCTCGCCTTCTTGGAAATCTTGATTGTGGCAATCCAAGCATAGTCGCTGCATCAGCGGCCAGCCCTTCGTGTTCCATTCAAGCACAATGTCTTTTGAAGATGCACGATCTTTTGAAGACGCGACCTTGGCCGCCATTTGCTCGCCTGTCGGTCGGTTATCCGATGTGGGTTCGTCCCCGCGCGTTGCCGCGAGGCAACTCGACCCGAGGTAGAAGACGAAAATTAGTGCAACGCTTTTCAGTGTGGGCACAAGGCTGTACCTGGTAGGACTGGGTGAGATCGGCAAAAAGCCGATGGCAGTCAGTGGGGCAAGAATTCTTAGTGTAGGAAAAACGTCGATTTTTGCCAGCTTTGACGGCAAGCAAACCACTTTTAGACCCGAGGAAATGATCTCGGCGGCCGCTGCGAGTAGGACGAATCCAGGCTCAGACCCGCGGAATAGGGCGTGCTTCCTTACAAAATAGGACGTTAATTGCGGCGAAATCGCGTAAATTGCAGCATTAAGCGATCCGATTGGCCGTGGTTCCCACCAATCCAGTTGAGAACTTGCAACCGATGATTTGTTGCTGCTAGACCAGCTTCTTTAAATCATCGGGAAGCCGCATTGGTTTGCCGAGCTTGTCGACGCTTGCGACTAACGAATCAGCTTCGACGATTAGTTCACCGTCACGTTCAATCCGATAGTGATGCCGAATTCGCACCCGCCGCACTTCTACGACGTCGGTGGTCAGCATCAGTAAATCGTCAAATTCGGCCGGAGCGTGGTAAATCACGTTCATTTCTCGAACAACCAGCATGCAGCCGCTATCTTCAAGCTCACGGTAGGGCATCCCGCGATCCCTTAGCATTTCAACACGCCCACGTTCAAAATAGTTCAGATAATTTGCATGGTGCACTCGCCGCTGACCGTCGGTTTCTTGATAGGTGACGCGAATCGGCAACTGGTGGGCAGGCATGATGGAATGAGGGCTCTCAGTTTTTTTGAATGAAATCTGCGATGGGCCCGTGGTTTGGTTGGTACCTTCGAGCACGCAACGGATGAAACTGGTCACTTTTGGGAGGGCAGCTGCAGGGCTGACAGGACAGAATTGACCCCAACCGACAACGAAGTCTACACTCTGAACGTCCCGGACCAACCGGGAACAGGCGAAAGCCGTTTTTGAACGGAGTCCAGACATACGAAAGCTTACGAAATGAGCATCGGCGACGATTCAAGCACAACCTATGAGACGTTGCGAGGGCGGAATTTCCCGGCAATTCGGCAGTTCACAATCTTCCTCGAAAATCGGGTTGGCCAACTGCTCGAAGTGGTCAAGCGATTTGAGGGCACCGGCATCCGTATTTGTGCCTTGTCGATTAATGACGCAGCGGAATGTGCGTTTGTGCGTTTTTTGGTCAGCGACGCGGACCGTGGGCGTGAGATCCTTGAACGCAGCGGATTGGCGATCATCGAAACCGATTTGGTTGGAGTCGAATTGCCCGAAGGTCCTCAACCGCTTTTACGAGTTTGTACGGCCTTGCTTCAGGCAGAGTTGAATATTATCCAGGCTTACCCGCTGATCGTACGTCCACATGGCAAGCCAGCGGTCGCCATCATGGTGGAAAGCATCGAAATGGCGATGCAAACGCTCCGTGAGAAGGGCTTTACGATCATCACCGAGGGCGACCTGCAAGGTGATCCTCACACTGACTGATCCGTCCGTGATCGGGTTCAATCATCAGTCGTCGTCCATTGCCTTTTGGTTGCCCGAGTGGAGTCCGGGGATTCATCTATCGTGGAACGCTCAAGATTTCGCTTAAGCGACTCGCTTGACGTAAAGCCACCATTCGGCGGCCAACACACCGAGCATCGCAACCAGCGCCCAACGCCAATAGTCTTTTCTTTCTTCGGCATTGCCAACCGCTGCCTCGACCGCGACGTAGCCGACTTCGATGCTAGGTGCCGCCGCGATTGTGCTTTCCCGTTGATCAAACAGGTTGATGGCGAACAGGCTAGCAAGCTCATCTTTTGCCTCGATGCGGTAGTTACCCGGTTGTTCGGTATCGAGAATTTCCGCGATGCCACTGGTTCCCAATCGGATTTCCGTTACCTCGCCACCGACCCGTCTGAGCTTCGCTTCCCCGATAGCGTTTTCCAATCGCACTTGAACTGTTTCGCCGGGACGATGGGACGGAGCGCCTGTTGCTTCGGCGGCCCCAGCGAGGTATCGCAATACGTTCAACATGAATACCGGCCAAGATCGCTCGGCGTACCAGTTCGTATTGATTTCAGTTGAACCCGTCTCCGTGGTGGAAACAATTTCAAAGCCAAGGACAAGATCTTGGTAACCAGCCCGTGGTGCCAGCACGAGTACGGCTCCAATGTCAGCCACCATCAAATCAGTCGAGCCAGATGGTCCCCGCAATCCCCTGCCGTTGAAGATTAACAAGGAGTAAAGCTCAAGGTACCTCATCATCGGATGGGCTCGATCGACATCAACCAGCGCGACAGAAGACAACGGAGATTGCCAAGACCAGTTCGTCGCACCGGTTTCGGGTTGCTCGGTCTGGCCTAACCCAGTTGCTGCTGGATCTGGCTCGCCCTTCGGTCCATCTCTATTGGCATTTTCCGCGGCATCTGCATTTTCCGATTTAGTTGCAGTCGTCTCTGAGGTTGTCTGGCCATTCGATGCTGGCCCGAGCGGAGTAGCGGGCGGTAGCGCGCCAATAAAAAAAGTATTGGTTAAAGGCATTTGGGGCGGCGTGCAACGATCAAAGATGATCAAATCATCGGTGCCGGCAAGAGCTCTCGCAGCATAGGCTTCACTGTTTAGGTAAGCTGGCAGGACAAACTCTGAGTTACAGATTTTTGCTGCTTTTTCGGTGCTCAGCCCCAATCGAATCGGTGTATTGCCCTCGGTGACGACCAGAACTGACACGGTTCGCAATGGCGTTAAACCGGCATAAGCGATGTTGTCGATTTCTAGATCATCATCCAAATCCAACTTCAGTTCTAATGTCGCAGCAGCCTCGCTTTCAAGCGAAAACGATAGGCCCGTTTGATCCCCCGGTTCGAGCGACACGGGAGTTGCATCGAAAAACTCACCATCCAATGTCAAGGTGGCGGTGGTTTCAATGGTTTGGGTACCGAGATTCATCACGGTTCCAAAGGCTTGAACTTCAGTCGGTTGCTCCAGATTACGCTCGGCACTGAACGCAGTGATCGCCAAGTTGTTTACCGAATCCGTCCCAATCGACACGAACTCTGGCTTTAAGTTTCCTAAATTGAATTCGGTCACGGTTGCAAAACCGCCATCGCTGTAGATTAGCAGATCAGCAGGTTTTTCTTGCGCTACCTGCACATCATTGACATCTCCCATCTCACTCGAACGACGCGGGTTGGCGAGGCCGTCAGCCGCTTTCAATGCACCTAAAATATCGGTCGGTTGATTTGTCGCTTGCACACTGGCCAAAGCATCCCGCAAGCGACGACGATCGGAAGTAAATGATTGCACGGTTACGGGGCGATCACTAAAAGTGACCAGCATCGCCACATCGCTGTCATTCATCTCTTCGATCTTTTGCTCGATCATTCGCTTCGCTTTGAACAGTCGGGTTTCTCCTTCTCCAAGGTCTGTCGCCTGCATGCTGGCTGAGTTGTCAAGCAGAAATACAGAGCGACTTTGTTGACTGACCTCGCCTCGCATGCCCGAAATGAACAAGGCCAATGCTGCGACGGCGATCGCGAGGAGCTGCAAGAACAGCAACAAACTGCGGCGTAGTCGCTGCAGCAAACTGTTAACGTGCAGATCCTCGATGGTTTGCGACCATAGATAAGTGCTGGGTACCTCGACCGGTTCTCGGCGAAGTTTCAGGAAGTACAGAATGAGAATTCCGCCCGATACGGCAACCAATGTCGCCCAGCCGAGCGTGCTCGTAAAAGCAGGGGTCCAGCTCATCGCACGACCCCCCGCTGACGTAAGTATTTGGTGACGATTGTTTCTACTGACGTTTCGGTCCGTACGGGAATGTAGGAGATCGAACGACGACTGCAGAATGCTTTGATCCCGCTGATGAACGACTTCACTGTCGCTTTGTACTTTTCGATCGCATAAGCGTTGATCGTGATCTCTGCTGCATCACCATCTTCGACGTCTATCAAGCGTCGGTCACCACGCAACGGCGGGTCGATCTCCTCGGGCGACAGAACATGCATGACGAAAACATCCATCCGACGTCCCACCAGCATTCGCAAAGCTGATTCGTAGCCATGCTTGTCCATCAAATCAGACAACAGAATGACGACGCCTGTGCCAGAATTACGAATCGAAAAGTCTTTGATGCCATCGGAAAGGGAAACGTTATGGCCACTCTCAAATGACCCCAAGTAATTAAGCATTTTCCATAAGCTGGCACGTCCTCGGAGAACGGGAGCACTTCTCCCCGGAGGACCTAAGGCTTGTACGCTGACACGGTCAGCCCGACAAAGTCCAACATATCCCAGAGCCGCGGCCAGTTGCTTGGCAACGCTTAATTTGTTTGGGTCACCAAAGTTCATCGACTCACTGGCGTCAATCAAAACATAGACGTGCAAGTCTTCTTCTTCTTGAAACAGTTTGAGAAACAGCTGATCCAAACGGGCATAGAGATTCCAATCAATCAGCCTTAAATCATCTCCCGCCACGTAATTACGGAAGTCGTGAAATTCGACGCTTTGTCCTTTGCGTTTACTTTTGCGTTCGCCTTTCATGCGGCCGCGGAATACTTTTCTTGAGACCAATTCCATCCGTTCTAATCGTGCCAACAGTTCTGGCGACAGCAGTTGGTTGGCAGACGCAGCATTGCTCATTCGCAGGTCCTGGCTCGTGCTGAGCGGTAAGAAAAGTTAGGCAAGCAGTGATGGAGGTTAAAATCGCTCTGGGGATAACAGGTGTATCTGATCCCGAACCTGATTCTTGGTAAGTGTTGGGAGCTGCAAGCTGCAATACGTTGGCAGGCGGCCTGCGGCGGCTAACGCACTATTTCCATAGTAGCGGCAAACGCTCATCGTTTACACCAAGTCGGCCCGCTTGGCGAATCCCACTTCCCTTTCGATTGGTCAGTTTATCACCTAGGTCTTCTCGGCCGCGTTCAGCTGCGGCCTGCAGTCTTTGCACGACGTCCGGATGCTCTTCGATGACATTCTTCGTTTCTGAAATGTCGGCGTCCAAATCAAAAAGACTCAGTCCGATATTGGCTTGTTGATAGGGAATTGGAAGGCCCTCGGTTCCCCCTGGATGCCCATTCGTGGTTCGATAGCTATGGGGAAAGACCAGCTTGAAACGATCATTTCGCACAGCTTGAAGTTGGCCGCCCCCGTAGTAGCAATAGAAGGCTTCGTGAGGTGATTTGGCACCCTTTTCGCCAAACATCAAAGGGCGAATATCTTTGCCATCGATTTTGTGGTCGGGGAGTTCCGCGTTGATCAACTTCGCAACCGTTGGCAGCAGGTCGATGGTGCTGCAGAGTTGGTCGCATTCGGTTCCTGCAGGGATCTTTCCCTTCCACCACATGATGGTTGGCTCTCGATAACCGCCCTCAAACATGGTGCCTTTGCCTTCGCGAAGCGGAGTCGCTTGCCCTGCAT
>JAYZAR010000375.1:0-9772 GCA_036339635.1 Planctomycetota bacterium | reverse complement strand
AACTATGCGCATGCACTTGATCATAGTAGCCAAAGAACACATCAAAACCATGTTCTTCTGGGACTCCGGTCGAACCCCGTCCTCCGCAGCCCCATTTCCCGAAGCCACCGGTTGCATAACCTCGAGCCTTCAAAATCGAAGCAATCGTCGGCTCGCCGCTCCGCAGAGGTGTTCCACCACCATTGCTGCGGACCGAAGTGTGCCCACTATGCTTGCCGGTCATCAAACAACAACGTGTGGGTGCACAGACGCTCGAACCTGCCAAAGCCTGAGTAAATCGAATCCCCTGGCTCGCCATCTCATCGATGCGGGGGGTCCGAATGTTCGCATTCCCAAGGCACGACAACTCGTAGTAACCGAGTTCATCGGCCATGATGTAAACGATGTTGGGTTTTTCGGTAGCCACAACCCAACCCGGAGACAACATCAGGGCGGCAAGGAAAAGCGAACGCATCATCATCTCAGTCGTTTTGTGGAGAGCTAGGTATTTTTTGGGACAACCCGATTTTTTTAGGGACAGCCCGGGTGTCAAACCTCCAATGTAACTCCAACCACCTAACCGCGTGATGATGTGGCTTCTCGTCTTCGACTAGGAGCCCAGCTCGACGTCAATCTTGGCTTCGTCCGCAGCTTCACGGAGCTTCGTCAGAGCCCTCGCCTCCAGTTGGCGAATCCGCTCCTTCGTGACCCCCATTTCCTCGCCCACTTGTTTCAACGTCAGCGGCTCCGTTCCACGCCCGAGCCCGAAACGAGCCGTGATAATCTTTTGCTCACGTTCGTCCAGTCGATTCAGAATTTTCGAGAGTTCGCGTTGACGCGACCGTTGCACCGTTTCCTCGACGTACGGATCGAGCCGATCATCTTGCCGAGCGACAAACAATTCTTCGGTTGTCGTGCGAAAACGATCTCGGTGTTTGAATTCGCTCGGAATCGTTCGAGCGAAGTTTTTCATAATCGCCCAAGACGCGTAGGTGCTGAACTTGTTACCACGCGAGTAGTCAAATTTTTCGACAGCGCGGATTAGCGACATATTTCCGTCGCTCACCAAAGCAAAGAAGTCATCGGTACTAGCGACATGCCGCTTCGCAATGGAGACAACCAATCGGAGGTTGCTTTGCACGATCTTGTTTTTCACAAGCACAGCTGCTTCGTAAAGATCGTCGATCTCATCCATCATCGCGGTCTTGCTTCCCGAGGTCTCTTCCAGCCCCTCACGCAGCCGACTCGCCTTGTGCTTCAAATAATTCATTTTGCGAAACAAGTGATATTCTTGTTCACGCGTTAGCAACGGTACGTCGTAGAGGGCCGCCAAATAACTCGGCAACCCAGAGGGAACACGCACTTTGCGGGGAGCTGAAGCTGGTTCGGGTATTGGCCCAAGGTATTCCGCTTCACGACTGGTGTACTCGAAATCCTCGTTGTAGATGTAATCGAGCGGTAGCTCTAGGATTTGCTCCATCCGCATGTCGAGCAAAATACGCTGGATACTGGTTCGCGTCCGCTTGAAACGCTTGCATAGTCTCGCCACGGAAGCGCCGTGCACATGCAATTTGAAAATCGCTCGTTTGTCTTCCTCCGTAAGGACCCCTCGATGGTCGGGAAAGATTGCCAGAGCTTTGTTGTCGGCATCAAAATTCTTCAGCGTATACCGAATGGTCTCGGGGCTACGTTTCATCTGCTGCGCCAGTTGCCGAGTGATTTCGGAGAGCGATGCTCCTCCCTCAACGAGCTGCCGCGCCCGCTCGATCATCTCACTCTTCTCATCCTCTGAAAGCTGGCTGAAACGTTCGCCACGACGGATTTTGTCGCGGTTCTGGGACACAAAACGCTCGACGCTGCTGTGCAGGAAACCGACCCGTTTTCGGCCGGCGAACAGCAAGCGGCGGCTCACCAAACCTGCATCCCGCCATCGGCTGATCGTTTTCGTTGAGACGCTGAAGAGTTTGCTCAGCTCATCCACTGTGTGAACCGGCTCCGCTACCTCAGTGACAGCAACGTCGGCTGAATCACTTAAATCTTCAATCAAGAGTCGCAAATCATGCTTGAGATCGGCGGAAGCGATGTTGTGTCGACTAGGAGTCTCAGGCCGGTAATTGGTGATTCGAAAGCAAAGGTAATCGAACGCGTAAGAGCGATCCGGTTCAATTTCTGAATACAGTTTTTCCGCGAGTGCGGCTTGCTCGACCTTTTTGCCCTTCGGCGCAAATCGAGTCAGCTGACCACGTAGTTCCTTGATTTTTGAATCGCGATATTCTTCGTGCATCGCCTCTCTCCCAGCTTTGGCACTGCTGTCGACTGGTTTCCTTGCGACCCCGGCGGGCCGCTCGACTTAGTACCGGTGTTGCCCGGATTGTGCCCTCTCCCTAGGGCGACGTTTCAACCTTGTTGCTCACAAACACGCTGATCAGCGATCCGATCGGTAACGTGAAAATTTGCAACGACTGGCGACTCCTTGCCACCAGCCTATCGCTTCTCCTACGTGCAATTGGACACGCAAGTTTTAGCATTTGGACTCTTCGAACCCGGATGACGTTCACAAAAACACGACATTTTCCAGTCTCTCAAGCCCACCACTCGAGTTGTTCGCGGCGACTTCGCCGGTCTTGGTCCGGCAAATCCACCTAAAATTCCTCTCTTCATGCACCATACTGATATGGGAATCTTGGGCCAAACGACCGAATTCCGCCTCAAATGATTCCTCCTAGACGCGTTAACGTGTTTCTCCGTCAAGACTTATGAATTTGCAATGACTCCTACCACCCGAATCTGCGTCGCCCAAAAGTCCAGCTCGGTTGTAACTTTTTCCATCATTTTGTGAACACATAGTCTTAATCTGAGACTCAGAACGAGATCGAGTGCCGATCTGACACTCTGAGTGCAAAATCGTCGATGCTGCTGCCACGTTTGGTCATCGGGTTGATCCGGCAAAAAAAAATGTTCGATCTTTTTCGCGGAAATCGTCGATCAAAAAGAGGCGGTGCTGATTTTGACCCCGCGGAAGATTGGTTCTGCTTGATTTTCCCCCCTGGATGCGGTTTCACGGATGAATTTTGACTCGCCTGCCTGCCGTCGTCGGTTCCTGCTTCAATCTGCCGGGGTCTTCGCCGCCGTATCCGTTCCGTCCAAAGTTTTCGCGCAGGATTCAGCAGCAGTCACGATGACTGCTGGAACCCACGATCTCTTCCGCGTCCGGATTGAATTGGAAGTGGAAGGCAACGTAAACGTTCCCAAGAATCCGCTGGTTTCGCGGCGAAGGGCGGTGCAATTACCGATCAAGAGCGACGCGGTGTTCGACTACGAAGAGCGTTACGTCTCCACATCAAACGATCGTCGAGTCGATGGATTGGAACGGTATTACCATGAAGCTCGTAGCACGAGTCGGGTCAATCGCAGCGAAACGTCCATCGAGCTGCGACCATCAGTCCGCGACACCATGATCAATCGATCATCACTTCCTGAATCGGTTTACGCGACGGAAGATTACTTTCAGCAAGATGAATTGGAGTTGCTTCGGGTTCCAGCGTCGAGCGCTGCCGTGGATCAGTTGTTGCCGGCCGACGAAGTGCGGGTTGGATCCGAATACAAGCCGAGTCCCAGCGTCCTTGCTTCGCTTTTTAACCTGACGTCAGTGGAGGCAAGTGATGTTGCGGTCACAGTTGCTTCGATCACTGAACAAGACATCAAGCTTCAGTTTCGTGGCCAAGTCGATGGATCAGTCGATGGTGTCCCGACAGTCGTCCGCACTGTGGGCAAGGTAACTTTCGATCGTATCGCAAAGACTTGCACTTGGCTGGCGATGGCACTCCACGAAACGCGCGACATTAGCAACGCGGAGCCAGGATTTGATGTCTCGGCCACGGTGCGTATGATCCGCAAGCCGATCAACCAGACGATGGCACTCCCTGCTCAGCCTCGCCCGGTCCCCGCGACACCTCCGACCGAGCGCATGTACGTCGAACTTCGCAGCGAGCAGCTTGGCATCAGCACACTCATGGATCGTCGCTGGCGGATGATGAACGATCTGCCGGGCAATGCAATGATGCGGATGATCGACCATGATCGCAGCATCGCGCAATGTGATTTCCGCTCACTGGTGAAGTTGGCACCAGGCTCGAGATGGACTCTCGAGGCGTTTCAGAATGACATTCGCCAAACGCTTGGGGAGCAGTTGATCGAGTTTGTGGAAGCAGAGGAAGCGCGATCAGATGATGAGTCGAGCGTCTTGCGGGTGACCGCCAACGGCGCTGTACAAGGGGTTCCAATTCACTGGATCATGCTGCATTTTTCCGACGCGATGGGTCGACGAATTCTGGCAACCTTCACGATGGAGGGCCCCCGTCGCGAACATTTTGCGGGTGCGGATGCTCAGCTAACCAGCTCCTTGCGGTTCATTCAGCGCTCCAGCCAGGCCGTAAAAACCGATAAAAATCTCGACACTGAGCCCGATTCGCCTGCTGAAGCAGCTGAAAAGGAAGTGGCCTCAAATTTCGGCGAGGAGACCAAAGCCCGAGTACAATCGAAGTCGAGTCTCAAATAACGACTACCACCTCCAAGCGTTCCTTTCTCCCTATCAGAAAAAATGGGTTGATGATGTTTCCTCACCGAACTTTCTGGCGAATTTCTTTAGTCACCATCGCGGCAGCGTTGGGATTTGCGTCTGCGCAAGCGATCGCTCAACAGGCAGGTCAAGATAGCGAAAAGAAGGATATTTCCTTTGAACAGGAGACCATCTTCGCACCCGGCGTTGTCACGGTCATTCCGCCGGCACCCAATCCCGACGAGACATTTGACGGCCCGCAAACGTTGCAATCGCTGATCGATACTCACCCGGAAATCAAATGGAGCGGGGAAACCCATCCTGACGGGGCACCCCATTACGACCCTCGCAGTCGCACGCTTCTGGAAATGGCCAAACAGGTCATTTTGCGTCGCGAAATTTATTGCTTCGAAGTTTCCTTCAAACCGCTTCGCCAAATCTACATTGACGTCCCACGTCCCGATGGGCGAATGCAGCGAAAGTTGGTTTGGTACATGGTCTACCGAATCCGATATCGTGGAGGCGATTTGCGACCGGCGGCTGATACCGTCGCGGGTGTACCACTTTATCGACGAGTTGAGGGAATTCGATACGATTCTCGCAGGATCTTTCCGATGCTGATTTTGAGCGATCACGTCTCGGGGAAGCGATATGTCGATACGATCTTGCCAACTGCTGCTGAGAAGATTCGCGTGCGAGAACAGATCACCGCTGACGTTTACAACTCCGTCGAGATCTCCAAGATCAAAGTGCCTTACAGCAATGATCCGGATGCACCAGGCGTCTGGGGCGTCGCGACCTGGACCGACGTGGATCCAAATCTTGATTTTGTATCGGTGGAATTCTTTGGCTTGACGAATGCGTTCCAGCAAGATGGTGAAGGCCCCGAAGCTCCCTCCCGCCGGAAAATGTTGCAACTCAACTTCTATCGCCCAGGCGATACGATGAAGCAAACAGATGATCTGATTCGCTTCGGTGTACCCGCCTTTGAAGATAAAGCCCAGCAGAATTACATCTTGCAGCAATATGGGTTGGACGAGCGTCTTGATTACCAATGGCTGTTTCGGTAATCATTAATATCGGTAGCTTGGCGAAGGGGTGGCCGCAGGGCGGCCCCATTCGTATTGCGCTCAAATCGCGGCCAAACTGGTCGCGTCTGTGTCTGTGAAGCTTGCAGGCTGTCCCACGGCCGAGATAACTGTGTTCGTTGACCGAGTCCAGATTGAACTCCACGCGGGCAAGGGTGGCGATGGCTGCTCAAGTCTGAGGCGGGAAAAATATGTGCCAAGGGGTGGCCCGGATGGCGGTGATGGTGGCAATGGGGCAAGCCTTATTTTAAAAGCTGAGCTGGGGGTCAATTCGCTGGCAGCCTTTGCCAACCAACGGATGCATCGAGCCCCCAAGGGTCAGCCTGGACAAGGATCTTTGCGACACGGCCGCAATGGCAAGGATCAAACCTTGCTCGTGCCACCGGGAACGACCGTGATCGATGCCGAACATGGCTTCGTCGTGAAGGACCTCAAGCAACATGGTGAAAGTTTCGTCATCGCTCGCGGCGGAAGAGGCGGTCACGGTAACGCACATTTTAAGAGCAGCACCAATCGTACGCCCCGCGAATTCACGCCCGGCGAACCTGGCGAGATCCGTCACGTCATCCTCGAACTTAAATCGATTGCCGATGTTGGATTGGTTGGCAAACCGAACGCAGGTAAGAGCACACTGCTCGGACAATTGAGTAGCGCACGTCCTGAAATCGCCGACTACCCATTCACTACTAAATTTCCCAACTTGGGAATCGTCGATGTGATGCCACAGCGTTCCTTCGTCTTGGCTGATATCCCAGGACTGATCGAAGGAGCAAGTAATGGGATCGGCTTGGGACATGAGTTCCTGAGGCATGTTGAACGGGCCGGCTTGCTCGTCCACCTCGTCGAACCCGCTCCGATCGACCGATCTGATCCCGCGTCAAACTACGAGGCGATTCGCGGCGAATTAACGCAATACGATGCAAGCCTCGGTGAGCGAGATGAGATGATCATCGTGACCAAATGCGAACTCGATGGTGCCGAGGATGTCGCTGCGGAACTCGCGACGAAAACAGGTCGCGACGTGCGATTGATTAGTGCGGTAACGGGTCATGGATTAAAGGAGTTGAAACATGAAATCATGAATCGGGTCGAAGCTCGCCGAGAACAACTCCTCGCCGACGGACACGAAATCACGTTGCTTCGTAAAGACGACATGCCACCCAACCAAAAGGCAAGAGCGCGACGCTTGCCACCTCACTTAGCAGGCCCCACCGCAATCCTGTCCAACGAATTGCAGGCCAAGGACTACGAAGATCCAGGCGATTCGAGCCCAACCGGAGCCAAGGGGTCTGGCGAAAATCAACCTTCCAGAATCTCGGATGATTGCACCGAGGACCAATCGTGAACGAGGGTGGTTTCGTCGCAGTCGATATCGGTAATTCGACTGCCGGGCTCGCGGTAGAGAAAGAGGGTGAGTTCGTCGCCCATTCCGTCTCGCTTAAAACCGCGGAGTGGACCTCCGAATGCCTCCGTTGGGCTCATCGCACACTCGACTGCGGAAAAATCTGCTGGCTAATTTCTAGCGTGAGACCTACCGCATCGCACCATCTGATCGAACGAATATCCGATTCCACTGGCCACGACACGCATCAGGTGACCCACGCCGATGTTCCGATGGAGCTCATGGTTGATTCGCCTGATCGGTTAGGGATCGACCGGCTGCTGGCTGCCTACGCCACGAAGCAACTCATACGGCCTCCATTCGCCATCGCCGATATCGGTTCCGCCATCACGGTCGATTGGGTAGATCAATTGGGTCACTTTTGTGGGGGCGCCATTTTGCCCGGCTTATCACTACAAGCTGAATCACTGCATCGTTGGACGGAAGCTCTACCCAATCTCAACGCCGCGCCAAATCTCGGTGTAGAAACAGATCCCACATTACAACTGCCCGGTAGAAACACGGCGGATGCGATTCGAGCCGGCATTCTGGTAGGAGCCGCTGGAGCAATTGAGGCCCTGGCGGCCCGTTACTCTGACCCAGCTGTCCCCTGCTCAATCGTCCTTACCGGCGGCCAGGCCGATCTGATTGCCCCTCATCTGGAGCAAAATCCCTCTCTATTGCCTAATTTGGTTTGCCGCGGTCTGCTCGAGTTGCCAAGATCAAAAGGGAACGCTGAGACGAAAACCGAAGTTCTTTGAAGCCTGTCAAACGATGCCAGCTGAAAAAATCTCCGACCTGCTCCCCATGAGCGAAGATTACCATGAGCCTCATCCGTACCAGGTGTTTGGGCTGCAAGACGGTGAACAAGACCAGAGAACCATCTCCGCAGCCATCAAATCAGCGGCCGCTCGGCTCAAGGCATGCAAGAAAAACACTGATCCGAAACTCTGGTCGAAAGCGGCAAGACTTGCGAAAGACGCTCAACGTATCTTAAGAGATCCCGATCAGAAGGCGCAGCTCGACGCTCGATTCGGTATCATTGGGATGCCAGAAGAGCTCGCAAAACCATCCAGTTCGGCGGCCAGCGGCCCCGGTGCAAACGACCCACTCGCGAACCTGTTACCCGCATCGGATCCTCTAGCGAACCTGCTCCCGAACGCTGATCCAGTCGCCCCCGTCCCGACCTCGGTCGCACTGCCTCCACCCCCGCAAGCCGGGCCAATTGGCACCAAACCCGAATCGTTATCAGGCCAAACCTCACCAGTGATCGACGAGCAGGTAGCGATTCCAACAATCAAGGCGGAGGAAGATAAGCGGGGGCGGGTGGGAGCCCAGGGCAGCTATCGGCGACGTCGCTCGTCAAAGGGTGTATGGATGTTTGCCACCTTCACGATCGTGATGCTCGGGCTGATTGGTGCCTTGGTATATGTATTGATCTACAACGACGAAACGGTATCCATCGCCCAACAGGATGAGCCCGCAACCACGCAGACCAGCAGTAATAAGCCAGCTCGCCACGCAAAGGACCAAGAACCACCTGACTCCGTGATGGGAGATTTTGCCGATGAGTTCAAGCCAGGACCCAACGCAGGACGCCCCAGTGGAGTCGTGAGTGAGCTGGGTGACCAGGGGGCAGCCGACGACAATCAAGGACCCACGACGGAGATGCCCAATACAGGGATGAATCGGAATCCTTCACCCACGCCAGAGCCAGAACCAGAGCCAGAACCAGAGCCCAAACCAGAGCCAGAACCAGAGCCAAAACCCGAACCAGAGCCAGAACTAACCGATGAGATGATCGCTCTGGCCGACGAGCAACTTGATCGGGTCGAACAATTGATTCGGTCTGCAAAATGGCAGGAGATGCTGCCGGCTTCTGAGCAAATCTTGCAGCAACCGATGAGTGAGGAACAACAGCAACGTGCGGATGCACTGCACGAAGTCGCCGACTTGGCAACTTACTACCGCGGGGGAATTGAAAAAGCAGTTAAGGACCTGGCGGTTGGAGATACCTTCGTTGTCACCAATGACTTTCGTGTGATCATTGTTGAAAAGGGTGATGACCTACTGGTCGTTCGATACAACGAACGGAACCGTAAGTTTCGCTTTGATGAACTTCCTTTTTCACTGGCTCATAAACTGGCGACGTTCGCGATGCCCGACTCACCTGGCGCCCGGGGGGCAAAGGCGGTCTATCAATCAATCGCTCCGAAATCGACCGACGATCATCGCGAGGAAGCACTTGATTGGTTGAAAGCGATCGCCCCCGAAACAGAAGAACTTGATGTCTCGCGAACGATTGCCACACTTGAGTCCATTTACAAACGGTAAGGATGACTGCATTACAAACCCCCGTCGATTTGCTGCAAAAATTAATCGCCTATCCGTCGGTTAGTTCAACCAGTAATCGAAAAATTGCTGATGAGGTGAGTGATCGGCTGGAATCTCTTGGGTTTTCAGTCGAGCAAACGTGTTACCTGGATGACAATCAGGTAGAAAAGGTGAATCTAGTGGGAAAGCGATCTCCTGCATCGCCTGACCCACATATCCCTGGGCTCGCATACTTCTGCCACCTAGACGTGGTCCCCGTCAACGGCTGGACGGGCCCGGGCGGTGATCCATTTGACGGAGTCATCCAATCCGCTCGCCTCTACGGTCGGGGATCCTGCGACATGAAAGGTTCGCTGGCAGCGATGATGCAGGCAGCCGCCGAGGTGCATTCTTCGGAACAAGCCGGGCCGCTGTGGATAGTTTGCACCGCAG
>JAYZAR010000374.1:0-18821 GCA_036339635.1 Planctomycetota bacterium | reverse complement strand
CTTTTTAACGCAGAAGCTTGCAAGTCGCTGGGTCGAACAAGCGGTCAACGGTCGCATCCTGTTCACCGGATCGATCAATGGTCAGCTCGCCGAGCCAGATCACACCGCTTACGACACCAGCAAGGGCGCCGTTGCAGCCATGGTCCGCTCGCTCTGCGTCACCCTTGCACCTCACAACATTCGAGTCAACGCGATGGCGCCAGGGTTAGTGCGGACCCCATTAACCGACGTTCTGAACCAGGATCCGCGTCTGGATAGCTGGATGAAATTACACACACCCAACGGGCAAGTCCCCGACCCAGACGTGTGCGGCGGCACGGCGGTCTTTCTACTATCCGATGCTGCCGAACATGTTCATGGGCAAACCCTCTTGGTCGATGGTGGCATGAGCGCCTGGCAACAGCCAGATGTGCCAGCGAACTGGAAAGCAACGTAGCAAAATTTTCAGCTGAAACCGGGCTAATCGGCCCGGCCAACAAGAACCATCAACGAAACACCCGCCATGGTTTTCAAGCTGGATACAAATTCAAGCTGAATCCAAATTCAATTCGAAGGCAGACCGGCGATTGGCATGCGGATTCGATACAGTGCCGAACGCGCGGTGACGTACATCGTTTTGCGCTCCTCACCCCCAAACGTCACGTTGGCTGGCTGCTGTGGAAAGACCACCAACCCTCGGTGCTCACCGGCTGGTGAGATGATCTCCACCCCAAGATTCGTTGTGATATACAGGTTGCCTTCGGTGTCCAATGCCATTCCGTCGCCACCCGTGCCACTCTTTCCCTCTGGCTGCTTCAACTGACATAACGTTCGCCCGTTGGAGAGTTTCCCGGCTCCCACCACGTCATAAACGAGCATCTCCGCTTGGCGACTTGGAATGACATATAACTGCTTACCATCGGGCGAAAGGCCAATACCGTTGGGCGCAGCGAGCCCTTCTGTCACCCGAGTCACCTGCCCGCTTTTTGACAGGTAATAAACAGCTTGAACTTGTTGGGGAAGAGGTGTGGGAGCACGAAACAAAGGATCTGTAAAATAGAGGCCACCTGCTCTGTCCAAGACCAAGTCATTGGGAGCATTGAAACGCTTCCCGTTGTGCTGGCTAACTAGTAGTTTTGCCTTCTTTGTTTTTTGGTCATACGCCACAACTTGTCCGTCCATCTGACACGCGAAGAGTCGGCCATCGGCCGCCACCATCAATCCATTGGCATGTTTTGAATCGGTCGTAAAGGCGGACAACTGATCATTGCGATCTAACCGGTGAATCGTGGTGTTCGGAATATCTGTGAAGTACAAGGCTCCCGATGCTGGATCCCACGTGGGCCCTTCGGTGAAAGTAAATCCATCCTGCACCAATTCGAATTCGCCAAGCGGTTCGATTTTTGAATTCGTATCCTGTGCGAATAAAACGGTGACGATCAAAGTGGATAGCAAGCAACCGATCGAATGAAAAACCGAGTGTACGTTCATCTGAATCCTTTTGACCTGAGAAAGTAAAAATGGCATGAAAAAAATCGTGGTCGGGTAAACCTACGGCCCTGAAAACGACCGAAAGATGACAAAAATACTGGCGGTTTCGCAATCATCCAATGGATCGAAGCTTGGCGGGGATCAATCACAGACAAGAACTCTGCGTTAAACCAAAATCTCTTTTCGCAGCCGTGTCAGGTACTCGAAAAGTGGACGATGCTGATGATCTGATGCAACTAGGCCAGAATGAGCCATCACATGCGGATCAGCGTCACACCAACCATCCCATACGATTCCGTGCACACAATGCTTGGCTAACAAAGTGCGAATCAACGGCCCGGCAATCCGGAGCTGTTCAGCTGCAGGGTCGACACCATCGGGAAGGGTCAACAATTCCCCAGGAATAACGGCGTTGGGATCTACCGCGTTGCCACCGGGAACGGTCAACTGCGTTAGCAAAGGCAATCCCAGTGTCGCCCAACGATCAATCATTTGACCGAAATCGACTGCGGATCGTGGCAGCGTCGATGCGGTGGAGTAACCGATCCGAAACTCCAACCCGATCCCGGCCATCCCCAAGCCACTGCGAACCAACGCGTCCGCGAAATGCAGCGGCGATATACTATTACGATGCTTCGCCAAGTATTCTCCAAAAGGCTGATCAAACGACACGATCGCGGGAGTGTTTGGATCGGTCCGCCGAACCGTTTGCAGGATGGCGACCGACAGACGCATCACCTGTTCATCATCCAGCCGCAACGGACCGGGGGTATTCAATCCAGCGGCACAGTTCCACAGCTGAACCGAACCACGAAACTTGGTCACGGTTTTTTCAACGTACTGCGTCATCGAGGACAAGAAAGTTTCGAAATTGTCTTCCAGCAGATACAGCCATTGCGGGAGCAATTTTTCTCTAAAATCGATCAGCGGCCCGCCGATGACCCGCATTCCTCTGGCCGCACAAAAATGGATTGAATGCTCGGCGGCTTCGTAGTCGAACTGCCCCGAATCGGTTTCTATCTCCGCCCAATTCAATCGAACGGACACAGTATTGAAAACCTCACAAAACGCTTGACTCATTGGCGACCCGGTGGGTGAGGGAGGCACCACGGTGCCAGCCAAAAGCGTGTTGATAGGATGACTTTGTTCCTTTCGAAAAGCAATCGACTGCGCGGCATAACATTCGCCAAGCTCGGTGAGCGCTCTCTCCAGCAGCAAGATCGCGTCGGTCGCATCACGGAACGACGCGTTCAGATTGCCCGAGTGCTGAGCCGCATCCAAAAAACGAGCCGTACCCTGTTCAAGTAATCGCTCGAATTCTTCGCTTAGCGTCAAGCCCGCACGCTGCCACGCGTCTGATTGCACCCGCGCGCGGTAACAACTGCCACGAGCCAATTCCAGCATCAAGCAGTAGGGACTCTCTGGCCGCGGCCGCAGGCTGCAGGTGCTGAGTGTTCGATAGCCAAGGCCCTCCAGCGGGACCGCAACATAAAGTTTTCCCGAGGAATCAACGCCTCGGTGGATTGTTAAACGCTCCCCATCGAATCGAATCTTCGAATGCCAAGGCACGCCTTCGATGCCGCAAATGTAAGCATCCTGCCAGAGCACCGCGTCCATCTGGTCGCTGGCAGTGGAGGGCACATCAAAATGGAATTGCCCCATATCGGCGGGCCGGAACTTATTGGGACGAATGAACTTAAACGCGGTGCCGACGCACCACAAAACACCTAATCAGACCGTATATTAGACGGTTGTCGTCTACCATGCGACCACGCCAAACTCGATCGACCCAACTCGTTCTGCAAATTTGACCGTCATGAATGCGAACGCCGCAGACATTTACCAGTTTGATGATGCTGGAGCATTGCTCGAAACCCACCTTCCCCTCCCGCGACGTAGTGGGAAAGTGCGTGATGTTTATGAAATCAATGAGTCACTACTGATTGTCAGCACTGATCGTATTAGTGCGTTCGATTACATCATGCCCAGCGGAATTCGCGAAAAAGGGAATCTGCTAACCGCGATGAGCCAATTTTGGTTCGAAGAGCTGACGGTTCAACACCACTTGATCACAACCCAGGTTCCCGCTTCTCTTGAGCTCAGTTTCGACACAGGCCCGCTGGAAGGGCGAGTGATGCTGACCAAGAAAGCCGCGGTGGTGCCATTTGAGTGCGTCGTCCGCGGCTACCTGGAAGGGAGTGGGTGGCGCGAGTATCAAGCAACGGGCAAAATCTGTGGAAATGAATTGCCAGCAGGATTGACGCAGTGCGATCCTCTACCCGAGGCAATCTTTACCCCGGCAACCAAGGCCGAAGAGGGGCACGATGAAAATGTCTCCATCGATCGGATGATCGCCGACATCGGCGAGGAAATGGCACTGAAATTGAAAAGTCTCAGCTTGGAAATCTACCGTTCGGCCAGCCAATATGCGGCGAAACGGGGAATCATCATTGCAGACACCAAATTCGAATTTGGGATCGTCGATGGCGAAATCATCCTGATCGATGAAGTCCTGACACCCGACAGTTCGCGTTTTTGGGCCGCTGACGATTATCAACCCGGCCGCGCTCAAGTTTCTTTCGACAAACAGTTCCTCCGAGAGTGGCTGACAACCTGTGGCTGGGATCAACAAAGCCCACCACCCAAGTTGCCATCCGAAGTCATTGAACAAACCCGAGCAAAATATCAGGAAGCATTCAACCGACTGACCGCACCCGTGGAACCCTGAGTCTGATATCGGGATGCGGCGTACTGCGGTATCAACCACAACACGGAATCAAACACAACGGTTTTTGGGTAGCAAGGCAAGCAGTTTACGGGCATTCAATTGCCTGCTGAACAAAGCGAGCGAATCCCGCCTCGGTGCAGGCCCGGCCTCTCGTCTAGGAGGGATGGTTATAGCCCTAACGATTGCGACTCAGCCTCGGTCAGCGTCTCGTATTGGGCCAGCTTCTCCGGGGCGTTCATTCGTCGCAGGTTTTCTGCCAGGATGACATTGTCAGCGGTCCGCAAGAATCGTTCGTATTTGACCCGCTTCTCAATCGGGTTCAACTCATCCTTCTCGGTCAGCTCGCGATAACGTGCAAATTTCGGATGCCCTTCAATTAATTCGACAAACTCTTCGGCTCTCTGCGTCAGTAGTTCAATTGCAATCGGATTGAGCGTGTTTGCCAATGCTGGCCAACGCTTCAAAAGATCATTGCGGATCTCGCGCTGCAAACGCGTACGTTCGGTTTCTGGTGGCCTTCCGCGTCGCCCCTGACTTGACTTCCGACTCGCCTCCACGCTCTTCCTCGCCTTGAGTAAACGATCGCTGCCGGTTAATTCCAACTGTTTTGACATCCCCTCCAAGACAGCCCGGTCGGCTGGTGAGGCCAACTCCAATACGGTTTCGTAAGGCTCTTCTTTTCCCAGGAGTTCCATCTCCGCATCGTCATCCTTGCCAGCAAATCGGCTGCTAACTTTCAAAAACTCACCCGAAGTTTTGATTGGCAGATCAATCGTGTTGGCCGTCAACAACGTGTAAGCGTGTGCCTCATCAAATGAGACGACGCCATCCTCGTTGTAATCTGGACTTTCAATCGGCTCACCAAGTCGATTCACACCCGCGAGCGCCGCCCAGAAAAAAGAACTGTACTCAACATAATCAGCTTCGTTGATCTCGGCGGTGCAACCGGCTGCTGGACGGTCATGCACGGTCGCGAAAAAACCAACACGACATTGTGAGGACAGACCGTTCTCGGGATCACCCTGGTCGAATATGAATCGTGCAAACCCTCCCGAGTGACACTGGACCATGACCGTCACCACCGTGACACCTGACTCCAAACGATCCAACATCTTGACCAAATCCTTCATCTTGATCGAGGTTCGATCCCAGGTCGCGATGGTGGTGTTGTAAGGATCTTTGCGATCGCTGCTCCGATTCCCGTGTGCGGTGACGTACAGGTACAGGCGATCGCCCTCCCGCATTTCGCTGCCAACCTCTTTAAACCAACGCTCGATATTCGCTGGTGCCGTTCCATATTTTGCCTCCGCTATTTCGTGGTTGCGGTACTGCAAACCCAGATTCCTGCGGCTTCCTAAAAACTCAGCCATCAGCCGGTTTACCTTAGGGACCGATTCACGATCCAAGACCTGCAGGTCAGCCTCGCCAGCCTGTCCGTCTGAAAAGAAGATGTCGTGCCGAAATTCGTCCGCTTGCGGCTCACCCAGGATTCGTTGAAAGAACATCACGTTTCTTTCCAGCGACGCCTGGTTCCCAGAAGGAGCATAGCCCCCGCCGATCGTCAGGTAATAGTCCTTCGCCGAACTGGCACCAGGAAGCAAAAATGCCGCCAGCAACGCTAATCCAAAGGTTCGCATACTCATTGATCCCCAATCATCCCAAGGAAAAAAATCTGCTACTCCTGCATTGAACCAGGATAGCGAGGCAGGGTAGCCAACCGAAAAGAAATTTTTCTCATTTTCCAATCCCCAGGCTCTCGCAACACGGAATACCACTCTTTCTGGATCCTTGCGGCTTTCCAAAAAGAAAATGATTTGCCAACCCTCACGGATGATCCAGCCTGCACCGTTCGACCAAGCCGGACCACACGAACCCAAAAAAGTCGAAACACCATTGGCCCCAAACGCAAGCCTGATCGCACATCACAAAGCCTGATCGCACATCCCAACCGTCCCCGATGCGGTACAAGCCCCGGGACAACACTCGTGATCGAGATGTCTTCGTGCTCCACGAGGGTTCAAGTGATGTTGGGCGGAATTCCCGCTGGCTTTCATGTTATCGCGAGTACGACCAACCCATTTGGCAATCCGGCAAGTGCCAGTCGCCCAATGGAAAACAATCGTTGGTAACGATCAAGAACAAGAAAGACGCAAAACCAGAGCAAGTGGGTAAAAAACGTCAACCGGGAATCCAGCGAGTAGCGGTGGTCATGATCCACCCAACCTCATCGTTACACTGCACCCTACTTGCTTCTTATTCCACCCGCTAACTCCGACCGGCAGGCTGCGTCGATGAAACTTCAGGAGGATCCCATTTCAACACAAGTTCGCGCAAGCGTGCTGAGTAACCAGCGTGTCACATCCGCGCATTCAAGACGGGGGGGTGCGCAAAATGGAGTTGACCATCAGAGAACGGTTCCACCTCCTGCCGGTACAGAACATCGGCGTGCTGGTTCCGAGAGCGACAAGCAGAACGGCGATCAAAATCAACTGGATTTCGCCGGAAACATCTACCTCTTTTATGGTGATGAAACCGGCCTCGACCTACTGTACGGTAACGACCGGGAAGAAGCTGCATCACTGCACTACGACCAGAGCACCTTCGAGCAATCGAAACGCTCCGCAACCACAATGAAGAAAACCGATTTAATTAGTCAGACGCTTTGCAATCAAGAACAAGAGACTCAACACGTTTGCTCTGCGATCCGAAAACCTTCATTTGCATCACCGACCTGGAAAACATTCGCGATGCATGGGAAAGAGGCATCGATTGAGGTCGCAGGATCCAACCAACGGTAGCACCACTGGAAAGAACAACTCGTGGACGACGGACGCTGGATTGAGCTTTTGTACTGAATCGAGTCATGTGATCTAGTTCGAGGACAGCTTGGTAACACCCAAAACGTAAGCTTAAGAGGCCACGGTTTGGATCAAACGCGCCAACGCAGGTCGCTGCATTGACGACAGGCGATGTTCGCAGGGGTAACCACGACCGTGGTCACTGAGCCACTTGATTCAATAAGTCCAACAATTCTGCTTCGATCTTCTCACTTGCTTCGATCTCCAGCGTGTTGGTGCCAAGCCAGGTTTCATAGCCGCCCAGACGATGCTGCTTCGGATCAGGCAAGTAACCGTAGTGACCGTTCGCCAACTCGATCGTGAAGGCAGGCTGTAGCGGACTTTTCTGCTTAAGTCGCAAGCCAATCTCGACCAGCACTTCACAGGGAATCGCGGTAATCCCAACGTCACCAACTCGAATCGCCTGCAGCACTAGCTGCTCAGTTCCCGGATGTTCATCTAAAACGATTGCCCAACGGGCATAGGCTTTGGCCCGCGGCGGAAGCTTTTTCTCATCGGTTTCCGCCAGAAAAGACTTGGCCTGGGACAATTCACCTTCGTTGGGCTTTCGTACTTTCAAAGTCAACTCGGACTGGGCCATTGCCAAGGGAACGTCACGAGAATATTTAACCCCCGGCATCGCTTCGAAGATTCGATCCGCGACCAGGCTAGCGACGTGCCGCATCTGCGCCATCGGCGGCTTTCGTGGTTGAGGATTCGCGAATTGAATGTTGTTAATATCTCCGCTGGTTCCATTGGACATGATCGCAACGAACGGTCGCAATGCATCCTGCTGCCCGTCAGGAAACAGACGCTCGCCCATCTGCCGCGCGAACTCACCAAAGTAATCCGCCGAGACCCCACCGGCTGAAATACCACCCACGTAATGCAACGCGTAATTGGCCAGCAATGCGATGGGGCGGCCTTCAGCGGTCCGAACCGACAAAAACATCACTTGGGGATCAACCGGACCCGCTGGATGATCCAAGATGCCTTTTCCGCGTGGCGGGTTCATTCGCACCTGATCCGTATTGGTACCGAAAGGATTCATCGGCATGCTGAGCGGTTTCAAAAACCAACGTCGGTTGTTGACCTCTTCCGGTACCTGGCAAGATCCCCAACCGATCTCTGCATCGACCAGATTGGAACTGGCTTGATGTAGTGCCGACACAATGCCCCGCGTCAACAGCTCGACATATTCGGGATCCGCGTCAACTTCACGCCGGTCGCGCGATGCTGGGGCAGTATGCGTGTGTGTTGCCGAGCAGAGAATGTGATCCGCCGGCATGCCGCAGATATCCGCAGCCCTCCGTTTGGCCTCATCAAACAATTCGCGCGGGCAGTAACAACTATCCACCACGACGAACCCAAGCCGCGTCGTCCCATTATCGAGCACCAAAGCACGAGCCTTCAGCGGGTCCCAAGCGTGAGTAGCCAGTCGTTCACTGAATGAACCCACCATCGGCACCGGCCACTTTTGCGGCGTGATATCGGCAGTCGCAGCTGCTGCGGAAAACGTATCCGCTGCAGAAGCCGGCACTGAAATCAACGCAATCAAGCACAGCAGAAACATTCGCATAACAACCTCGTTCAACAATTGAAAATCGAGTGTTCACCGAGTACCCAACTCAATCAAAACCCAGCTGCGATAAAAAATCTGTAACACGCCGATCGCGCTGGCCTGACTGAAATTCTCAACCGGGTTCCAAGCCGTCGAATTGTACCGGAATCCAAAAATCCCGACCGGTGAGAGAGATCCTACTGCTGATCGCACCGTGCCCACCTCCGCAAGATCCAAACACTTCGAACCAGCAGTCACTTCGAGACAGTCTTCAGTTTTGGTCCCGATTCAGTTTTGGTCTATAATCCTCAGCCCTACATCTCCCTTCCTGCCAGAATTGCCGTGATTCGCTACTTACTCTTAGCGACGCTCATTGGAACTCCGCCCCTGCTGTTGGCAAGTGAGACGGAAGATTATTCATTTTTCGAGAACCGCATCCGCCCCGTTCTCGTCGCACACTGCTACGAATGTCATGCTGGAGCTGCCGAGGAACTCGGTGGATCACTTCGCTTGGACCACGCACAGGGAATACAACAGGGCGGCCAAACGGGAGCCCTGCTGGCAGCGAAAAAGCCGGCCGACAGTCTGCTGATTCAGGCACTGCGTTACGACGGTTTGGAAATGCCCCCAGAGCAACCGCTCGGGGAAACGATCATTCGTGATTTTGAGACTTGGATCGAGCAAGGAGGCCTAGTCCCGCCGGACCAAGTCGCGCCGCAAGCCAATGATTCCCCAACAGAGCTTTGGTCATTGCAGCCGATCCGCGATCCTGACGTGCCCGACGTAATGGATTCTGAGTGGCCGCGTGACTCGATCGATCGCTTCGCACTGGCGAAGATGGAGGACATGGGGCTCTCTCCCGTTGCCGATGCTAGCCCAGTGATGCTAGTTCGCCGTCTTTATTTTGATTTGATCGGGTTGCCGCCAAGCCCCGCGCAACAATCCGAATTCGTTGCCCAATTTGATCTGCGCGGTCATGCGGCGGTCAGACCATTAGTCGATCAACTATTATCGCAAACACAATTTGGAGAACGTTGGGGCCGACATTGGTTGGATATTGCCCGCTATGCCGAATCGAATGGCGACGATGGACTGGGACGCAACCCAACCTTTCCTCATGCGTGGCGGTATCGCGATTACGTGATCGATGCAATCAATGCCGATCTGCCCTACGACGAATTCATCCGAGAACAGATCGCCGGCGATTTGATGGAAAGCGAATCTGCAGAGGTTCGCGACCGTCGTTTAATCGCCACCGGTTTTTTGGCGATGACGGCCAAACCTGCCAAAGCGATGAACGACAATTTCGACATGGATGTTGTTGCGGATCAAATTGATGTGATTACGCGCGGCATCATGGGATTGAGTGTCAGTTGTGCACGGTGCCACGATCACAAATTCGATCCGATTTCGATGCAAGACTATTACGCGTTGGCGGGAATCTTCACCAGCACTGAAACGATGTGGGGAGTCGCCGGGCACGAAAAGTTAACCGCGCCACCCACCGATTTGCATGTCTTGAAAACTCCCGCCACCATTCCGCCGCCCGAAGGTTTTGTCGAAACGGTCATCGTCTTGGAATCGGCCACGGGCATTCCGAAAAAGATCCCCGCATCGAAATGGAAATCTGGCACGCCGCTGGCGATGGGTGTTCGGGACAAAAAAGAACCTGCCGATGCCAAAATCAACATCCAAGGCGAAGCAAAAAAACTTGGCGACCCCGTCCCACGCGGTTTCCTGTCAGCCTGCAGCCTGGCGGTCCAGCCGGAGAACCAACCACCGGCCATTAACCCCAAGCAAAGCGGTCGACTGCAATTGGCCGATTGGATCACTCATCCCAATCATCCGTTGACCGCTCGTGTCATCGTCAATCGAATTTGGCAGCATCTTTTCGAACGAGGACTGGTCGGAACGCCGGATGATTTTGGTGTCTATGGGCAGCGTCCTTCTCATCCGCAACTGCTTGACCATCTGGCAACGCGGTTCGTTGCAGATTCCTGGTCAATTAAGCAATTGGTTCGGGCAATTGTGTTGAGCCGAACCTACCAATTGAGTAGCAATGTTGATTCAGCACGGATCGCGACAGACCCTGAATCCCGCTGGTTGAGCTATCACCCGCGTCGTCGATTGGATGCAGAAGCGCTTCGCGACAGCATGTTGCAGGCCAGCGGTCAATTGGATCGAACTCCCGCGCAAGGATCCATCATTCGGCATCGTGATATCTTGGTTAACCTGGCTGGCAATCTGCATCAATCGAGTCGGCACCGCAGCGTCTATCTCTGCTTCCTGCGAAGCTCACCACCACCGGAACTGGCCGCGTTCGATTTACCATCGTTCACCACCGTCACCGGTAAACGACAATCCAGCACGGTTCCCGGCCAAACGTTGCATCTGCTGAACAATCCGTTCGCAGTGCAGCAGGCCGAAGCGTTTGCAAAGAGCATTGCAGCAAGCACGAGCGATGATGCGGAACAAATCCAACTCGCCTACCACCGCGCTTTGAACCGCGAACCGCTCGCGACAGAATTCCAACAAGCGACCGAACTAATCGCATCGGTAGCCGCCGAATCGAATCACCATCAGGCCTTGGCGGCACTTTGCCAGGCTCTCCTAATCTGCAATGAGTTTCGCTATGTCGACTAAATTGAACCGGCGACAAACCCTGCAATCCACGTCTTGCGGCTTTGGCTACCTTGCGTTACAGGCAATGTGCGCCGGGCGAGCGATGGGTGCGGTAGACGATTCATCAGCCGCTATGCCAGCGTTTAAACCGCGGGCACGTCGAGTGATTTTCCTGTGCATGAGCGGCGGTCCGGCCCATCTGGACACCTTCGACTACAAACCCCAAGTCGGAAAGAAAAAGCACCCTGGCTCCGTTTTTCCATTTCAACAACACGGTGAAAGCGGCTTGTGGGTTTCAGATTTGTTACCCGAAACCGCAAAACATGTTGATGAACTTTGCGTCATCAACGGCATGCATGCAGATACCGGCATCCACGCGCAGTCATTTTTACAACTACACACAGGCGAACGGTTGCGAACTCGCCCCAGCCTGGGTGCTTGGGTCACCTATGGGCTCGGCACCGAAAACGAAAATCTCCCCGGCTTTATCAGCCTGAATACATCTAAAAGCTCCGTCTACTCAAGTGCGTTTCTGCCATCGATTCACAACGGCACCCCAATTGGTGTGAATGGCGAAGACATGTCAGCGGCGACGATCGCCAATATCACGAGTGATCACGCCACTCTGTCAACCAAACGGAAACAACTTGATTTTGTCCAAATGATGAATCGGCAACACGTCGCCGATCGTCGTGGTGATGATCGTCTGGAAAGTGTGATTGAATCGATGGAACTTGGCTTCCGCATGCAATCATCGGCCCCCGAGTTGTTAGACATCCGCAACGAGACAGAGAACACGTTGCAGCGTTACCGTGTCGGAGCACAAGGAGAGCAAGTGGGAACCTGCAAAGTGACGGATTTCGGTCGTCAATGCTTGCTGGCACGCCGCTTTGCCGAAGCTGGTGTTCGATTTATTGAAGTCAATCATGGCAGTTGGGACCAACACAAAAACCACAGGCGGGATCTAACCGCGAATTGTGAGGCGACGGATGCTCCGGTAGCCGCGTTATTGCAGGACCTGAAAGATCGCGGCATGCTTGATGAGACATTGGTAATTTGGGGCGGCGAGTTTGGACGCCCCGGCCTGACCCCTGAAGATGGAAAAAACGAAACCGGCCATAATGCTCGCGGCTTCACGTTTTGGTTGGCAGGGGGTGGAACGAAGGCTGGCTACCGACACGGCGCGACCGATGAAACCGGTGCTCGGGCAGTGGAAGGAAAAGTTCATTTTCGTGACTTGCACGCAAGCATCCTGCACGCACTGGGCTTGCCCGCGAACGAACTGACCTATTGGCACGAAGGTCGACACCATCGCCTGACTGGCCCCGATGGCGGAAAAATCATCCATCAGTTGTTTGTCTAGAAGGACACCGCTCGCTCACAAGCTCACAAGCTCACAAGCTCACAAGCTCACAAGCTCACAATAAAAAAACCGAAAAAGGCTCATCTAAGAAGCCGCTAAGCTGGGAAACTGCACTTTCAGGAAGCCGAATATGAATTGACCGCTCCCCAAAAAGGTTTGATCCTTGCTCGAACGCACTGTACAACCGAGTCAGGTGGAACTCAATGAATGGGCGTCACACCCCCTTTCCACGGAAGCAACGGTCGTCTTGGGAGCTGAGTCAATCGGATCCGCCGCAACCCCAAACCGTGACCATCGCTGGCGAATCGTGTTGACGATTTTGGTTTCGGTGGCCTTGCTCAAGATCTTAGCGATGATTCTTTGGGAGTATCGCAACTACTTTCCCCCCAATTACGAATCAGCATTCCTGACTGGACGTCGCGGCAGACTGGTTGGAGTCTATGGTGCGGCTTTCTATCTGCATCTGCTCAGTGGACCAGTCACCCTTTTACTTGGTGGCTGGCTTCTCTTTAGCGGCCCCCGTTCTCGACACAAAACGCTGCATCAAATCAGTGGACGAATCCAAGCGATGCTGGTGTTGTTTGTGCTTGTACCATCTGGACTGATCATGGCATCGCAAGCTCTTGCCGGACCGATCGCTGGAATTGGCTTTGCCAGTTTGGCTCTCGCCACCGGCGGAACGATGACCCTTTCCGTCATCGAAGCACGACACAAGCGTCGCTCAAGCCATCGCCTCTGGGCAACGCGTTGCTTCATTTTGCTCGCCTCACCATTGTTACTTCGCATGGTCACAGGTGCGACGATTGTTCTGGATTCTGAATCAGCATTCACTTACCGCCTGAATGCGTGGCTCAGTTGGTTGATCCCACTGGGGGTCTATGAAATTTGGTTGGCCGTCCGTCGATTCAGCCCTACGTCGATTCAATCGCAAACCGATCTTTCGACAGGGTGCACGAAAAGATAACTCCACATGAACACGAAATACGCTACCAACCATCGAGCCGGTTGTGATCATACCCAACCTCTAGGCACCATTCCATTCGCCATGAACAGCCGACGGAACCGTCATCCTCATCGATTGACCGTGATTGGACTCACATTGCTGGAAGTCATTGGAGTGATCGTGATCATCTGCGTGACGCTCGCATTATTGCTCCCCAATGTCCGCAACTCGCGTGAAGCTGCTCTGCGAATGTCCTGTTCGAATCAGCTCAAACAGATTGGGTTGGCATTGCACAATTATCATTCAGCCCACAAGCAACTTCCCTCTGCGATGGGCGGGACGTCCAACCCGAAAAAGGGTACGAGCAACGCTGGACGATTGAGCGGCCTCGTATCGCTGTTGCCATTCGTAGAAGAACAGGCAGCTTGGGAACAAGTGGTTGAAGCTGGTGAATTCCCCTCCATGGGGCCGGAACCATGGGATAATCGATATGCTCCCTGGACGCAGCAGATAACTGCTTACCAGTGCCCACTGACACCGCCAGCTCCATCCAAGTTCGGATTCACCAATTACACCTTCTGCATCGGTGATGTGGCCGAACAGATTCATCAACCAAGCGTTGTGCGAGGAGTGTTCGCATGCGGCCGCAACACTCGCCTCAAAGATATCCGTGACGGATTATCCAACACCGTCGCCATGGCAGAAATCGTCAACTTCTCGAAGCGATTGATTGCGGGACAGTTTGTCACCGGGCAACCTGCGTCCTTTCTCACCGATCCCGGGTCTACGAACTCCCTGTGTCAAGGATCTTTCTATAAGGATGTATTACCACTTTCTGAACTGGGGCGTGGTGGATGCTGGGCGGATGGCGCAGCTGGTGTTTCACTCTTCAACACGATTTTGCCACCTAACTCTCCAAGCTTGGCGGTTGGCGGTACAGCGGCAGTAGACGGCATCTATTCGGCAGGCAGCCAGCATAGCGATGGAGCACATGTCCTAATGACTGACGGAGCCGTAGTCTTTATCAACCGAACGATCGATGCAGGTGATCCTCACCAACCACCTCCTACTCCCAAGGAACTCGAAGGTGGTGACCCCGAAGCTGGTGCCCCCGAGAGTCCCTACGGATTATGGGGAGCCATGGGAACCGCGAACGCGGGCGAATCGGAGCCTAGCAGGCTGTAATGGAACAACAACCGCGGATGGAACCAAGTCTGCCTAACCGCAAAACTGTTCCAATTTGATCCCCAAGGGAAACCGATGGCGAATGGCCATACGACTTTCCGATAATGCGTGTCAGCAAATCGAACTGGCAATCAGATCGGAGACTGCCTCACGTGGATGTGGACGCATGGTACTCACTGGCAGTGTCGTCAGCACCACCACGACCGTATCAGTGTCGGGATCTGCCCAACATAAAGTGCCAGTCGAACCACCATGCCCAAAAACGTGCTCGCTCACATGTGGCCCCCCAACGGATCTTCCCAAATCGAATCCCAAGCCGCGTCGGCGGAGCCCTCGTGGATTGTGATTGCGAATCATTTCGGCCACGGTGCCAGGTTTGAGAAAACGGTCGGGCGGATGGGAAAAAGCCCGCAGGAACTTGACAACGTCAACGGCAGAAGCATGGGCCCCACCCCAGGGTGAGCCTAATCTTCGCCAATACGGGCTGTTCCAGTCCCAGGATTTCGATGCTGGATCTCCCGCACCCGCCTCGGGCGCCGCCGATTCCACTTGGCAAGGCATCACTGAATCGAACTCCATCGCTCCTAAGCCAAGCGCAGAATGATGCATCTTAAGTGGACCAAACACGACCTCATGCACTAACTCAGCGATCGTCATTTCAGTCAACCGCTGCGCGACTTCGCACGCCAACAAAATTCCCATACTTGAATAGCGATATCTTGACCCAGGCTGAAACAATAGCGGTGTACGAATCGCTCCTTGAACAAATTGTCCTAAGTCAGCCTGGCCCGCTCGCAGTTGAACGTTATTGGGCAACTGATCGGGCAAGCCTGACACATGGGTCATCAAGTTCCGCATCGTCATCTCTTCGCGACCGTCACCGGTAAACTCCGGGATCAAGTCGCACACCCGATCATCCAGCTTGAACAATCCCTGTTCGGCGAGCGACATCACAGCGGCAATTGCCATTGGCTTGGTAATCGAAGCTAACAAAAAAACGGCGTTCGATGATTTTGCGTCACCGAATGCCAATGAATGATTCTTTCCACGGTGTGAGATGTACATGGATGCGGCATTCACACTGCCCGACGAAACACCATCTCTCAACACGCTGGCGGCAGCGTCCAAATCCAATTCCAATTGAAGCCTCTCCCTAGCGGTGGTGACTGGGCTGGCAATGCCGAATTGCATCACAACCGCAGCTGATCGGGTGCTATTCGTCGTGTCAAATAAGTTTCTGCTAAACCGTTTGCCGAGGCGTCTTTGTCAATCTCCAGTCACTGCTTCGGTTGTTTGCGGTTTGAACAAGTGGCCACCGACCATGACACCCACAATCGCAGCCGGTACATAAAGCAAGGTGTCTGCCACCGAAAACCAAACAGGCGATGGAAGAATCGACAGCATCATCAAACCACCGCACATCCAAAAGATCCCCATACCGACGGCCGCGGTGATCCAGATACGTTTGGCAATGATGCCACATATCAATCCACTCACCACACTTCCGCCCGCATGAGCGGCCAATACGATCAACAGCGCGCCGGTCGCCATTCCGTTGGCCTCCACGTAGGTCTTCAAAGATTCCAAATTGTTTGGATCGACGTTCTCAGGAAATGGGTAAACATTCTGAGAGACCGTCACCAGCATCATATTGAATACGCCACCCAAAAAGAGTGCGAGTACCACGGTGAGAACTCTACGGATCATGTCATTCTCCCCGATCAGTGTTCAATTACGGAAGACGGTTCATCTTTATGAATTGGTCGAGATGTGGATACGGCGCGGCGGAAAAATGCCACAACTCGATCAGGCTGAGGATGTGTAAAGTGATGCCCATTGGATTTCTGAGTTCCCTCCGCCACTGAAATCACTTCCAATTCATGTCCCTGTTCTTCAAAGCGACTCTTCAATACGTAAGTATTTTCTTTTGGCGGGACAATACGATCGTTCTCGCTGACAATGTGCAAAATTGGAATCTTTGCTTCGGCAATGACGCCTGCACCATCCACTGGGTTTTTCCCGTAGACCACAGCTTCTTCCTCACTCAACTGATAAGCCTTCAAACACTGCCCCCATGCCGCCGACGAACCCACCCCCGAACCGCGTCCACCTGGCCAACTCTTGAAATCACAAACGGGTGTGTCGCAATAAATGCAGGCGACGCGATCAGCGTTCTCAGCGGCCCAGTTGTAAACGAACAGTCCACCACGACTAACGCCTTCCAGGCACACCTTAGGTGACAAACCCCGTTGCTGCGTCATGAATTGATAAAACTGATTCCCAATTCCGACGGCCTTGGGACTGCCAAACATTCCTGCCACGTCAACGTAGCCAACGTGGAAACCCTTCGACAAAAGGGTGACATCCATATCAGCGTGATATCCAGGAAACCGCGCCCGCCAGACCCAAGGATGCCCGTCGGCCGCTTCCTTGGGCACGACCACGTACGCCGCACGGTCAACAACTTTGAAGTGAAATTGCTGGTACCCATTCCATTCGCCTTCGCGATCAAACCAAGACGAATCAGCCTCCCGTCCAAAGACTGGGTTCAATAACAGCATGGTCAAACAAGTTGCAAAGATAGATCTCATGGCTTTCATCAGGTCGCAGGTTCACCGGCGCAGTGAGGGTCGAGGCATACTCATTTGTATCGTACATGAATCGGCACGCCGCGATGAACGATGGGGCATTGAGAATAATCATTTCCTTAAAGTGGCGAATCACAATGGCGTCCACCGGACCGACACAAAGGTACAGCCGATTCTCATTCGCAAAGGTCGAATCCGCAAAGCATCCAATGCGAAGCACCCCGAACCACCGAGGTGACAAGAACCACCGAGGTGACAAGAACGCCGAGGCAAGAAGGCTGATCCCTACAATTGTTCTTGGCTTTTACCGTGTTCGCCACATTGATAAACGACGTGGGGGCGACCGACCGACAGTGGATCGACTGGTCTAATTGCTCCAAGATCTTTTCCGGCAAAGGGAAACGCATACGAAATATACGGCATCGCGTTTAGGCGGGTCCGTTTTTTGCTCTTCTGATTTTTTGTGCCTTCTGTCTTTGCCACGTCGGGCTGGGGTCTGGAAGAGTCTTTCTGTTTTTTCGAATACGGCTTCTTCGGCATTGGATCGGTCTTCACGCGTCTTGAATGCTGAAGAAATAAATTTTGAACTGCGAGCGAATGGACTGCAAAAAAGAGCGATTTCGCCTACGAGTGGAAAAATGTAGTCCGCCACAAGCAAAATTCTAATCAGCTTATAAAAAAGGTTCAGAAAACCGATTTCGACCTCAAAACCCAGCCAAGCAATAACACAGCACCATCACTCGAAAACGTGTTCACTGCATTTTTATTTTTTTCGAGACTTTGCTTGGTAAGTTCCCGAGATTTGATGCAAAGAACAGCGAATTGACATCGCGATCTGGAATCACATCCATCTGCTGGCCAGCCAGCAACAAACTCGCAAATTTGAAAAAGAGTCTCTTCAAAAACAACGAAGCCGATATTTTCCTTCTTTTTCTAGAGCCGCTCCCGGCCTTGTGATCTCGATCAGTTTCACGTTGGCTGCAATCCACAAGAATCACTGTAAAAACCGCGAAACGCAGGGTTTAGCAAACAATGTGAGTTTGCCCAATACACCTAGCCAACCACAACCTCGACAACCTCCTGACCAGTGTGACCGGACACCACCGGTACATCACTCCGTCGCCTGCCGAAAAACCGCCTTGTCATGGCATCGCATCTGCCTAGTCTTTGCAAGCTGTGCTGAGATCGACGCGAGCGCGACGATCCACCTCAGCAATGGACACAGCAACCTCCCCAGAGCTTTCCAACCAGGGTGGCTCTGTTGCCATAGCGAGCTCGACCAGTAGAGAGTCCCGGAACAGTTCAGAAAGTCCCTCCCCGTCTACAAGAAGGTGAATCGATGAGTTTTGGAATGTCGGCAGCGCGTTGCACTTTCATCAGCACCCTCACGCTGGCATTGCTCGGCATGGCAGCACACGATTCAAAGGTTACGGCCGAAGAGATTTTGGCAACAGAATACCAGGCAGCAGATCATCCGCTCACCGATGTGTTGGCATATGCGACGTCACGCTCTGAGTATCTGAA
>JAYZAR010000373.1:0-6110 GCA_036339635.1 Planctomycetota bacterium | reverse complement strand
GTGGATGACATGCAGAACGGAACGCCGCAATCCATGCACCGCGCACCTTGTTCACGCAGATGTTCCACACGAGGTTCGGTATAAATCTCGTCATAATCATTGATGCGAACGACAGGCAGACGCCATGGAACTTTTTTGCGGTCGAACTCTTTGAAACCGGTTGGCTTACCCATGATGGCACTGATTGGTTGGAGCAGGGATAATAGATGGTTTACTGGTAACGGAAATGATCAAGCGATCAGGTCGCTGCAGCCTGTTCTTGCTGTTTCATTTGTTGGAGAACCCGTTTGTAATCGGTCGGCATGACTTTCACGCATTGGCGGAGGAATCCCTCCCAGTCTTCCAGAACGCCTGCCGCGACATGACTGTCGGTTAACTCCGCGTGTTTGCGGATCAAATCTTTGACTTCCGCTTCCTCCTCGGAGGATTCGATTCGTTCCAAGCCGACTGAGGCAAGATTGCAGTTCAAATTAAAATCGCCTTCGCGATCCCAGATGTAGGCGATGCCGCCTGACATGCCCGCCGCGAAGTTGCGTCCGGTGGGACCAAGAACCACTACGCGACCCCCGGTCATGTACTCACAAGCATGATCACCGACTCCCTCGATTACGGTTCGAGCCCCACTGTTGCGGACGCAGAAGCGTTCTGCGGCGCGACCCCGGAAAAAGGCTTCGCCACCGGTGGCGCCGTACAAGCAAACGTTTCCTACCAAAATGTTGTCTTTAGGTGTGAACGTGCTTTCACGGGGCGGATAGATCACGAGTCGTCCGCCGCTAAGACCTTTGCCAACATAATCGTTCGCGTCTCCTTCGAGGTCGATCGTGATTCCATGAGCCAGAAATGCACCGAGGCTTTGCCCTGCAGATCCAGTCAATTCAATCCGGATTGTCTCGTCCGGCAATCCTGCTTGGCCGTGCCGTTTGGCAACTTCGTTGCTCAGAATGGTGCCGACGGTTCGGTTGATATTGATGATTGGGGACTTGATCGTCACCGCTTCGCCGTTTTCGAGTGCGGGGGCTGCAGCATCCAGGAGGACAGTGACGTCGAGCGATTTTTCCAAGCCGTGATCCTGCGTTTGCGTGCAAATCACATCGACATTTTCGTGGGAACGATTGGCAGGCATTAGCACAGACGTTAAATCCAATCCATCCGATTTCCAATGTGCAATGGCATCATCGGTGTGCAGCATGTCTGAATGTCCCACCATTTCGTCGATGGTGCGGAAACCGAGTTTGGCCATGATGCGACGCGCTTCCTCGGCCACCATGAACAGATAGTTGACGACGTGCTCGGGTTTGCCGGTGAACTTTTTACGCAACTCTGGATCTTGGGTTGCGATGCCCACCGGGCAGGTATTCAAGTGACACTTTCGCATCATGATGCAGCCGAGTGTGATCAGCGGTGCCGTAGAGAAACCAAATTCTTCCGCACCCAGCAAGGCAGCAATGACCACATCGCGACCGGTCTTCAGCCCCCCGTCGGTCTGTAAGACCACACGACTACGAAGATCATTTAGCACTAGAACCTGGTGTGTTTCCGCAATCCCCAGTTCCCAAGGTAGTCCTGCATGTTTGATGCTCGTCAACGGAGAGGCACCCGTTCCGCCGGTATCACCAGAAATCAGGATGTGATCGGCATGTGCCTTTGCGACACCCGAGGCGATGACGCCGACCCCAACTTCACTCACCAGTTTGACGCTGATCCTGGCCGCCCGATTCGCGTTTTTGAGATCATGAATCAACTGAGCGAGATCTTCGATTGAGTAAATGTCATGGTGGGGCGGTGGGCTGATCAAGCCGACACCCGGCGTGCTGTAGCGAATGCGAGCGATGTTCTGATCAACTTTTCGGCCCGGCAATTCGCCCCCCTCACCCGGTTTTGCACCTTGCGAAATCTTGATTTGGATTTCGTCGGCATTGGTTAAGTATTCGATCGTTACCCCGAATCTTCCTGAGGCAACCTGCTTGATCGCGGAGCGTTTGGAATCGCCATTTTCGAGGGTTTGGAAGCGAATCGGATCTTCGCCGCCCTCTCCGGTGTTGCTCTTGCCGCCCAAACGATTCATGGCAATGGCCAGCGTCTCATGCGATTCGGCACTGATACTGCCAAGGCTCATTGCACCGGTGCAGAATCGTTTGACGATGTTGGAGCTCGATTCGACGTCTTCTAGCGGAATTGCGGTTGCGTCTTCAAACTTGAAATCGAGCAGACCGCGGAGCGTGCAGCGGGAACGATTGTCCTCGTTGATCGTGTTCGCGAACTTCCAATAGGCCGATTCGTCGTTCTTGCGTGCAGCGATTTGCAAGTTCGAGATCGAACCTGGTGACCACGCGTGCTTTTCACCTTCTGCTCGCCAGTGAAACTCGCCCAAGTTAGGAAGTTGCCGCAGACGATCTTCCTTCCGTTCTGGGTAGCCCAGGGAATGTCGGCGCAGTGTCTCTTCGGCAATGACGTCAAATGAGACGCCTTGGATCCGACTCGCGGTGCCGACGAAGCATTTGTCGATGACTTCATCACGCAGTCCGAGCGCTTCAAATATCTGTGCGCCCTTGTAGCTTTGCAGGGTACTGATGCCCATTTTGGCCATCACCTTCAGCATTCCCTTGGCGACCCCTTTCCGGTAGGCCGCTACCACTTTGTCATCGTCCATCGAAGGATCCATCAATCCATCACGACGTGATTGCCAGAGGGCCTCAAAGGCCAAGTAGGGATTAATGGCATCGGCACCGTACCCAATGAGAAGGCAGTGATGGTGAACTTCCCTTGCCTCACCTGTTTCGACGGCTAAGCCGATTCGCGTTCGCTTTGCTTGCTTGACCAAGTGGTGATGGACGGATCCGACTGCTAGTAGTGCACTGACCGGCACCCGGTCGTGGCAGATGGCCCGGTCGCTCAGGACAATCAATTGGATCCCCTCATCCGTCGCCGCTTCGGCTTCGGCCGCGATACGGTCAAGCGTTTTCAGAACACCATCCTTACCCTCCTTGCGATCGAAGGTGATGTCGATAACCCGACTGTGCCAACCTTTGTAATCAATGTGTTCGAGCGCCGCGATTTCTTCGTTGGTCAAGATCGGATGATCCACGAGTAATCGGTGGCAGTGTTCAGGGGTGGCGTCGAGTAGGTTTTGTTCTGGCCCGATGTAGCACTCCAGCGACATGATCACCTCTTCCCGGATCGAATCGATCGCTGGGTTGGTGACTTGAGCGAACAACTGCTTGAAGTAGTCATAGATCATTCTTGGCTTGTCGCTCAAGCACGCGATAGCGCTGTCGTTCCCCATCGAACCAACGGGGTCGCGGAGTTGCTCGACCAGGGGTCGGAGCATGAAGCTCATCGTTTCAGCGGTGTAACCAAAGGCCTGCATCCGAGGCAGCAACGATTGACTATCGAAGCCGTGGGGCTCACTTTCGGGATGCAAATCTGATAGGCGAATTCTTTGTGATTTAAGCCAATTGCCGTATGGCATCTTGCGAGCGAAGTCGCTTTTGAGTTCCTCGTCTGGAATCAGACGCCCGGCTTCGAAGTCAATCAGGAACATCTTACCTGGCTGCAAGCGGCCTTTGCTTTTCACGAGGGCCGGATCGACTGGCAGGACACCCACTTCGCTCGCCATGATCACTCGATCATCGTGGGTGATGTAATAGCGACTAGGACGCAAGCCGTTGCGATCGAGCGTGGCACCGATGTATTTTCCGTCCGTGAATGCGATGGAGGCCGGACCGTCCCATGGTTCCATCAGGCAAGAGAAATACTCGTAAAACGCTCGCTTCTCCTCATCCATCGTGTCGTGTTTCTGCCATGCTTCAGGGACCATCATCATGATCGCTTCTTGCAGCGTGCGGCCCGTCATCAGCATGAATTCAAGCACGTTATCGAAAGTGCCGGAGTCGCTGCAGTGGGGTTCCACGACCGGAAACAGCTTTTGCAGTTCGTCACCAAAGATATCGCTCTGGGCCGAACCCTCTCGTGCCCGCATCCAGTTGCTGTTGCCCCGCAGGGTGTTGATTTCCCCGTTGTGACTCATGAACCGCAGCGGTTGTGCGCGGTCCCAACTTGGGAATGTGTTCGTGGAGAACCGACTATGAACCATCGCCAAGTGGGTCTCGAAATCCTCATCCCGAAGGTCGGGGTAATAGGGCAAAACCTGAGCGGGTGTCAGCATTCCCTTGTAGATAATGACTTTGGTGCTGAGCGAGCAGATGTAAAACATCAACGCTTGCTGAAGCGTTTCGCTTCCCCGCAATCGGTGACTGGCCTGTTTGTGGATCATGTACAGCTTGCGATCAAAAGCATCGCCGAAAAGCCCTGCACCGGCGGCGACGAATAGCATCTCGATCACAGGTTCACTTTGCCGTGCTGTCGGTCCGACGTCAGCCAGATCCGTCATCTGAGGAACATCTCGCCAGCCGATCAGTTGTTGGCCCTCTTGAGCGATCAGCTCCTCGATGGTCTGCTTGCAGAACGCTCGCTCTTGAGCGTCTTGCGGCAGGAAGACAAGCCCAGCCGCAAACTGCTCGGGTTCGGGCAGCTCGACTCCAAGATCTTTCCGGGCGACTTTCGCAAGGAATTTGTGGGGCAACCCACACATGATGCCTGAACCATCACCCGTGTTGGGTTCACAACCACAGGCACCTCGGTGGTCCATGTTCTGCAGAATCGTATCGGCGTCAAGAATGTTTTGGTGGCTCGGTACACCTTTGATATGGGCGATGAAGCCAACGCCGCAAGCGTCCTTCTCGTGTTCCGGATCGTACAGACCTTGAGCCTCTGGCAAATGAATGCGGCTGGGCTTCACATCACCGGTCAGTTCATCTGGCGATTGTGTCATCTTTATCATCCTCTTCTTTCGGTGCTTCCCGCCGAATTGCCTGGGCGGGTCATTTCCTTCAGAGACGCGAGTTCGATTGGCGACCCGAAGAGAAATGGCTTGGTTCTCTTGGTTCAGGCGACCACTGATGTGCCGTGATCGGATTCCAATGGTGGTTTTTCCCTGGCCGGCCTCCCGGTGCCGAAACCAGTTCGCTTCTCTGCTTCTAATGGACGGCCCAGCAGCAGCGAACCAAATTCGCTGGAAGCTCGTGAAAGTCGGCCGGATCGGCGGAATATGATGCCCAGAGGCCGAGTCATCCGTAGTCCTCGACAGGCAACCACTTGCAGCGATCCATGGGCAGTTTCCCGCCGGACCGCTGCCTCGGGAACAATTCCAATCCCCCGATTGGCCTGAATGGCGCGGACCATGGAGTCCGCATTGTCAAATTCCATCAAAACCTCGACCCGAATCCCGGCCTCGGCCAAGCCTTCATCGATGTGCTGTCGCAAAGGAAGCTGCGGGTCGAATCCAATCATTTGGATGCCCATCAAATGGCGGATGGAGACATCGCGGGCATTGGCCAGTGGATGCTGCGAGGAACAAACCAGTCTGAGTGGTTCCTGCTGCCAAGGCACGAATTGCAAGTCCTTGCTGGGTTTCGGAAAGCTAACTAGGCCGAAATCAACCTCGCCAGCGGCGGTCATCTCGAACACTCGGTCTCGCGAGCCAAACTGTGGCCGCACTTTGACCTCCGGGTGTAGTCGCGAGAATGCTTCGGTCGCCTCTGGCATGTAGCTCAGCCCGATTGAAACAATTGACCCGATCGTGATTCGCCCGCTTAGCTGCTCGCTAGTTGAGCGGACTTCTTGCTCGAGCCGCTGATAAGTCCGCAAGATTCCCCGTGCTCCGGAAACAAATTGTTTCCCCGCTGGTGTCAACACCAGCGGCCGCTTGGATCGGTCGATCAGCTTACAACCTAGCGATTCCTCCAGCAGTTGCATGGCCTGGCTAACGGCGCTCTGCGTCAACTCGTGAGCAATAGCCGCCTTGGAAAAACTCCGATGGTCGGCAATCGTACAAAATAGCTCGAGTGTGCGGAGATTCAAACCAAAACGCCTGCGGTATTGTATTAGAATTTTTAATTTTATCCCGCTTGGGTGGCGGTTGAATTAATAAAGTTAGAGGAATCCGTGGTCGACGTCAAGTCGAACGACGCTTCGGACGCAATTGCTAGCAAGCGTTTGGCAGGCATGCTTTTCTGCGCTCCGAAGCTCGCCGATTCACTCGCGAGCATTTG
>JAYZAR010000372.1:0-30234 GCA_036339635.1 Planctomycetota bacterium | reverse complement strand
GCTAAGTAGTCTGGGAACCGGTACTTGGCTGGTCTTGGCAGGCCTGCTGATCGGCAAGCCGGTCGGGATCACAGCCCTCACCCTATTCGCGGAAAAAGGCTTGAAACTCGAAAAACCAACCGGGATGGACTATCGCCACGTCGTGACACTTGGAATGGTTGCCGGCCTAGGATTTACGGTTGCTTTATTTGTTTCGGTCGCCGCCTTCACCACTCCTGGCCCAATTCAAGATTCGGTAAAGATGGGAGCACTCCTGAGCTTTGCCGCGGCGCCGCTAGCAATCATCATCGGTAAGGCATTGAAGATCCAGCCGCCGAAATTGGAAACCGCCGAAGCAGATGAAACGAACTAAAACGTCTCGCTAACGGGAATAGGGCAGTACAGTGACAGGGACAGGATGGGTCACAACAAAAGAAGGAAAGACGCAATTCAATGGATCAGAACAAACTTCCCGCCGAAGCCATCGGTGATGACGAGCACGAACGTCCTCAACCCGCCGATGAGCCAATCTCTTCCATCGACTCTCAAGATCTTTATCGCGTCATGCGACGCACGGTCGATCGGCTAGAGAAAGATCAAGCAGCCCGCGGCGACCTGAAAATTCTGTCACGGACGCTACGGGAATTGCGTTACGCTTTCTCAGTCTTTCGCCCCTATCGCCGACGACGAAAAGTCACCATCTTCGGTTCGGCAAGAACCGCACCAGACCATCCGGAATATATCATTGCCACTGAACTTGGTCGCCGAATGGCCGAGCATGGCTGGATGGTTATCACCGGTGCGGGTGGTGGCATCATGGAAGCTGGCCATCGAGGCGCTGGCCGAGATGCTTCCATGGGTCTGAACATCATGCTGCCCTTTGAACAGGGTGCCAATGAGTTCATCGAGGGTGATCCAAAACTTGTCACCATGAAGTACTTCTTCACTCGCAAGCTGATGTTCGTCAAAGAGTGCAGCGCCGTCTGTTGCCTGCCCGGGGGCTTTGGAACCCTTGATGAGGCACTTGAAACACTGACCTTGATGCAGACGGGTAAACAAACCCTGATCCCATTGGTATTACTCGATCACCCCGACGGTTCTTATTGGAGCGATCTAGGGGAGTTCATCGAGAAGCAGTTACTTCGCAACGGCATGATCAGCCCGGAAGATGTCGCGCTTTACAAAATCACCAACTCGGTTGATGAAGCGATTGAGGAGATCCTTCGCTTTTATTCGGTTTACCACAGTCTGCGATACGTCCAGAATCGACTTGTGCTGCGGCTGAAAAAAGTGCTCTCCAACGAAAAGCTGGCGGAAATCACGGAGAATTTTTCGGATATCCTCGTGGACGGATCTTTCACACAGTGCAGTGCACTTCCAGAGGAAACGGGCGAACCTGCGTTGGCTGACCTGCCGCGATTGGTTTTCCACTTTGATCGACACGCGTTAGGACGCCTGCGCATGCTGATCGATGTGATCAATCAAACTGATCGCTGATTGATTCTCTTTACTGGCTCCGTCTTTTGACACATTGGTCACGGTAAGTCCTTGGTTTTTGAGATAGGCTGATGTGCTAATTAGATCAAGACTAGAGCCAAGGCTGACTCTAAAATGAACGCACTAGTGACGACGTTATCGAATCACATACCGATCAGCACCTCGATCACCTATCGATCTGGGCTCACAAAAAAACGCGTTACGGTGGTACCGCAACGCGTTGCATCCAAACTAAAAAGCACGCAGCTAAATTAGCTCTTACTCTCCTGTGCAGCAGGCTGTGACGCCAATCCAGGTCGGACACGCTTGTTGATGTCGGTTTCGAGAACACCGAAGACTGACTCATGACGAGCGACTGACATTTGCAACGCCGCCAGTAATCGCTTGGCGGTGTAAAAGTTCACGATAATTCGTTGCTTGACTTGAATCGGATCCTTCGGGACTCCAATTGGCTGAGGATTCAAACCGAAGTCGACAATCAACTCCTCCGGCGATCCCGTCACGCGGCAAAAATTGGCGTAGGTCGCTGCTGCGTTATCATCAACAACCTGTACTTGAACGGGTTGCTGAGCTTGCGATTGAGCTTGTTCGGCGGCTGCCGGTGCGGCGGCCGCTTCTGGCTTGTCGGCTGCCGCGCTTTTGGTGTCTGCCATCAGTGAAATCTCCAAAGGTTTCGAGAAATTCTTCTAGGACATGAAATGGGGCTTATCAATCGTCTGATGGTGCTGCCCGCAACCGCACCTCACTCGTTGCACGCAAAATCCTACCGCATGGAGGTGTCACTGCAACGCAAGACGATCGTGTTCGTTAAAAATCGGAGAGCAAAAAATGCCATGCTGTTAAACGGCGAAACTTGCGCAACCTAACAGGCCTTAAAGTTCAAAATTGAATGTCTTTGAAATCAGTCGCCAAAAGCGACTGCCAAGCGACATCGGATCAACATGTATCTTTGCCGAGCCTCGATATCCAGGTCGAAGGGGAATATCGTCAACACTTAATGGGACACGCGCCTGATAGGAAACGTTCCGTGGTTTGATCTGTCCGGTGGTGGGATCGATTTCAGTCTGCAAATCACCACCTGTTTGACTGGACATCGACATTGACGCCGAATCTAGTGGCTCCGTTGATTTCTCCGTAATCACGCCGCTGAAGGAAGCCATCCGACGGGAGTCGAGCTTCATATCCACCGATTGATTTTCGCGGACCAGCTGCACATCCCCTTGATCAATAATCAATACCGCTTCAAAGGCATCACGCGTACCAATCTCGCAGATCACATCATCCGCAGTTAACAATGCACCACGATTCTTCAGATCAAGTGGTGAGCCCGTCCAACCCGGCAAGCGGCCATCACCGGTTTCCTGGGCCGGCCTGTTCGGTGGTGGAATCACGTAACCGCTGCGTTTGGAACGGATAGACAACCGACGAACTTCTTCTTCCGTCTCCGCCCGCAGATCCTGAATCGACTCCAGGAGTTCCGTTTGTGTTTCCAACTGTGCGACCAAGGCCACATCATTACGACTTCGATAGGACAAATTACTCAGCTCGACCTGTGCAATCTTTTCTTGCCCCTGGAGCTCAGCCAGGCGAATATCCAAATCGGGGTTTACCAGGATCGCAATTGGGTCGTTTTCATTAATGGGCTGCTGTGGCTCAACCGTCCACTCAATTCGTCCCGATGTGCCCGCGTAAACAGCTCCAGCCTCACTCGGCCGAATCTCAAAAGCACAGTCAACATGGTGCGGCAACGGAATCAAACAAACAGCTGCGATGACCGCCGCCACGGTGCCCAACGTAATCAACAAAGGAGTGCGTTTCACTTTCGATAACCTTCCGGGCGTACGACAGAATTTCCACGTTTGAATAAAAGGCTGGGCGACAAGTCCCGCAAAACCGATCACAGCGACCATCCGACCGATCGCCTGGAGCCCATAAGGCTCGAGAACTTTGATGACAAACCAACAAATTGAAAACACAACAACCCAACGGTAGATCACACTGGCGACGGTGAACAAACCAAACATGAATCGACCACGAGTCGGCAAGAAAGGATCGTCTTGCAACTCCAGACCTAGACAAGTTTCCTGGAACCAGCGTTTCAGAACCTCCGTGCTCTTTTGTCGAAGATTGGGTATCTCCAGTGCGTCCATCAAGATGTAATATCCGTCAAAACGCAACAACGGATTTCCGTTGACCAAGACAGTACTAACCACGTTCAAGAACATCATGTTCAGACAGAGGTCATTGATCGTCGTTCCCTGTTCGGTGAAATACCAAATGAACGCCGCGATCGAAGCCAAGATGATTTCGACATAGATACCCGCCGCGCCAATCCACACTCTCTTCCACTTATTCGGCAGCATCCATGAATCTGAAACGTTGCAATACAAACAAGGCGTGAACACCAGCAGCATAAAGCCGATCTCCTGGCACTCACCACCGAATTTCTTACAACTCAAGCCATGCCCAAATTCGTGCAGGACTTTTACAAGCGCCATTGTCACGGCCAAAATCAACCAACGATCCGCGGCAAAGAACTGCTGGAAAGTTGGCAGTTTTGCGTAAACGGTATCGTATTGTGTCGCGAGCAATAACGAGGCGGACAGGAACAGCAGTGCAAAGCAGATCAAGGCTGGAACAGTAAACATCCAACCGAACCAAGGCAGGATTGCATTCAGGATTCTTTCGGGATCAAATCCGCGATAACGTAACGCAAACACGTTCGCAAACTTCCCCATCATCTCCTTGTTCTTCTTTTTACGGCCGCGCTCACGCAGCGCTTTTCCCTGTCCTGGGGAGTTACTGATCACCAACCCACTACGGTGGAGCATCCCGATGAACTGTTGCAAATCACCGAAGGTTATCTTTTGTGGCGCGAAACGACGTTCAAATCCATCCTTGATTTGCTGCAGGCTAACATGCCCATCAAGCATATTCAGGATGTAAAACTCCTCATCATGAAACCGAAAGTACTGCAACCCAATCGGTTCCTTGACCACCCAGTATCCCGTGCCCTGGTATCGCTGACGATTGGCCGTCAGGTCAGGGCGTTTGCGCACCGTTAGCGGTCGCGATGAACTACTAACGAGGGATTCGGCAAGAGTCGTCATGAAACGGAATCGTCAAGAATGCATGAGAGGGGGTGAACGGCCGCCAATTTCTACTCTGTCACGCGCGGCGGGAGGTTTTTAATGACAATCTCGGCTCGCATACCTGGCTTAAAACGCCAATCCTGGCCGTCTTTAGTGTTTTCGATCTCGACCCAAACTCGATAACGATTCTGCAAGTCCAATTCCATACTGACAAAACCGAGCTTGGCATCAATGGAAACCGGTTTTTTCGCACCGGTATCAATCGTCACGGTAACCGGCGTTCCCTTCAGGATTTGCCCTGGATAACGCAACGCGTCGATGTCCCCTTCAACCCGCAGTTTGTCCATTTGAATCAAGGTCGCAACCGGGGAGCCTGGCTGAACCCATTCCCCGATTTGAGCAATTCTTCTCTCGATGAAACCGGTGGCAGGTGCGACAACCTTACGGCGTTCCAATTCAAACTCAGCGATCTCACGCTCGCGACTCTTGGCTGTCTTCTGAACTCTAGCAATCTCTTGTTGCATATTTGCCAATTCAATTCGTAAGCCGGCTCTTACAGCCTCCAACCGTTTCTTTTCTTTTTCCCAGTAAGGAATAGCGCCTTCAAGAAACAACTCGCCAAACGATCGGAATTCAGCGCTAGCAAGCTCTTCACTGTTGCGGGCATCCTGGATGTTGACTTCGTTCGCCGCATTCAACGTCGCCTCTTTCTCTTCGGCTTTTTTCAGCTCTAACGCTAACGCGGCTGCTGTATCATCGATTATCGCCAGAACATCAGCCTCGGTAACCGTATCCCCTTCTTCAAACTTCAGTTCCATCAACGTTCCTTCCGCTTTGGCGGCGACATTAACCTTGTTGATGTACTGAACCATGCAGTTTTGGGCACCGATCTGACCGGTGGACGCAGTATTTGGTTCTGCCGGTCGCTGTGCAACAGCCGGTGATACGAGCAAAAATGCCATAAGGGTATTCAGCATGATTCGCATCGAATGAGCTCCGGGACGGACATTAGTTTGAAAAAAACAGGGAACGGGGAAACGTGGCAAGACGGCTGGCTTAGAAGAAGAACTTGTAACACCACTCATAGATCTCGTGAAAGAAGACGAAACCACTTGCACGTCGGCCGCAGTAAATCTTGGCAATCACTTTCGCCCCCGGTCGAGGCCTCAGTAGCTGCAGCGATTCTTGTTCTGGAGTCGCATCCATCATGATGATCGCACCATGCTCCTCGTTGGCATCGGCTCTCATTGAAATGCTGTCGAGCTGCAGAGTAGCATCGAGCGGCTCATCGGGATCTGTAGCAAGGATGAAAGTTACATCAAGCGTATCCGTTGGCTCAGTCAGCCCTTCCTTAACGATATATTCATCGAGATGACCTTCGCGTTTTTCTGGCAACTCCAATTCCAAAAACAGTGGTTGCGAAAGATCCGCTATCTCCATCAACACTTGACCGGTCATGATCGGCCGTCTCCGCAGCGTCTTTTCGACATCCCAAGAGACGACCACTCCATCGATGGGCGAACGAATCGTCAAATCACTCTCGCGTTTTTCATAAAGCTCTAGTTTTTTCTCGAGTGCTGCCAACTCGACACGCAATTTTTCTTGTTCGGCGACAAGTGCTCGCAAATCCGCTGGCTCCAATTGCCGCCGGTTACCGAGTTGTCCCTCCACTCGACTCTTCTCGGCGAGTGCGGTTTGGATTTGGCCCTGAACTTCCGTGATTTGGATCTCCAAATCACGGTTCCGCAACACGACCAATTTATCCCCTGCCTTGACCTCTTTATTGTGTTCGACCAAGACCTCTAAAACCTCTCCGTCGATCGGAGCAAAAACCTCGCGTCGCTCAACCGGCAACAACGTCCCTTCGGCTTCTAGATTGAAATCCTTTTTGACGAAGGTGAGCGTTAGAAAGATCGCAAGCACCAATCCGATCACGGCCAGCGTTTTTGGCAAGGTCCGTGCCCGTAGCACCCACGTGGCTCGACCCAAGGCACGCCACAACGGCATCAGAAACAAATTGGTATGTGAGCGGGAATTCGCGATGGCGCGGGTCCCATGCTCGTAGACCAGATCAACGCGAGCCTTAAAAATCTCTTCTGGAATATCACTCTCGATCTGCTCAACAATCAGGGCACCAATGACCTCGCCCCGATGAGCGTTATCCCGATCGAGCGCCCCGGTCGCCCCTGCCTCATTATCGGCACCAAGCTTACGTTCTGGCTCCCGCAACGGTAGCACGGCCACATTTCGACCGTAGGATTGATCGACGTAATCTTCCAACGCTTCTTCGATTTGCGGCGGCAAGTCTTCAGTTGAACCATCGTGCCATAACGGCTCACCAGCTGCGACCACACGGGTCGCCAGGCTATTCAGGGCATTCACGATGTTCGACCGGTTTTCGATCGTATCCTGACCGCTAATCGCCTGAACTTTGCACTTGCTACCTTTTTTGATGGCAACGCTCACTCGGTCGCAACCGATTAGCCGACGACCTTCGTTTGCGACGATATGAGATGTTTCTTTCAGATCAAGCGACTCATGCGATGCCCGTGCGAACGAATCGGCCTGCTGCCACAGCGTCTGACGATCTCCTAAAGTTCTCAGCTTCTGGCTTCGCAACCACTCCGCAGCCAATTCGCACATCTGCTGCAAAAACCGCAGGTAACCACGCTGCGTGTCCGGGGCGGTGTCGGGACGCTGAAAAACCTCAATCAACCCGTCATGCTGCCCATCATGCTTCAAAGAACCAAGCACCAGCAAGTAGCGGGTTGGGTTTCCTTCGGCATCCCCGTCGGTCGTTCCAGAATAGGGCGGTACCAACAGACTTTGCCCTGTGTTGGCAACACGCTGAATCAGCCGCGCATGTCGCTCCGCATCATCCGTTTCCCCACCCAAAACTGCGGGCTCAGCGTTAATCTGGTACTGCAACTTGAGCTGACGGTCTTCATCAAGCAGCCAGATCGCACCACCGGCCGCCGCCAATGCGGTAATCACCCGCGACAGCAACTCCGGATAGAACTCCTCTGCAGTCGCACCACTTTTGGCAAGCTGTGCGATTTCGTTAACCAGCCCCCGTATTTGGGCCTTGGTTTCCTCAACGGTTTGTTGATTGACCGACATACGCTTGGCTTTTCATTGAGTTGGAAGGGGAAGCAAATGCCATTGTTTGAACGTAGTGAATCAGAGCATCCGTTGCCACATTGACCTGATCGGGAAAGGCAGATTTGCGGCTTGGGGCCTTGGGCCGTATTGATTAGCGCGACTGATCACCGTGTTGCTTTTTCGCCTCACCCTAGATACTTTATACAAATAGTATAAAATAGTCCAGCGGGCGATGGCTATCTCAATCACAGGATCCTGACCCCCCACCAGATCCTGGGCCCCTAGGACCCCATCGGGCGAGGCCTTCGCAACCAGTTGTTTTTATTACCCGCGAGTCAGCTGAATCAGTCTGCATAGAATGGATGTCAAACTGCTTACCTCAGCCGAATCAAATGCCACACTGGGAGAGTTACAGCAAGAACTCAATCGGCTCCAGAGAAAGGTGCGGATCACAATTCAAACCCAACTGGCCGCGATCACTGGTCGTTCACTGGGGGATTTAGCGGAAAACCGCGAACTGATTGCATCAATTCAAGAGGTTTTGGAGGCCCATGGGCTTCGAATTCAGTGTGCAGAATGCGGTCACCCGGCGATTCTTCGGGTCTCGCCGCGACCCGGCAGCTCGACTGGTGTTTTTGTGTTCGACCATACGCTCGACGGCCGACGGACATTCCACGGTGGAGGCTCAGTCGTCCCCGCAATCAAGTTAGTCGCCAAACCGCCCCGGAAGAAACGTCGCCGCGCCGCAGGCTAAACGTAATTCTCCCTCAATACGACCGGTACAACCGACACGGCTAAATCCGATTCTCGTTCAGCCCTGCCGACAACAATTCTCCTGAGAATCTGCTTGGGCCTAGCTTGACGACGGCGTTCAAATCAAGCAAAAGCTTTGACTGCTCAGCGATCATCACTCGAGTCGCTGCAGCGGAAACTCGACTCACAGAACTCACCAGCGAGCGAGAGCTGTTGGGACAACTCTAGCGGATCGAACTTCAAACCTGGGAGCCCAATTCGATTAAAACGCTAGAACGGATTGCGCGGAACCTTCCGGACCGGGGAAGGCGAGACGAGTTTCAAGTCGAGGCGAACAGGCAGATCCTGATCGACGGCACGGCCATGCTGGAATCGCTGATTTTTGAGCTCATTGGCTAACTTCGAAAACTTCCTGGTATCAACGAAGTCGCCCTGACCTGCACATATGCCAACTGCTCCATTGGCGGAACACGATTTTACGTATGGATGAAATCTTCCAACGAAACTGACGAACCGGAAAAGATTGACGATTAGACGATTCGTTAATCCACAAGGAATCGTCGCAACCGCCGCCAGAGAATTCCTTCCCGCACTCGCACGTCGATTCACTACCGGAGGATGCACCCTAGTCATCGGTGCGAAGGCAGGAAGACTCAGAAGGTAGTCCGATCTCGCCAAGAAGCCATTCACTGCTGGGCACGCGGCGGTGAATATCGCAACGATGTCGCTGGTCATCATTTCATACGTGTCGGTCGCTATTCGGCTTTGATTGCGGATGAACTAAGTTTTTCAAGATCTGCGATCGATATGATCGAACAAGCTGTCCAACTGCATGACGTAAAAAAATTGGTATTCCCGATTTGCTACTTCATAAACCCGGCAAACTCGATTCGCATAAATTCGCGTTAATCAAAGAACACCGCGATACTGGCCGGCGAACGATTAACCCACTCAGCCACAAAGAATCGTCCCATCTAAGACAGCCGATGCCTAACCGACAACCGAACAATGGATCAACCCGATCGCCCGTACTGAAAATCGCAGCGGTCATTGCTGCAAGTCATCACGAAAATGGGATGGAAGCAGATACCCAAAAGGACTTTCAGGAAATGCAATTCCTGTTGAGGGTCGGATTGTTGCTGTCGCAAATGTATTTGACGCTCTCTCTTCCACGCGCCCATCTAAATAGGCACTCCCGTTGGATAAATACCTCACTCTCATACGCGACGGACGCGGTACTCATTTTGACCGCCGAGTCTTGGATGCGTTTTTGAATCGGCTGGATGAAGGAGTCCAGATTCATAACCATTCCCAAAACGAAGTATTTGAGCTTTGCCCTGCGTCGCCAGATTCCGCTGTCTAATTAAAACGGCCTTTGGCACTCAACCCCTGAGAGCGCGGCTGGGATTTGAGAACGCGGCTGGGATTTGAGAACGCGGCTGGGATTCATGCTACCGGATGCCCCAATAGTTGTTTGACAGAGGAACCAAACGATGCCGGATCAACCGGCGTCACGAAACCAAAGAACGCCAAACTATTTCCTGCCCTTACGTATCACCCTCATCAACTCGAGTTCGATTCGCCCAATCGGACTCGTTTTTAGGTTGAAACATGGTGCTGAATGCGTTCAGGTTGAGCTATCATGCGGGACTCGCTGTAACCCGCCGATTGCCCTCCAACCACAGGTTGCCTTTATGGTCCTTCGCACTGGTGTGATCTCCACGTTCCTTTCAGTCTTCGCAGTGATTGCCGTTGGCGACGATCCCGTATTTTCAGGCCCTCAAGTCGGTGAGCCACTAGTACCCTTCAAGGTTTTGGCCGTTGGCGGGAAGCAAGCAGCCACGGAAATTGACCCGATCGAACGGGCAGCGGGTAAACCAACCCTATTTGTCTTCGTCCATAAATTGACCCGTCCTGGAATGGCTTTGACTCGCGGCCTAACTAATTATGCGACCGAGCAAGAGGGAGTTGCTGCTGGCATCATCTGGCTGGACGACGACAAAAGCAAAGCCGAGGCCTACCTCAAACGTGCACAATCCTCCCTCCGCTTCACCGCCGCGGTCGGAATATCGATTGATGGTGGCGAAGGCCCAGGAGCCTACGGCTTGAACAGAAATGTTGAACTGACCATTCTGGTCGCAAATAACAACAGGGTGACAGCGAACTTTGCACTGGTGCAACCTTCGTTGACCGAAGGACCCAAGATTGCTGGAGAACTTGCCAAGCTGATTGGCAAACCCGCCCCCACCGCTGAACAATTGGCGAAACTTGTAAGCCCACGTGGAAACGTGATGCGGCGGCGTCCTGCCACCGGTGATGATTCAATGGATCTCCGGACAACGATGCGGGGGTTGATTTCATCTTCCAGCGACGGCGATGACTTCGATTCGGCGGTCAAAGCAGTTGAGAAATGGGTTGGTGATGACAAGAACCGCCGCGCTCAATTGCAACGCATGTGCAAAGCCATTTTGGAGCGGGGCATCGGCTCGGAAAAAGCTAAGAAGCAATTCAAGCAATGGCTTGAGATGAAAGATTAAGTGGGAGCCACAATCGATGATGTCTCGATCGGCAATCTTTACGCTAGCATTATTTTTTCCAATTATCGCCAACGCTCAAATCGATCAGCCGATCGATTTTGATACCGAGGTGATGCCAATTTTCACTCGCCAAGGTTGTAATGCGGGCTCATGCCACGGCGCCGCGATTGGACGCGGCGGTTTTAAGTTGTCTCTACTAGGATCGAATTCAAAACGAGATCACCATGCGATTACCCGCCACCTGGAGGGACGGCGGATCAACTTAACGCAGCCTGACCGTAGCTTGCTACTCCTCAAGCCATCAGAACAGGTTGGCCATGAAGGTGGCTTGGCAATGAGTGATGATAGTGCCAGCTATGAAAGAATTCAGAGATGGATTTCTGAAGGTGCTTGCCGCAGTGGAATTCGTCAATTGGTGAAGCTAACGGTCTCCCCGCAACAAACAACGCTACCTCAGCCGGAATCTTCCGTGTCTGTTAGCGTGAAGGCGACTTACAACGATGGATCGACGAATGATGTAACGCAATGGACGGTTTTTCAGGCCACCGATCCAGATGCGGTTTCCATCGCCGAAAACACAGGAACCATGACAGTTCACCGACGAGGTGCCCAAGTCGTAATCGCTCGCTTTCTTGATCGGGTTTTGCCAATTCGTCTGACTGTCCCAATGCGGGACCAAGAAACACAAACCGGTACTGAGTTTATCGAAAACAACCCGATCGATCGGTTGATCAACACTCAACTACGCCGCCTTCGACTGCCTGCCTCGCCAGCCGCCAATGACTGGGCATTCTTGCGCCGGGTGACACTCGACTTGACCGGTCGCTTACCGAGTGCCGAGGCTGCGATCCAGTATGCAGCAGACGCCTCTAACAACAAACGCCAGCAAACCATCCTTAAATTATTGCAGTCTGAATCTTTCGCTGACTACTGGTCGTTGAAATGGGCGAACGACCTCGGAATCGATTCAAAGCTGCTCCAAGCAGAAGGCGCTCAGGCCTACCATCATTGGTTAAAACAACAATTCCACCTGAATACAGCTTGGGACGTAATGGTCATCGAGATGCTGACAAAATCAGGAGATAGCTTTGAAAACGGTGCGGTTAATTTTCTTCGTTCCGCTGGTAGCCCCGGCGAGTTAGCGGAACGCACCAGCCGCGCGTTTATGGGAGTACGGTTGCAATGTGCAAACTGTCATGACCATCCCCTAGATCATTGGCAGCAAGATGACTACCACGGATTGGCAGCAATCTTCGCCAAGCTGAATCGTCAACGTATCGTGGAAGTTTCGGAACGTGGTGAAGTGACCCATCCAGTCACCGGACAAGCAGCCATACCACGAATTCCAGGCCGTCGATTCCTAACCAATGCAGAAGACGGTCGTACCGAACTCGCGGAGTGGCTGACATCGACAGATAACCCTTACTTTGCAAAAGCAATGGTCAATCGAATCTGGCAGCACCTGATGGGGCGTGGACTAGTCGATCCCGTGGATGACCTTCGCATCACCAATCCGGCATCTCATCCAGAACTGCTGCAATGGTTAGCAGACGATTTTGCGAACAACGGATTCCGCATCCAACACACGATCAACACAATCTGTAATTCAGCCGCCTATTCACGTGACTCCGCACCGATTTCCGGCAATGAAACTGATGTTAGTTTTTACTCCCACGCGCTACCCAAACCGCTCGAAGCGGAAGTCATCGCAGATGCTATTACTGATATCACAGGGATTCCACTGCAGTTCAATGACGCTGTGCTACCACGCACGGTCACTTTGACTGATAATCGAATGGCAATCGCCGGTTTAGACGTGTTGGGACGCTGCGATCGCGAATCGGCGTGCGGTCAAGCCGAAATCTCAGCTTCACTCGCTCGGTCGCTTCACCTGATCAATGGGAAATTGATCAATCAACGTCTGACCGCAACCGACGGACGCTTGCCAAGACTAATGAGGCAGGTAACCAGCCACCAGGAGTTGCTGGATCTGATCTTTCTCGAGACGTTAACGCTACCGAATGTTTCAAAACAAACTTTTTGGCAGGAAGAGCTGGACAAACTTAATTACGCAAGCCCTGCAGCACAAAAAACATTCTTTGAAGACGTTCTTTGGGGGCTGCTGACGAGCCGCGCCTTCATGGAGAATCGCTAAGTTTACAGGCCGTAGCGCCCACACTTTTTCGCAAAACGCTGCGACGAGCCAAACGAGATTTCATTACGACACTCTGTACCAATCGAAGCATCGCGATAGTGTCAAATGTTATTGGCGATATCGGAACGATCATCACCGAGCGCTCCCAAAGCCCTGTACAGTTCTGGTTTTCTGACCGGCTTAGAGACATAGTCATCCATTCCAGCGGCGAGACAACGCTGCCGATCACCTTCCATCGCATGTGCCGTCATCGCAACAATTGGGACGCGGTGTCGCGATTCCGTTTCGAGTTCGCGAATTCGGCGGGTTGCCTCTAAGCCATCCATCATGGGTAATTGAACATCCATTAGAATCACATCAAAGCTTTTCTTTCGATATGCCTCGACGGCCTGATTTCCATCCTCCGCCACATCGACTCGATGCCCCCACTTGGTAAGCAAACCAACAGCCATGGTCTGGTTCGCTTTTCCATCTTCGACTAGCAGGATGTGCAACGGCCGCATTGCCTGACCGGCCTGAAAGTTTTTCTTCGATATTCCCGAGCCCCATTCCTCATTCGGCGTTGCATCTGAATCCTCATGCGTCGTCATTGCAGACAAGACATTCACCAACTCATTCGGCTTCACAGGCTTGAATAACTGAGCAGCAATGCCAAGTTTCTTACAACGCTGGACATCTTCATTTCGCATCTCGGATGCCAGCGAGATCGTCGGAACCCTGCTCAAGCTTTCATCAGCACGAATCAACTCGATCAGCTCAAAGCCGGCCATACCATTCATTTCTGGATTACAGATCAGCACTGGTAATCGCCGCGAAGTCGATTCCCTTAACGCCTTAAGAACGGAGGTAGCTGATTCGAATATCGTACAAGACACACCATGGCGTCTCAGTTGGTCCGCGATTTGACAACAACTCTCCGCATCATGATCGGCCACCAAAACCTCAAGGTGCGTAAGGTCTGGCAACTCATGAATTACCTGAGGTGTTGCGGGTTGCATATAGATGGTGAAGAAAAACGCACTCCCCCCACCAATGGAACTCTCGACCCACAATTCGCCATCCATTGCATGAACGAGCCTTGAGCTAATCGCCAAGCCTAATCCTTTTCCACCATGTCTTCGAGTGCCAGATATATCAGCTTGGCCGAACGCACTGAAGATCGACTCCAACTTGTCCGGGGAGATGCCGATCCCGTTGTCTCGAACACTAAACATCAGTTTGACGCCAGTCGCATCACGCTCATCCAACTGCACGTCGACGAAGACCTGACCATATTCAGTGAACTTAATGCCATTACCGACTAAGTTCATCAATATCTGCCGCACTCGAACTGCATCACCAGCCAACCAACGTGGCACCAATGCATCGACATGCCAAGCCAGTTCTACGTGACGACTGTGAGCTTTGACGGACAGCGACCTCAATGTCGCACCAATGACTTCGCGCACATCAAGATCGGCAATGTCGAGATCCAAGGTACCGGACTCGATCCGTGAAAACTCAAGCACTTGATCAAGCAAAGACATGAGAGACTCAGCGGAATCGGCAACGGTCTGAACGTAATCCCGCTGTAACGCGTCCAAATTCGTGCCCAAGACCAAATCGGTCATGCCGATGATGGCATTCATCGGCGTCCGAATTTCGTGACTGACGTTGGCTAAAAAATCATTTTTAACCCGACTCGCTTCTTCCGCGATGTCTCTTGCACGCCTCAGTTCACGATTCGCTTCTCGCAGCGAATCTCGGGCGCCCGTCAACTCAGCCTCAGCTGTTTTCCGCACGGTGATATCGGCGATGGTCGCTTGCAATAACCTCCGGTCCCCGTGCGGCAACGGAACCAATCGAACCTCGCAAGGAATGGGCTGGCCCTCAGAATCGCAGTGGACCCAATCGAACACCATTCGCTTGCCACTGAGAGCCATTTCGATCATTTCGTTCGCAAGTTCCGGCGTGGGAACATTCCCCGCTTGAAACGGAGGACTGAGGTCCACGGGATGGCACTGAACAATCTGTTCGCGGCTCATTTTGAAAAGTTCTTCCGCCAGCGGGTTGGCATCGATAAAATGCCCCTCATCGCAGTCCAGCGTGACACACGCATCGGGAGCATGCTTGATCAACAGCCGAATCCTGGCCTCACTTTCCTGCAAGTCGATTTCAGCGAGCTTCTTCTCGGTGATGTCACGTGCGATGCCATAAGTCCCGATCAACTCTCCCTGAGAATCCCGCATCGGCATGTTGCTAATCAACAGCCACATGGGCCCTCCAGTGCTATTCAGCAGCTCTTCTTCCTTATTCAGGATGGGAATGCCGGTGCGCAGCACCTCTTGATCATTCTTGATAAGCCGGCCTGAGACCTCGTCACCCCATAAGTCAGCGTCGGTCTTTCCGATACATTCCTGCTGCGGGGAGCCCAGCATTTCCGCGAAGGCAACGTTGACTCGGATGTAGCGTCCTTCCCGATCCTTGCAGAAAACCGGGTCAGGTATACCATCGACGAGCAATTCCAACAGGAAATGATCGCTCGGCGACGGATCGGAAGCTGGTTTTTCTGTCATGAGATAACGGCCTTTTACTCGCTATTAAATATAGCAAATCCCGCCGCTAAACGGGGATGCTTCCATGGTGCTTTTGCGGACGCTCAATCGACGAACGAGTGCGTCACAACCCCTACTCAAACTGACCACCCTCGGTGGCAGAAAACTCAGCATAGACTGGCAAATGGCTGGTCACGGTCTCCACTTCGACCGGCGTCAAATCGTATGTCCGCATCAAGTCAATCACGCCACCGCGGCCCACGAATTCACTTGTTACCGATCGACGAAACAACAAGTTGCTCGTTTGGTAGCGTCCATAAATGTCGGTCGGTCGACTTTCCACCGATGCACTCATCTCCGAATCATCGAATGTCCCCATTAAATAAGCATCATCTGCCTGAAAAAGCCCAGCAATTACGACATCGTCTTCGCCGCGACCATCGTTCGTGACACTTTTCATGATGGTTGGTAGCAAGGCGACCTCCTGGGGCGCCCTCGCGAGATCGACTCGGATGTTTACTAGAGAAAACGTCCAAGCACTTGCTGGCGGTGGTGTAGCCGCTCGAAACCAGCCCACCAATGGGTCAAAAGTCATTTTGTCCGCTGGATCGGAAACGCTGTAAGTTTGCCTCCGATCAACAAAGACCCGCCGTGTATCGAAAAGAAATGCCAATTGTTCTGGTCGATCTTCGGGACCCGTCGGCTTGCCAATCACATAGTCGTATCGCCGACCCGATTGGTTAATGAAATCGACCAATCGTGGGATTAAATCCCGTTCGACTGAGGCGACCTGCTGTAACGCGACGATATCGAATCTACCAATCACGCGAGCAATATTCTTCCTGCAAACCGGGTTACGAAGTTTCGTCGGTCCAAATCCATCCAACGCCCAAGCCGCGATCTTCAGTGGCTTGTGCCGCGTGCCAATCGGCGGGGAATAAACCGACTCGGTCGGCAGCACCCGATTTCGCGCCGCCGCAAACAGGTTGTCGCTTTCGCCAACACTCATGCTGGAGGTTAATGAGAGTTCCCCGGAGCTCAAAATTGGTGGTTCGTCGCCGTAGCTGATGAAACTGGAGTCCTCCAAATCGCTTGTCTTCGGATAGACGGTTGCCTCGTCTAGTCCCGCCATTTCGTAGTTATTAAAAAACCACCACCCCCCGCCTGCTAGCAGCAGCAGAATCACACCCATCTGGATCGGATGGCCGCGGTCAGAATCAGACACTTTTCCGCTCCTTAGTTAGGAAGTCTAACAGGGCAAATGGCTTATCGGGGGGGTATCACAATGTGTCACCCAACACCCCACTTTCCAGCATCGATCGCAGCCGTGGACCAACGTGAATCGACTCCGCGGGAATCAACTCGTCCACCATCGGCCAGAAGGAGCATCCGATCCCTGTCTCACAATCAAAACCTATCTCATAATCAATTTTCTCGGAAAATCTTGCCAATTCAGCAGGTTCCGCAGGCGACTCATGACTTAATCTTCCTCCCCGCGGCACGCTTCCGACTTTCACTTCGCCTCGGTATCTTGGAGGGAAGTCAATTAGAGGATTCTGCCTTCCCTTGCCGAACGGACCAGCCGTGCCCGAAATCATTCAAGTTGAAGTCCCCAACGTCGGTGAATCAATCAGCGAAGTTCAAATTGGACAATGGCTTAAAGCCAAAGGTGACTGGGTTGATTCCGGGGAAGACCTCGTAGAAATCGAAACAGAAAAGGCCTCTGTCCAAATTCCTGCCCCTACCGATGGTTACATTGAGTCGATCGATAAAGAAAGCGAAGAATTCGCCAGCGTCGGCGAGGTCATCGCATCAATTCGAGTCGCAGAGAAACCTGACCAAAACGCTTCCCAAGCAAGCGATTCGAAGTCGGCGGCGGCGAACAGCGATGAGGCGGCACCGGAGCCAGCCGGCAATGATCCATCCTTCGTAATGCCGGCCGCACAGCGTCTCTTAGAGGAAAATGGATTGCAAGCGTCTGAAATTCCTGCCTCAGGGCCGGGGGGACGCCTGCTTAAAGAAGATGTGTTGGCATACGTTCAAAACCAAAGCAAAAAACTCTCAACGACACCCCCCGCTTCTCAACCGGCGACGCCCGAGCCACGCCGCGCCGTCACTGGAAGCCTGATTGCTGATGCTCCGTCGCATCGTCAAGAACAAGTCAAGCCACTCAGCATGCTCCGCCGCACCATCGCAGCTCGGCTTGTTGAAGCTCAGCAAACAGCGGCTTTGCTGACGACCTTTAACGAAATCGACATGAAGCCAGTGATGTCGATTCGCAGCAAATATAAAGAACGGTTCTTGGAAAGACATGGCGTAAAACTAGGATTCATGTCATTTTTCGCGAAGGCAGCCGTAGAAGCACTAAGAAAATTCCCTGCAGTGAATGCGGAGATTCGCAACAACGATATCGTCTACCGCCACTACCACGACATTGGAATTGCGATCGGTGGCGGGAAAGGCCTGGTCGTTCCTGTCATTCGAAATGTCGAACTTTTGTCGTTTGCTGGCATTGAAGGCTCGATCAGCGATTTCGCAAAACAGGCGGCTGAGAATCGCCTGCAACCAGAAGACTTGATCGGCGGAACATTCACCATCAGCAATGGCGGCATTTATGGTTCGCTGTTAAGTACCCCAATCGTCAATCCACCGCAGAGCGGCATCTTAGGCTTACATGCCATTCAAGAGCGGCCCGTAGCAGTCGATGGAGAGGTCGTTATCCGACCCATGATGAACATCGCCCTGACCTATGACCATCGGATTGTCGACGGTCGTGAAGCGGTCGGATTCTTGCGCACGATTAAAGACGTTATCGAGGACCCAGCACGTTTGTTCTTGGAACTATAGTCACCCGAGACGCACGCTAACGGTTGCCCAATACGCTTGATTGTAGAGCTGAGCTCCTTGCCATCAGTGCAGGACCGAGGGTTGAAGGGCTTTCACCAAATGATGGTGGCAGCGTCTTCGCTTGTTAACACCTCGCCGAATCAATTTGCGAGCGACGAAATCGTCAACCGTTACCAATGGCAAGCTCCGCCAAATCAAGGGCGACACGAAACGCTCGAGCAGTCAACAAGCCACCGAAAAGCAACGAACACGATCTGACGGCAGCGTTGATTCTATCCCTCGAACACGACAGCATCGCCAACCCAAATGATGTTGCCGTGCGGATGCTGTCAACAGAATCCACGCCATGCGACCTGCATTTTGATACACGCGAAGCCTGAATAACACGCGTCGAATCGAACGGAGTACCATGGACGGATCAGTGAATAACGAGCGGCCGTCCATCGGTTCCCCTTTTCCTGCAACCGAGCATCGACATCATGCGTGTTTGCCTTCTGCTTGTTGGCTTGTTGATTTCCGCGTCAACAATACGGGCTCAGAGCCCTACTTTCGATTCGTCCAGGGGCGATTCCTTGGCCACCGAGTATTTTCGAAATCAAACTGAAGAATTGACAACGGCGACATTCGCAGAAATCCAAACACTCGATGATTGGACTTCCCGTCGTGACCAATACCGAGAACAACTACTTGAAATGCTTGGGCTGAGCCCCTTTCCCAAGCGAACGCCGCTCAACCCGGTCGTTACCGGCTCTGTCGCGCATGACGAAGGCTTTGTCGTAGAGAACCTGCAGTTCCAATCGATGCCGGGTGTTTACGTCACCGGTAACCTCTATCGCCCAGCGGAACAAAACGAACCTTTGCCTGCGATTCTATATGTTTGCGGACACGGTGCAGTTCGCAAGGACGGTGTGAGTTTCGGTAACAAAGTCAACTATCAGCATCATGGTGCATGGTTCGCCCGCAATGGCTATGTCTGCCTCACCATCGACACCATTCAACTAGGCGAACTCGAAGGAATTCATCATGGCACCTATCGGGAGAAAATGTGGTGGTGGAACAATCGCGGCTATACACCGGCAGGTGTAGAAGCTTGGAATTGCGTTCGAGCCCTGGACTATTTACAGGATCGCAAAGAAGTCAATGCCGAACGGCTTGGTGTTACCGGCCGCAGTGGTGGGGGAGCCTACTCTTGGTGGATCGCAGCGATTGACGAACGAATCAAGGCAGCAGTTCCTGTCGCCGGGATAACCAGCCTCACGAATCATGTGGTCGATGGCTGTGTCGAAGGACACTGTGATTGCATGTATATGGTCAATACCTACCGCTGGGATTACCCAATGGTTGCAGCTTTAGTCGCACCACGCCCCCTGCTGATTTCCAATACTGACAAGGATCGAATTTTCCCGCTCGACGGCGTCGTTGATGTCCATTCAAAAACACGCCGCATCTACGACCTTTACGAAGCGAGTGACCAACTGGGCCTGCAGATCACAGAGGGCCCCCACAAGGACACCCAAGAACTTCGGATTCATGCTTTCCGCTGGTTCAATCGATTTTTAAAAGAAGATGTTTCACTGATCGACAAAACAGCGATCAAGTTCTTTGAGCCAGAACAGCTTAAAGTCTTCACTTCTCTGCCACGCGATGAGCGTGTAACCACCATCCACGAAAGCTTCGTCCCGGCGGTCAATCCGAAGGAGCTACCGCAACAAAAAAATGAATTACAGCGAGCATCACTAGAATGGATGAACTTACTGAAAAATCGTGTTTTCCGAGGCTGGCCCGTCGTCAACGAACCGCTTAATGTTCGAATCACATCCTCCTCAGAAGATCTTCTCCAAGTGGAGTACGATAGCCAAGCTCCATACCGACTTGGATTGTTTGTTTATCGCCCTGAAGGAAATGACGCACCGCTTTCCACTTATGTTATCGACCAAGAGCGATGGGAAACATTGGCTCCTGCTCTAGCAGCGGCGATGCCGGAAGCAGTCACTTCAACGACTCCTAATCTTTCACGCTGGAAAAAAATATGTGAACAACATGCCGGCAAGAACATCGCATGGATCGTACCCCGTGGAGTCGGTCCCACCGAATGGTCTCGCGATTTGAAGACGCGTACTCAGATCCGCCGACGATTCATGCAGATCGGACAGACAGCTGCCACGATGCAAATCTACGATGTTCGCCGAGCGTTGCAAGCGCTAAGTTCCGTGCCGAATCTTGACTGGTCCAAACTGCATGTGCATGCCAATGGCGAAGCAGCATTCTGGACCTTATATGCCTCACTTTGGACCACCGGCATTCACCAACTGACCTTAACTGATTTGCCGATTCGAAATCGCGACGCGCCTGACCTGCTGAACATCAGTCGCTTTGTTGAACTGCCACATGTCGTGCTGATGGCGGCAGAACGCGTAAATGAGATCGCGCTGTCGAGCACTTGGGAATCAATCCTGGGAGATCATCCTTTAATTGCGAACGCGCTTATCCTCAAATAACGAATAAGGCCTCAGAGCTTCGGCCGAAGTGATTAGCCTGGAAGAGCGTGCCTGCACCTGCGTGAGCGATGTCGCCTCGCTGACCAGCAAACAAATCTCTGTACCGTCCATTCACAAACTATCGATCAATCCATTGAACTTTCCCATCAATGGGAGTTCGATCTCCAACTGGCCACTCGCAAGCTGGATAGCCAACATAAAACAATCCGAGGGCACGATCCTTGGGGTTGAACCCAAGAAAATCCCTCATGGCATCACTCGTCGCAGCAATATTGGTCGACCAAAACCCACCCAACCCAAAGGCGGTTGCGGTGAGGTGCAAGTTCTCAACGGCACACGCTACCGCGAGCAGTTCATCTAACTCGGAGATCTTCTCTGATTCTTGACGTTTCATCCCAACCGCGATTACAACCGGCGCCAACATCGCGTTTTGACGCATCCCGTCATACTTCTTCGGTTTAAATGCTTCGGGTGTACTCAACGACTTGTAGGTCTCGGCCAGAAACTCAGCGAGCCGTTGGCGCGCCGCACCGCGAAAGATAGAAAAACGCCATGGCTCAGTCATCCCGTGGGTGGGCGCCCAGTTTGCATTCTCGAGCATCGTGCGAACGATCGATTGGTCAATCTCTTGAGAGGTGAAGTTTTTCGGCTTAACCGTTCTTCGATTTCGGATCACCTCGGTAATCGCTGACGTATCCAAAACATTCTCCTGAATGCTGATGTTGCCCGGTTGCATCAAAAGGTCCCAGGAATCCCCGTCATCGACGGTTTTGAAGCTATGATCCGAGGCTAGAAACTTACTAGGCGTAAAAGATCAGACACTAATTCCCAACAATCTACTTGGGTTGATCCGCATCCACTGGTCGATCTGCTGGTCCGACACCCCAACACGTTCTTTCAATACACCAACCATCTGCGGAAACGTCGACGCGCAACCTGCAAAGTGCGTACGACAGGCCGACCAAGCGGCACCATCTTCATCGACCTCAACCACTTGATCTGACAACTCGTATCGCCCGGGCCCCAAGCCCGCAGCACTAATCGCATCGGTAACGATCACCACATTATCCGAAGGTACACACTGCAGATAATTTTTTAATGCCGGTGGTGGAACATGATGCCCATCCGCGATGAACGAGATCATTAAACGCTCACTCCGGCTGAGTACGCGTTGAATGATATTGTCATGTCGAGGAACCAGAGCAGGACACGCGTTACCGAGATGCGTAAACAGGCTCAAGCCTTGATCGATCGCTACATCGAGCTGATCGACGGAAGCATCACTATGCCCGGCCGCGACGACGATCCCCTGTTTCGCAAGTTCGCATGTCACCCGTCCCCCCGGGTCTCGTTCGGGAGCAAGCGTGACAATCTTGACGTGGCCTGCTCCCGCGTCCAGCAAGGAATTCGCTACATCGACCGAAGCGTCCATGGTAGCATTCGGAGGATGTGCGCCAACAAAGCCGTTCTGATCGCTCAGAAAGGGACCCTCCACATGTATCCCGGCAATCGTTGACGAGATGTCCGTGCTCGAATCAATCAACCGCGCGAGGTTACGGATCCGCCGCAGCATTGTATCGATGGGAGCCGTAATAATCGTCGCCAAAATACGACCTGTTCCATCGTCTAATAATCGGCCGCAAACTCGATGCATCGCTTCGTCAGTAAGTGATTCCGAGTTGAAATCGACCCCACCGTAGCCATTCACCTGTAAGTCGACGAATCCAGACATTAAACCTGCTCCAAAGAAGCACGAGTCTCATCACCTAGCAGGCTTGCCGCAGCCTGATCGATCACCAAGAACGCGTCCTGATGTTCTCGCAAGATACTGGCAGGAATCTCAGGGGACACCGATTCTTCCAAGGTTCCACGGACAGCGGCTGCTTTGCGGGTATCAGGAACACTGCAGTAGATCTTGGCCGACTTCAAAATCTGTCGCACCGACATACTGATTGCGTGTGTCGGAACATCAGCAAGTGAATCAAACCATCCCTCTCCGACTTGCTGCATGCGACAGGGCTCGTCCAACTCAACCAGCAAATATGGTTTTTCGGTCGCGAAATCTGCCGGAGGATCATTAAATGCCAGGTGGCCATTTTCACCAATTCCCACGAGGGCCAAATCAATTCTCGTCCGGGAGAGGCGGCCACCAATTTCATCAATCGTTTCGGTTGGGTCAGCATCACCACGAAGATAATGAAAACTGGCCAAATTTAGATGATCGACAAACCTCTCTTTCAAGTACCGACAGAATGAGGCACCGTGATCAGTTGAAATTCCAACATATTCATCCAAGTGGAATCCGTGAACCTTGGACCAATCGATCTCTGCCTGCTGGACCAAAGCCTGCAGAACCTCGAATTGAGAGGCCCCAGTCGCCACGACGATATTCGCCTCACCATGCTTCGCAATCGCTTGGCGGAGGTCCTCAGCAGCATGTTCGCCGACCCATTGCCCCATGGCCTTGGCATCGGCAGTTAGAATCGTACGCATCGATTTTTACTCGTCTAGAGCCATAGTGTTAAATGATCTCAACGCCGCCATTGTCGCCTTTGCAAGCGAGGTTTGCGAGGCCTGATATCGATGAAGAATCGAACTGCCCCAGAACTCGCCGTACAACTCAAGGACTGCCCACCTGAAATCGGTAGATTCCTATGGGTCCCCGCCTTTGTAAAAATGAACAGGCAAAATATTGGCCTGGAAAAAGAGAAGAATTGAACCAGCACGGTTTTCCCCGAGAGGTGCGTCATGAATCGTTGGATTGCTCTTAGCTTTTGCATCACCCTTGCTAGTGGCAGCTATGCAGATCCTCCCGTTACGCCGAAGGCTGACCTTCATCGCGTCCTTGAAATTGGCGAGCAACCCGGCGATTTACGATTCGAAAAACTAAAAACACTAAACGATCACTTTCCATTTGTGGTTCCGGAAAACTCGGGAGCCTGGTTTTTGCGAGCTGAATTTCTGCGCCGCCGCGTACTCGTCGCAACCGGATTGTGGCCGATGCCTGAGAAGCCCCCCCTCCATTCGGTTGTATTTGACAAGACACAACGTGATGGATTTACTGTCGAAAAAGTGTACTTTCAGAGTTTGCCCGGCCACTACGTTACCGGCTTACTATTTCGCCCCAGCAAGCCACGATTTGATCGTGCGCCTGGTGTGTTGTGTCCACATGGACACGGTGGACGAATGCAATCTCACAGCGATGAAGCAATCGCTCGTCAAATACAGCCGGGGGGTGAACATTTTGAGAATTCAGGACGGACTCCCAAGTTGGCGAGGTGCGCGCAATTGGCGAGGATGGGCTGTGTGAGCTTCATCTTTGACATGGTCGGCTACGCCGACTCGATTCAAATTTCACATCAAGTGTCTCATCGACACGCGAAAGCGAGACCGGAAGAAAAACAAAGAGGAGACGACTGGGTTTTCTTCAGTATCGATGCTGACCTACGCAATCAATCGATCATGGGTCTACAAACATGGAATGCCATTCGTGCACTTGATTTCTTGGCCTCGCTTCCTGACGTTGATCCGGATCGCTTAGCTGTCACCGGGGGAAGTGGTGGTGGAACTCAGTCGATCTTGCTCGGCGCGATCGACGAAAGAGTCAAAGCATCGTTTCCAAATGGGATGGTTTCAACCGCGATGCAGGGTGGATGCTACTGTGAGAACTGCAACCTCCTCCGGATTGATACTGGCAATGTTGAATTAGCCGCCTTGTTCGCGCCACGCCCCCAGGCAATGACATCAGCGGACGACTGGACACGGGACATGATGACCGATGGATATCCAGAACTAAAATGGCTCTATGCCATGATCGGTGATCAAGCAAATGTTTATTGCCGTCCCATGTTGGAATTCAAACACAACTATAATTACATCGCACGAGCAACGATGTACCAATGGATGAATCGGCATCTAAACCTTGGCCTTGATGATCCTGTGATCGAACAAGATTTTGCCCCCCTGACAGATCAGGAAACCACCGTTTGGGATGAGGAACATCCGTCGCCATCAGTAGTTGGTATTCCTCACGAACGTGCTGTTTGCCGTTGGTTCGACCAGCAAGCATCTGCACAATTGGAAGGTCTCGAGCCTGCGGATGCAGAATCCCTCAAGACATTCCGCGCAACTGTTGGTGGCGCTTGGCAAATAATTTTTGATCAGGGCGTGCCTAAAAAAACCACTTACAAAAGCAGAGGCAAACTGACTTCGAATGGAATCACCGTCGAACGAGGAATGCTTCACGATGCGACTCGCGGTGCCAATGTGCCTGTGCTAACCGTCAGCACTGAACAAGCCACTGCGGAAAAAATCACTGTCTGGACGCATGCAAACGGCAAGCAAGCCGCTTTTCGCTCAAACGGTGCCCCGACTGATCAACTCGAAAAACTGCTCCGTCACGGCGTGACGGTACTTCTGCCTGATTTGTTCCAACAAGGCGAATTGAGTACCGAGAAAAATGATGGTGAACAACAAAGAGTGATCGATGACCCACGTTCCTATTCCGCATTCACATTTGGATACAACCGAACTCTTGCAGCCCACCGAACCGCTGATTTGTTGGCAGTCATCGCCCACGCACGCCAACAAGGAGGGAAACTGGTCACCTTGCTCGGAACCAGTGGAACAGCTGCTTGGGTTGCCCCCGCCGCAGCACATGCAGGCTCATTGGTAGACCGCGCATTAATCCAGAGTGATGACTTTCGTTTTGCCAACGTCAATCATTACCGCGACGCAGATTTCGTACCCGGTGCGGTTAAATACGGTGACTTACCTGCAATCCTGGCATTAAGATCACCTTATCCACTCGCGGTGGTTGGCGATACCAACCTACCCGCGATCGTATCGAAGGCGTTCACCGCAGCGGGCAAATCCGATTCCTTTCAGGCTTTCGACTCTGCTGACATTACAGCGGCAGAAATTGATTGGTTGGTCGGTAACTTAAGTCCTTGAGATAATCCCGACAGGCCCCGCACTCGCAGTTACACTGTCGGTGAGTCCTCCCCTGCTGACAACGCTCGAAAAACACCGTGATTCGAATTTTATTTGCCATACTGCTTTGCTCGCATTCGATGATGGTCAACGACGGGCTGCTTCAGGCCGAAACCGTTGATTTCAACCGAGATATTCGGCCAATCTTGTCGGACCATTGCTTCGATTGCCATGGACCTGACCAAGCTGCCGTCGCTGCTGACCTGCGACTCGACTTAGAAGATTCCGCGATGAATGTGATCGAACCGGGGAATGCCGAAGCGAGCGAATTGGTCCACCGAATCCTCTCCAAGGATCCGGATTCTCAGATGCCACCGCCCAATTCCAGGCGTCAGCTGACGGAAACTGAACGCAACACGTTACTAAAATGGATCCGCGAGGGTGCCGAATTCGCCCAACACTGGTCACTGGTGACGCCGCGACACGCAGCTGTCCCAGAAGTGGACGCCGACCAATGGTCTCGCGATCCTCTTGATCGGTTTGTTTTAACTCGTCTTCGCGAGCAGGGCCTCAGCCCCGCCCCGCGAGCATCCGCGGAATCGCTCGTGCGACGGATTACGCTCGACCTCACGGGTTTACCCCCTACCGCGGCCGAGATTGACGCATTTCTGAAAGATGACTTGGATGTCGCCATCGAGAAGTTGGTGAATCGACTGATGCAATCCTATCGCTATGGCGAGCACATGGCGTTGCCGTGGCTGGAAGCTTCTCGTTATGCGGATACCGACGGCTACCAAAATGACCGCTATCGCTATCAGCATGTTTGGCGAGACTGGGTAATCGAAGCATACAACCAACACATGCCATATGATCAATTCGTCATCGAGCAGCTTGCTGGCGATCTCTTACCGAACGCGACACTGCGTCAGCAAGTTGCGACTGGATTCGGTCGCAACCACCGCATCAATTCAGAAGATGGATCGATCCCAGAAGAGTGGCGCACCGAGTACGTAGCAGACCGAGTCGATACGTTTGGCACGATTTTTTTAGGCCTAACCGTTTCATGTGCGCGGTGCCACGACCACAAATATGACCCAATTACCCAGCGAGAGTATTACCAACTGTACGCCTACTTCAACAACATTGCTGAATGGGGTGTCGGCCCGAACAATGGCAACAGTCCGCCCTTCATAAGGGTGCCGAAGAGTTGGCCCAACTTATCGCCTGGCGAAGACCGCATGGTCACGCCAGCTCCAGTCAAACTGCGCCGGGCACGCGCAGAAGCTGGCAACGGTCTGCAACGCCCCCAAGCAGGCGATCCGAGCACGGTCATGGTCATGCATGAACTAACCGAAGCAAGGGCAACGCATGTGCTCCAGCGGGGCCAATACAACATGCCTGATCTCAGCCAATCTGTGACCGCCTCGATCCCCAAATCTCTCGCATCAAGTACGCCAGGAATTTCACCAAGCAATCGACTGGAACTCGCAAGGTGGCTGTTTCATCCCAAGCACCCATTGACTGCTCGCGTTGCGGTGAATCGCCTTTGGCAGCAATTCTTCGGTACTGGTCTTGTGGAAACGAGCGACAACCTAGGTTCGCAGGGCGCACTCCCTATGCATCCTGAATTGCTCGACTATCTAGCGTTAGAATTCACTCGCAGCGAGTGGGACATCCAGGCAATCCAGCGACGAATTATCCACAGCGCGACCTACCAACAAGATTCACAGATAACAGCGACTTCACTGGAACTTGACCCGAGCAATCGCTTACTGTCGCGAGGACCGCGTTACCGCTTACCCGGCTTTATTGTTCGCGATCAAGCATTGCTTCTGAGTGGTTTATTGGTTGAACAAGTCGGTGGACCTTCGACGAGACCCTACATGCCACCCAAGATCTGGTCCGCAATTTCCAACAACAAATACAAGCAAGACAAGGGCCGCAACCTTTATCGCCGTAGCGTTTACACCTACTGGCGGCGTACCATACCGCCACCAACGATGATGAACTTCAATGCGGCTGCTCGAGAAGTATGTACGGTACAAACCGAGTCAACCAACACGCCGCTGCAAGCATTGACCTTAATGAACAACAAGACGTTCATCGAGTGCGCAAGATTCTTCGCTGAACGGATCTTGCAAAACGATGGCCAAGTGAGACCGAGCATGATCGCAGATGCATTCCGCGAGGCGACCGGTCGGTGGCCAAGCGATAAAGAATCAGCAGTGATCATTAATGCACACAATCGCTTCCTGGAACATTTTTCAAACGCACCGGAAGCCGCGAAGCAATTACTTGCAACGGGTGAGAATCAACGCAACAAATCGCTGCCATTGGCTGAACACGCGGCAATGACAATGACCGCTTCACTACTACTGAATCTCGACGAGACCATCAGCAAGGAATAAACAAGGCAGAAACGATCGATGCATCCAAATTTTTCACGCCGTTCAATGTTGCTGGGTTCGCTCGGACTCAGCACGCTTTTGGAAAGTGACCGGTTCGTGCAAGGCGAAATAAATGCTCACCGCGGGCTTGCGGATCTGCCTCATCGTACGCCCAAGATCAAACGCATCATCTATTTATTCCAGTCAGGCGGTCCTGCACAAATGGACCTCTATGATTATAAACCCGCACTGCGCGATCGCTTTGGTGAAGAAGTCCCCAAAAGCATCTACCCGGACGACCGAAAGACGACGATGAGTTCGGCGCAGGCCAGTTTCCCCGTTGCGCCGACCGCGTTTAAGTTTTCCCAACACGGTGAAGCAGGTTCTTGGATAAGCGAGCTACTTCCAAACATTGGCTCCCTCGCTGATGACATCTGCATCATTCGATCAATGCATACTGATGCCATCAACCACGATCCAGCCATCACTTTTCAACAAACTGGATCACAAGTACCCGGCCGCCCCAGCATCGGATCATGGGTTGACTATGGACTTGGCAGCGAAGCGGCCGACCTGCCGGCATTTGTGGCGATGAGTAGCAAAGGGTCCGCCAAGCAAGGCCAACCGCTGTACGATCGTTTGTGGGGAAGTGGCTTCCTGCCATCCAAACACCAAGGGGTAAAATTCCGCAACCAGGGCGCACCTGTCCTCGATATCGACAATCCTGCTGGAATCTCCAGGGGCCTGCGGCGGACCATGCTCGATTCACTCAATACGTTAAATGGACTCAAGCATCAGCAGACCGGCGACCCAGAGATTCAAACGCGGATCGCGCAATATGAAATGGCATTCCGCATGCAAATGTCGGTCCCCGATTTACTTGACTTTTCTGACGAACCCAAGCATGTTCTGGACCTCTATGGACCAGATGTAAAAACCCAGGGCAAATATGCTTTCAATTGCTTGATCGCTCGCCGACTCGCCGAGCAAGGAGTGCGTTTTATCCAGCTGTTTCATCAGGGTTGGGATCAACATAACAATATCCCCGGCCAAATGCCCAAGCAGTGTCGTGACACAGATCAACCAACCGCTGCATTAATCAAAGATCTCAAGCAGCGAGGCATGTTGGCTGAGACCTTGATCATCTGGGGTGGCGAATTCGGACGAACGATTTATTCCCAAGGAAAACTAACCCCTAAAAACTATGGCCGCGATCATCACCCCAGCTGCTTCACCATGTGGATGGCAGGCGGCGGTGTCAAGGGAGGCGTGAATCACGGCAGTACAGATGATTACAGCGTGAATGTGGCAACTGATGGTGTCAGCGTCCACGATCTGCACGCAACAATCCTGCATCTACTCGGGATTGATCACGAACGATTCGTCTATCGTTTTCAGGGACGTGATTTTCGATTAACTGATGTCCATGGTGACGTTGTTCATTCGATCCTTAGTTAGCACCGAACAATCGATTCGCCTCAACGAGCAGGGGCGCTCATTTGAAGTCCCGTCCACAGCGACGCACCATATCGCTGCCTCCTGAGCCGTAAACCATTAGGTCACCTAAAATTGACTCACCTAGTAAAAAATTGACTCACCTAGTAAACGCCGAGATTACCTCTGGCGCGAGAGCGGCACTTAATGGAGCCGAGCCGACTGAGCTTGCAGTGTCGAGCCCACGCTGAGATCACAGGGATCTATGCGATGCACGTCGCTCGGATCAGCAAATTACCTCAGACCAGCAGATCAAATTCGGCTGAGCTCTCTCAGAACCGTAAGTGGCTAGACTTCCCAGCCTTTGCGATAGCTCTCACGAATCAAACCCTGCGAATGAGCATTTCCGGATGTGGTGAGTGCTTCAGCGTTCCAATCAAAGCCGCCGCCACTCCGATAAGCAACGTTACCCAGCAAGACAGCTTCG
>JAYZAR010000371.1:0-7386 GCA_036339635.1 Planctomycetota bacterium | reverse complement strand
GGCCGCATCACGATTGCCGGTGTACTGAGCCAGTCGGGTTTCCACGACATCCTTCAAAACAGAAAATTCAAGCTCATTGGGTTGGCGAGCATGGCAAAGCAAGAAGGCATATTCGATACGTTGCTTTTGAGTCTCGCCACCCTCTCGTAAGATTCGCTCTGCCAGATGGCGGGCGGCTTCAACAAATTGAGGATCGTGCAGCATCACCAAGGCTTGCAGTGGTGTATTGGTTCGAGAGCGACGCACCTGGCAGTACTCGCGCCCAGGCGCATCGAAGGCCGACATCGAAGGAGGTGGAACCGTCCGTTTCCAGAAGGTGTAAAGACTTCTCCGAAACAGCTTTTCGCCGGAATCTTGTTGGTATGTCCGCGAATATCCAGGCCGATTATTGATCTCTTGCCATAGACCAGCTGGGTGGTAGGGAAACACACTCGGGCCACCCAACTGTTGATTCAACAATCCACTCGCAAACAGAGCGCTATCCCGAATCACTTCGGCATCAAGTCGCAGACGTGGCCCCCGCGCCAGCAATCGATTCTCTGGATCGGCCTCAATTTTCTCTGGTGTCAATTTTGATGACTGCCGGTAAGTCGATGACATCACGATTTGCTTTAACAAGCGTTTAACGTCCCATCCAGATTCGACGAAATCGACCGCTAACCAATCAAGCAATTTTGGATGGCTGGGCCACTCGCCCTGCGAACCAAAATCTTCAACCGTCTTGACGATGCCAATGCCAAATAATTGTTGCCAGAAGCGATTGACGGTGACGCGGGCAGTCAACGGCTGATTCGGCATGACCAACCACTTTGCTAATCCCAAACGGTTCGAGGCGAGGCCCTCCGGAATGGGCGGCAGTGTTTGCGGCGTGCCTGCATGAACTTCCTCACCCGGTTTATCGTATTCGCCGCGGAATAAAACATGTGTTTTCCTTGGCGATGTCATTTCTCGCATCACCATCGTTGCCGGAACTACGGCCTTCGCCTTCACCCGCTGACGTTCTAGGTCGCGTAACTTGGCAAAGGCAACTTTCGCATCCTCTGGCGCAAACCGTTGCAACAATCCTTCCTGTAACTGCTTTATCTCTGCCGGTGAACGATTCTCTTTTGGACGGGCCAGGATCGCGGCGACCGACATCGACAGCGGTGGCGAATCCGACTCATGAAGCGAGAGACGAAACCGAGCAATCTGATGAGATAACCCAAGCCGATGCAGCATCCGCACTTTGAAGGTCAAACCCGATTCGCTCGTGATCGGTTTCGCAAAGGTGAAAACCGCTCTTCGGTTTTCGATTTTCGCATGCCCATCGACGGCCCATCCAGATTGATCAACCTTGCCGTCGATTGCCAAATTGATGTTGTAGTTCTGCTGCGAATAATCCGCTTCGGCATTCACCAATTTAACTTTGCGGTAACGTACCGGATCGTTGGCCCCAGCGACCTCGACTTCAGCGACCTCGACTTCAAACTCGCTGAGCACAAAATTGCCATTGCTGCCGCGTCCCGCGCCCCCGTTTACGGTTGACGGATCGACGAGTGCTTCCAGCTGGATCGCTGATACCTTTTTAGCGTCGGTCTGAAGAATGATTTCATACGTCTCATTGACCGGATTTGGGCCGCTTGCGAGCACGCTTTGATCGTCTTGCACGGTCAAGACAGCTCCACCGGCCGAAGCCATTTGCTTGGGAACGATCACGTTCCATGCAGGATCCATACCAGCAAGCTGTTCTTCCCATTGCTTTACCGGCAAACCAGATTCACCAATGATTCGTTCGTAATCGGCACGTGCCGCAGCAACCTGCTGATCCCAAACTTCGAGTTGATTTTCCAGCAATGGTGACGGCACTTTGATCTTGGGATCAAAGCCGTTCAGCCCCTTTTCCGGAGCGTTATTGAAGAACGCAAAGAACCGGTAAAAATCACGCTGCGAGATAGGGTCGTACTTGTGATCGTGACAGCGACCGCAGGTCATGGTCAATCCGAGCCAAACTGTCGAAGTGGTCACCACACGATCGACCACGTATTCCGTGCGATATTCCTCATCGATTACGCCACCTTCGATCGTGATCGGATGATTACGATGAAAGCCCGTTGCCAGAATTTGCTGGTCGGTCGCATTGGGCAGTAAATCCCCCGCAATTTGCTCAATGGTGAATTGATCAAATGGCATGTTGGTGTTGAAGGCATTGATTACCCAATCCCGCCAAACCCATTGTTCCCGCTCAAGATCGTACTGGTATCCATTCGTGTCAGCGAAACGGGCGGCATCCAACCAATACCTCGCCATGTGCTCTCCAAAGCGATGGGAACGCAACAAACGTTCAACCGCTTCCTCGTAAGCGCTCTCCGAAGTGTCTGTCACAAAGGCCTGCACTTCGTCGACAGACGGAGGCAGACCGGTCAAATCCAACGAGAGCCGACGAATCAGCACATGCCGATCCGCTTGCGAAGACGGCTGCATTTGCTCGGCCCGCAGGCGAGCAAGCACAAAACGGTCAATCGAGTTTCGCCCCCAACGATCGTCCCCAACCTCTGGCAACTCAGGCCGTTCGGGGCTCGAAAACGACCAATGGGTTTCGTAGGCCGCCCCGTTATCGATCCAACGACGCAGGATATCGATCTCGTCAGGAGTGAGTGTCTTGCCGGACTCAGGCGGCGGCATCACAGCGTCGGGATCTTCGCTCAAAATTCGTGAGATGAGTTCGCTTTGGTCGGCGTGACCTGCAACGATCGCGTTCATTTTCGCTTCCGCTTCAAGATCAAGCCGCAACTCCGCTTCGCGATGATTCGCGTCCGGACCGTGACAAAAGAAACACTTCTCCGATAAAATCGCGCGCACGTCGCGATTAAACGACATGGGTTCTTCCGCCATCGAATTGGACTGCATCGCCAAACAGAAGCAGAGCGTAAAGAAGCGGAATGCAAGGCGATAGGTTAGGTGAATCATCATCACGCCATCATAACGGGTTGTTCGTAAGTAGGGCGTGTCCTCCGGGCCCGAGCGGGCAGCAACCGAAAAAAATCGGCTTTCTAGCTGCGTCACACCGACGCATCCCGCTAACGGACTGCAGTCATTCATACACCCAGCCAACTACGGCTGAAGTGGAGTTGATGCAGATTCCGATGACTCGCCAAACAGTGTCAAATGCGGCCAACGGAATCCCGGTGTTTTGTACGGCTTTTGCTGATACTCTTTCTGCTCCTTGATAAAGGCCCACAGATTCTCAGGATCGACGAAAGGATCATTGATCTGTTTTTGAAAATGCCGCATCGCTGTCAGCAAACGCTCTTTCGTCGCCGCGTGCTCCGGATCCCCAGCAAGATTATTCCATTCATCAGGATCGTTTTGCAAATCAAACAACTCGTACTCCGGTGGGTACAAGAAACACTGCTATTGCTGCTCACGCGGCAACTGACTGTTTTTGTAGTGTGAGACGGCCAGCCGATTGAGTGCACGGTCCGGGTTGTAGACCAATTTGTAGCGATCTTCACGAATCCCAAATTGTAGATAAAGCAGGTTGGGCGGAGATCCGGTTGTGAACGTGTGGATGTATTTGCGAACCGGTACCTGACCGCGATCGAGCTGCTGTAGAGCGAACCCTGGCAGTTCCTTGGGAATCGGCAATCCCGCCGCCTGCAACATCGTCGGAAGAATGTCGGTGGTCGAAACCATCGCCGACTCAACTTTCCCCTGCGGCAAATCTTTAGGATACGAAACGATCATTGGAATCCGCGTTCCATTTTCGTAAATACTTCCCTTACCGCGTGGAAAGTCCGCACCATGGTCACTGATGTAAACGATCAATGTGTTGTCGCGGATTTTCATTCCATCGACATCATCCAGAATCATCCCGATTCCCTCATCAAGCCGGTTAATGCAATTCAAGTAATCACGCAACTCCTCCCGGAGATGCGGTGAGTCCGATCCGATCCATGAATAGGGGGAGATTTCCTGATCAACCAAAACGCTGGGAAAACCGTGCTTTGATTTCCTAACAAATCGACGGTGGGCGTCGGCATCATTAATGATCAATAGAAACGGCTGATTCGAATCCGCCGCTTTCTGCATCACAGCACGTGCTTCGCTCGCGACCGTTTCAATACTCGTTGTCTTGCCAAAATTCGCATCGCGGATTGCGCGGTGATCGACTTAATCCTCGACGAAGTTTGCTGGATTGATATGGGTCTTGCCAAGGAACCCGGTGTAGTAACCAGCCTCCTGAAAGTACGCAGGCATGGTTTTGAAATTTCGATGCATCGCAAATCGATGGGTTGCCAGACCGATGTGGCCAGTTTGGCGGGTGTAAAAACCAGTCAAAAAGGCGGCTCGAGAGGGACTGCAAACGGAATAAGGTACGTAGGCGCGGGTGTAACGAACGCCTGCCATCGCTAAACCATCCAAATGCGGCGTATGGACTCTTTCTTCGCCGTAGCATCCAAGATGATCGCTGTTATCCTCGGACACGATAAACAGAATGTTCGGCTGGGTATTGGTGGACTGGGATCGCCCCGACCTATGTGCACTTGGTTCCTCTTCGGTCGTAAAAGGTGACGCCGGCATCCCCGTGCCGTCGCCAAGGTTCACTGGCGGATGGGGCAGGTGCAAATCATACCGGGACTACAACCAGCGTTAATGGTAATCGCCCCTCAAGGTCGCAATCGCAGGCAGGCCAGCCTTCGAATTTCGCAGGTAAAAGAGTAATCAACACTGCCCAATAACGGCCGTTTTTCGCCAAAATCGCAATCCGTTGTCGAAGCAAACGTACCGATCAAGTTATTTGAACCCCCGTATTCCAGCTCAAATCTTGATCTAAAACAGACACAGCAATAGGCAACGATCGCTACCTGCGTGGCAACGTGAATTGAATCCCCGTTAAACGCTTGACTCAAGCGACTCCGCCGACCCTTTTGCGTTGCAAAGCCAGTCGGTGATTCAAACAACAAGGGGCCTTTTCCGATAACCCTCGGAAAGCCTCAGGCTCTTGGTCAAACCAGTGATTCCACGTCAGCACAGGCGTAACCGGCATAGCCAACGATTACCTGAACTTATCACAGACTGCCCCAGATTTGACCGACTCACTGACTGGATGATTTATCCAAGCGGTTGTACTTGTCGCTGCGACCCTTTGCCTTTTCGATCGGATAACGTTGGCGATTGATCTCTAATTTGCTGATGATCGCGTCTGTGATATCGATATCGCAAACGTTCGCAAACTCCAACGCGAACATCAAGATATCAGCCAACTCGTGGGCGATCTCTTCAACATTTGCGGGGTCAGCGGCGGCCGCAAACGCATCTTCGCTGCGAACCCAGCGAAAGTGCTCTGACAATTCTCCCATTTCGGAAACCATTGCCATCACTAAATTTTTGGGATCATGAAACTGTTCCCAATCACGTTCCTTAGCAAAAGCGGCAACGGCCATCTTCAGATCCGAAATGGTCGTCGTACGATCGTTCGATTCCACGGATTACGCCCTGATGATAAAGTTCCATTTTGAGCAAACCCTGATTCCGAAATTGATCTGAATAACACACCAAACAAGCCCAGATTAAGAATGTTTGCCTCGTAGAATGTATCAGAAAACACTCCGTGAAGACATCCAGATTGCGATCAGTATCGACGCCGATGCCATGCGCATTGATCTCAACCGACTTTTGCGATCAACGGTGGAGCACACTCGGAAAAACTTCTTGACGCGATACAAATCAACTCTGCGAAGCGATGCGATCAGAATGTTCTGTGAGTCGAGTGTCGAAGAAGCCTTCGCGACAAGCGACTTAGCATATGTCACGGTGCGCCGACTAGAAGAATCCGAGAAAGCGATGTGAAGCACAGCGAAATGGCTTCGATATGAACCGCTTCAAACAAACCGAGCAGACCACCCACGGGCGACACGTGAAAATTCAATTGCCCACAACTTGACGGAAACTTGGCGAGGGCAAGCGCACTCCGAAACATGAACGAACGTTGATCCTCACAAGGGCTCCCCCGACCGTATTGAAAAATACGATTTCACGGAACCGCTACTGTAAGACAGTGGCAGGCGGAAAGGCAGTTAACTTCCTTCCCAACCTATGCCATGCGGCCCATGTTCATCGCGCGATCGTCGATTTTCCACAGCAGCACCCACTTACCTCGCTACACCCGACAAACTTGGAGTCCCAGCATGGGCGTGCATTGGACTGGCCAGATAGCTGACGGCTTTCCCCATATCGATTTACAAAGGCCGCACCAGACGCCATGCCGCAATCTTTTGCGGCATACCGTAATAAAATGCGGTCATAGGGCTTCAAGATGCATTCATCCGCATGCTACGACGTAAAAACCCCTCCGTCAACGGCTGTAACGATTTTTATCTCTAAAAGAATGGGATTGGAATTTGCGCCGTGAGACACCTACTGGGTTTGCGGCGGTACGCATGCCGGGAACCCTACAAGTAAGAAGTAGAAACCGCCCCTTGCAGCCTTCACGGCTTAGCCCCCTGAGCCACGAAGTGATGTTGGCCCAGGGCGTGTCAGTCTCAGTGCCGCCTGCCACTGGCAGAACCCAGATGCGTGGCAAACCCTCCACCAGAAGTAATGCTCGAACCGAGCCTGCCAGGCAAACATTCGGGTTCTTCCGGTCTTGCGGAGACCGAAAAGGAGTCGAACTTAGACGTGCGGCGTCGAATTCTGAATCTTCTGAATCAAAATCACCACGGTCCGCATGACACACATCATGTGGTTGGCCAACTTGGCGACTGATATCCAGGGGGCGATTCTGTTCCTACCGCGCGTCGAGTCGGGGCTGGACACGGTCAAGGAGATCGAGGTGCGGCGGATCGCTCACGTGATGGATTAGGCGGAGCAGCGGGGTAGGTGGCATGACTTGTTCGCCACTGCGAAGAATCCGGAAGGCGGAATGGTTGCACCAAAGCCGCGACCGGGCGGTAGCACCTGGATTGCATTTCAGCCAGATTGTTTGCCTGTGCATGCGGACATCGCCCATCAAATGACAGCCGGTTTTGTGAAGCTCTTCTTTCGCGGCGCGGCAGATCAATTTGACGAACTCCGCAAGAAGTATTCAGCTCACCTTCCTGATGGTGCTGAAATTAAATTGGCCGGTAAATCAGTCGCAATCATCAGGCATGTTCCCAAGATTTCAGATCCGCAAAATAAATCTTTCGATAAATATGCCATGGAGGCGGAAGCGGCGTTAGCCGCGATTCAGGAGATCATTCTTGCAGTAAAAAAAGCTGAGCAATTTACTTGAAGCTCAGCCACTTTCTCTCGTGCCCTGAAAATTTCCAGCTGAACCTTCAAGTTAGCGTACTTTTCCAACGCATTTGGCGAGGGTCGATTAGTTGGGGAACTTACTAACTGACAGAAGATAAATTGGGGACAGGC
>JAYZAR010000370.1:0-4099 GCA_036339635.1 Planctomycetota bacterium | reverse complement strand
CAGAGGGCGGCGATTTCGGAGAGGTGGGAGACCTAGCCACTCCAGTTTTTAGCGGCGGCACCGATTTATCGCTTCGCGGCTGAATTTCGAAATCCAGGGTCCAGCCTACGCAAATCCCCGTAATCACCAAACCAGTACGGGGCAGGCCACCCATGCGTGGTCACCGCGGGCACGATCTTCAAAAGGCGAAAGTTTTTTCCAAATACGCTTGTCATTTCAATCGGTCGAATTCCGGGGCTACTACGTGGAGCGAGCTCTTGCAAAACGTCGCCCCGTAAAAGCATCGCTGCCTTCCGAAATAACAAGTATCTCCCACGTAATTGCCGGTCTGGCCAGTTTGGCCTGATCTCGGATCGATTGTTTTGTTCACCTTCGTATTGCTTGCAAAAACAAGACGGAGAAGGTGATTGCCTGTCCCCATCTACCCCACCCATCTATCTGGCATCTATCCACGCCTGCCCATCTATCCCTCCACCGACCAGCGCGGTCGTTTTCTTTTCAAAGCAAATGAAATCAGCTCGCCTGAAATTGTTGCCACAGCTTGAACCCGCCGCTGAGGTTCTGGATGTTCGCAACTCCGTTGAGACGTAGCATTCGTTCCGCGTAGTAGCCTCGCTGCCCAGCATGGCAGTAGGCAATGATTGGCTTGTCTCGCGGGACCTCATCGATCCTTTCCCGGAGTTGCTCCAAGGGCAAATTGATCGCCCCCGCAATCGATCCAGCAGCAAACTCCGCAGGAGTGCGCACGTCCAGCCAATGGATGTCGGCAGACTGAAGTTCCGCATTTTCATCTTTTGCCGCTGGTCGCGGACAGTCCATCGGATGGATTGGCCGGGTCAAACCTCGCAGATGATTTGCGGCGATAAAGCCAACCATGTTGACTGCATCTTTGGCCGAACCAAACGGTGGCGCATAGCATAGCTCGGCTTGCTCCAGGTCGAGTACAGTTGCCTTCATTTGAATCGCCATTGCGATCACGTCGATTCGTTTATCAACACCATGCTTGCCGATCGCTTGAGCACCGAGAACACGTCCGCTCGGTAGCTCGTACACCAGTTTCAACGTGATCGGTGTCGCGCCGGGATAGTACCCTGCGTGATGATTGGGGTGGGCATAAACACAGGCATAATCCTTGCCTCGCTTTTTTTCTAATCGCTGCAGCGACTTCTCGCTCATCCCGGTCATCCCGGCCGTCCAGTCAAACAGGCGGATGATGGCGGTTCCCTGTGTTCCCCGGTATTCCTGCGGCGAATGGTAATCCTGGTTGTCGTTTTGATTTGATTGATCCCCCTCTCCTGTTGGTAGCAACCCCTCGGCTTGTCCAATTTTGTCTGCCGCTAAGCGTCCTTGGCGGTTTGCAGGGCCACCCAAAGGAACAAACGTTTTCCCTCCAAAAATTGGATCGGCCACTTCGACGGCATCGCCGACAGCGAAGATTTTTGGATCATTAGTTCGCTGAGCTGAATCAACCTGCACGGCACCCCGATCATTGAGAATTAGTCCGGCATCCTTTGCCAAATCGGATTCGGGCCGCACTCCAATCGACAGCAACACCAAGTCAGTCGAAAGCAATTCACCACTGTTCAATTCGACCTCGACACCCTCGCCAGCGGGACGCATTGCTGCAACGCCATCAGCAAGATGTAGTTGAATTTCTCGTTGCCGCAACGATTGATGCAAAGGTTGGACCATCTCAGCGTCGAACGGTGGCATCACTTGTGGTAACTGCTCGACTAATCGAGTTTGTATTCCACGATGGACCAGCTGTTCGGCAACTTCCAGTCCGATAAATCCAGCCCCAATGACGACGGCCGATTGGATACCGGAGTCGACGATCGCTTTGACGTGATCGACGTCCGTCATATTGCGAAGACTAAGTACTCGCGGGTGATCGTGGCCCACATGTTGCATTAAGGGGGCAGGGCGAATCGGTGCGGCACCGGTCGATAAGACTAGGTACTCGTAGGGTTCACGATAGATGCGACCGGTTTCCAAGTCCTCGATTTCAATCTCTGAGGAATCACGGTCGATTTTCTTTACTTCGCTTCGCGTGCGGACATCGAGATTCAACCAATCTTGAAGCTGTCGTTTCCCCGCCACTAACAACTTGCTTCGATCAGCGATCTCACCGCCGATGTAGTACGGCAAGCCGCAATTGGCAAAGCTTGCCTCGGCCCCACGCTCAATCATCAAGATCGACGCGTCCTCACTCAATCGCCTGGCCCTTGCTGCAGCACTGGCGCCTCCGGCAACTCCGCCAACAATGATAATTCGTTTCGCTGCCTGATCTTGGTCGGTCGTTTGGTTCAATGTTCTGCCTTTCAAATGAGCGGGAATTCGTTACGCGTTCATCATTTCCCCGCCGAGGAGCTCTGAAGGACTGGTTCTATTGGCTCGGACAACCACTGGGGGGCACAACCCGTTATGATTTGCAGATACCGGAGGGTTGTAAACCGACCCATCGGCTTGCGGTGTCAATTCTTGCCACCACGAGCACAATTCAATACGCTTTGCTGCGGAATGTTTAAATGCTAAACACCGCGTCGAACTTGCTGCGAAACATCTCGACTACTTGGTTGGAGAATGGATGTCAGATACGCCCCCGAAAATGGCCACTGAAGAGTCGGAGCCGGGTTCTATCGCAATTAGAACGGGCCCCTATCCCGAATTCACTTGGACGGCGGTCCTGGTGGGTTGGGCGATCGGTGCGTTGATCGCTATATCGATTGGCTATGCTGCGCTGATTCTTGGGTTCGCGATTGAGGGATCCGAGCTCGCAGCGATCCTCGGCTGGGGGATTCTGCGTGGCGTACTCAGGCGGTCTAGCATCGTAGAGAACAATATCAATCAGACGATCGCGTCAGCGGTCAACGGTGCCTCCTCGGGCATCATGTTTTCCGTCCCCGCGCTCTTCATTCTCAGTCGCCGCGAAGGTCTCGAGGCGGTCGCCGATTTCAATGTGCCGCTGATGATTCTGGCTTGCATCACGGGATGCGTGCTGGGACTGGCGTTTGTGATTCCGCTTCGAAAACAGATGATCGATTTCGATCGCTTGGCATATCCAGGCGGAATTGCTGTCGCAACCATCCTGAAATCGCCTGGTGCGGGGGTGCGAAAGGCAATCCTGCTTTTAGGTGGTGCTTTGTTGTCAGGCGTTGTCCATCTATTGGTTCTGTCGTTGATGGGTGAGAATCACGACTGGAAAGCCAATAGTCAATTTCAGTGGCTTCCTGAAATGTTGAACATCACGCTCTACTTGTCGGTGATGACGGTTGGTGTTGGATTCCTGTCGGGAAAGGGTGGTTTCTGGTTTGGGGCGGGTGGATTCCTCTGCTATTTCCTGCTTTCGCCGCTCCTGTCTTACTTCGGTAGTGATGGGGTGGCCGCGATGGTCGATACCCCCGATGACATGCGTGGTGTTCTCTACAAACCGCTCGGTATCGGGATGCTGGTTGGAGCAGCTGTCGGTGGGATCATCGCAGCGTTTCCTTTGATTGCCAGTGCAATGAAGGCAATGCATAACGCTAGCAAGAGTAGTGACTCTGACTCTAAGAATGATGAAATGCCCATTGGCTTGCTCTACACCGCTATTGGCATTGGTGCGTTGGTCTTGGTGTGGATCGCGTTTGCCTCGGTCGATGGGATGACGCTCGGGCGAGCGATTTCAATGGCACTGCTGGGGACTCTCTGGGTGTGGGTCGCCGGCGTGGTTGTGGCGGAATGCATTGGGCGAACGAATTGGTCACCTTTGTCTGGCATGACCTTGATCGCGGTGACGATTTTGATTGTGATCGCTAAAGGTGGCTTGAATACAGTCGAAACCATTACCAGTTCGATGTTGGTTGGTGCTGCGATCTGCCTGGCCATTTCGCAGGCTAGTGACATGATGCTCGATCTGAAATCTGGATACTTGGTCGGTGGGATACCACGCCGCCAACAATTGGCGCAGTTCATCGGTGCTTGGCTCGGCCCCATCATCGTTATTTCTTTGATGATTTTATTGAACAGCCAATACGAAATTGGGTCAGATCGCCTGCCGGCCCCGCAGGCGCAGGCGTTGGCCTCGGTCACCGAAGGAATTTTAGATAACAATATTCCG
>JAYZAR010000369.1:0-11947 GCA_036339635.1 Planctomycetota bacterium | reverse complement strand
ACCGACGCAAGCCGCTGCTGGAGCTTGCAAAGCCGACTGTTGTGCAAGCAAATTTGGGCTGGTACCAGCCCAATATCCCACGCCAGCCGTTAAGGCGGCTGATTGGCCCACGAATTTACGTCGAGTCGTTCTTCTGGTCATTGTAAATCCTCGGATGGGTATGATTGAACGCAATGCGCCCGATTAGCGTCATTATTTCTCCCCACACCATAACAAAGACGCGGTGTAGAGACAATGATTCGAGGCAATTCGCTGCCCATCCTGGGGGCAAGTGAGGCGGTTCGTTGTCATTGAAGCTCGAAAATCGTAACCTAACAACTGAGCCTTTCCCACGTTCCCCATCCATTCGACCCGATAATGAAACGAATTAGCATTCCACTCGCATTTGCCCTGGCTACGAGCATGTTTTTGGCTGGTTGTGACCGAAAAACACCCGAGCCGATCGCCGAACAGGAGGGGCCGTCTGCTGTTGAGCCCGAACCAGCCCAGCCAGACGACCCAGCGATGGTTGCTGCCCTGGAGGAGGCGGGATTTGCACTCACCCGAAATAGCGAGGGGGCGGTCATCGAGGTTTCAGCATCCATCGACGCCGCTTCGAAACGAGAGGTTTTAGCCAATTTATCGGGTGTCCCTCGTCTCACAAGTCTTTTGTTGACCGGTCAGGCGATGACCGACGAGGGAACCGAAGTTCTCGCTAATCTAAAAAATCTGAAACGGATCGAAATGTCCGACTCGGCTGTTGGCAATCCCACCGTCGCAATTATCAGCGGGCGGCCCAACGTAGAGGTTTTATTTCTACGCCGAACGAATGTCACCGACGAGGGATTAGCACCGCTAACTGCATCCTCCAAATTGCGTGCGATCGACCTACGAAATACCAATATCAGCGACGAGGGGCTAACACACCTGGCAAAAATCAGTTCACTGATCGACATCCAATTGGAAAAAGCGAATATCAGCGATGCTGGGGTCACGAAAATCGCAGGTTTGCCGTTGAGGCAGTTGAATGTGAACTACTGCACGACAATCAGCGACGGTGCCTTGGCGGCCTTAGCAGATACCAAAACGCTCGAAGGGATCCAGTTTGATTTCACCAAAATCAGCGATCAGGGAATGCAGAATGTCGCAAATTTCGAAAAGCTAAAACGTTTACGGATCCGTGGATGTGATGTCACCGGCGAAGGGATTCAGCATGTGCGCGGCTTGAAGAATTTGACGCGTTTGGAACTGCGCGAATCATCGTTTGATAATGCTGGCGTCGAGGCGATCTCGGAACTTCCCGTCACGTACTTGGATATCAGCGAATGTCGCTTGGTGTCAGCCGATGGAATGAAGGGAATCGGTAAGCTGACCGATTTGACCTACCTGAATCTCTGGGAAACGAAAGCAAACGACGAGTCGCTTGCGGCGATGAGCGATTTGACGAATCTTGTCGAATTGAATCTCAAAGCGGCCAATATCACCGATGAATCGCTGGAAACTTTGCTGAAATTTCAGCAGCTAGAGCGGTTGAATGTCGCTGGTACTCAGTTGGGTGACGATAGCTTTCGAGAGCTCGGTAAATTGCCAAAACTAAAGTATTTGAATGTCGCAAATACCAGCATCGGTTTTGACGTTATCGACGAATTAGCGGAGCAGCATCCTGATCTACAAGTCGTTGAATTCGAGCAATAAGAATCGCATGCTCGTTTAGCCTGATCGGTTTGCCGCCACCCTCGACCCCTGATTTTCTGGGCCCGATTTTCTGGGCCCGATTTTCCGGGGGATGGCACTCGCGAAAGCGAGCTTACTCAAACTTGGATACGTTCGTGCCCTTGGGCGGAAACATAGCAATGCACAAATCAATGCAATTGCAAACAATTGGCACCGGGTGATTCGAAACGTCGGTGGTACAGACTGTTGATTCACGACTTGACCACGAGGTTGACTAGCCTTCCCGGCACGACGATTTGCTTGACGATGGTTTTGCCATCGAGCATTGCTTGCACTTTGTCATCGGCGAGAGCGGTTTCGGCAATCGTTTCTTTACTAGCATCGGCCGCGACTCGAATTTTCGTTTTGACTTTGCCGTTGATTTGGATTGGCACTTCAATGCTCGATTCAACAAGTGCCGCGTCATCCCAGCTTGGCCAGGTTTGAGTGGCGATGGAATCTGATTCCCCCAAGTGGCTCCAGAGCTCTTCGCATAAGTGGGGAGCATACGGCGACAGCAAGATCAGAAAGGGTTTCATCGCGGATATAGGGCGGAAATCACAGCGTGTGAAGAAGTTGGTGAATTCCATCATTCGTGCAATCGCGGTATTGAAGCTCATCGAATCTGTATCTTCGGTGACTTTCTTGATTGTCCGATGCAGCATTCGATTTTGATCTTCGTCACACGGTTGGTCGGTCAACGAAGCGTTCAACTGGAATTCATCTGATTTGGCGTCGACGATCATTCGCCAGACGCGGTCGAGAAAGTTTCGCACGCCCCCAACACCAGTCATCGACCAGGGCTTGGTTGCTTCGAGTGGCCCCATGAACATTTCATACAAACGCAGTGCGTCAGCACCGTACTCTCGAACCACTTCGTCTGGATTTACGACGTTTCCGCGGCTCTTGGACATCTTGTGGGCGCGGCTGTCGACGCGGATTTGGGGATCGCTTTGCAGAACGAATCCCTCCCCTTTTTTCTCGACAGCGTCGTCCGAAAGAACGACAGCGGTGACGGTTTGCCCGGTCTTGTTGGACAGGTTGCCCTCTGCATCACGTCGTACATCCGCGGCCGATACGGCCGAGTTGTCCCCCGTCACATATCCAGTAAATTCAACTTCCCCCAAAATCATTCCCTGATTGATCAATGCATTGAAGGGTTCCGGCGTGCTGACATGTCCTCGATCGAAGAGGACTTTGTGCCAGAATCGGGAATACAATAGATGCAAGACGGCATGTTCGGCTCCACCAACGTAGAGATCGACTGGCATCCAAGCCTTTTCCTTGGCTGGGTCAATCATGGCGTCTGAGTTTTTGGGATCGATATAACGCAGGTAATACCAACAGGAACCAGCCCACTGGGGCATCGTGTTGGTTTCTCGTCGATAGCGTTTCCCGTCGATCGTCACGTAGAGCCAGTCATCATCGGCCTTCGCCAATGGCGGTTCGGGCCGTCCGTGCGGCTTGAAATCTTCTAGCTCGGGTAGTTGAACCGGTAGATCTTCTACCGCGACTGCCCGCTTTCGGCCGGTCAACTCTCCTGCGTCATCGACTTCGTGCAGAATCGGGAACGGCTCTCCCCAAAAACGCTGGCGAGAGAACAACCAGTCTCGCAACTTATAGTTGACGGCGTGGTTTCCTTGCCCCTGCTCAGCCAGTGACGAGGTCACCGACGCTTTTACTTCATCCGTTTGCTTTCCATCAAATTCACCGCTGTTGATCGCGGTTCCCTGTGCAACGAAGCAAACGTCACCGGCCAGGATCTCCGCACGTTGGGAATGATCGGCAGGTGGGTCGACGACTGGGATGACTTCCAGTGCGTACTGTTTTGCGAATTCAAAATCGCGGTCATCATGCGCTGGGACCGCCATGATGGCTCCCGTGCCATAGCCGGCCAGAACGTAGTCTGCGACCCAAATTGGGATCAATTTGCTATTGACCGGATTAACTGCATAGCTGCCGGTGAAAACACCCGTCTTTGCGCGGTCCCCTTCGGTGCGTTCCCGGTCGCTCTTGAATGAGGCTTGCTCACAATATTCTTGAACGGCCTCGCTCTGTTCGGGCGTCACCAATCGTTCGATCATTGGATGTTCGGGGGAGACAACCATGTAGGTGGCACCGAACAAAGTATCAGGCCGCGTCGTGTAAACCCGAAGGGCATCCTCGCCTGCTTCTTGTGGGAATCCCGATTCAACGCGTGTTGCTTTCCAGCGGTCAATGTCAGCTGGTTCGCCAATGTAAAAATCAACTTCTGCACCCGTGCTCCGGCCAATCCAGTCCTGTTGCAATTTTTTAATGCCGACAGGCCAATTCAGCTCGTCCAGGCCCTCCAGCAACCTCTCGGAATAAGACGTGATCCGGAGCATCCATTGTCGCAGGGGAATCCGTTTGACCGGGTGTCCACCGCGCTCACTTTTCCCATCTTGGACCTCTTCGTTGGCCAAGACCGTACCCAGGGCCGGGCACCAATTTACCAAAGCGTCGTCTTGATAAGCCAAGCGATTGGCGTCCCGGTACCGTTCAATCGCTGCTTCACCCGCCGACGCGATCTCGGTGGGGATCGGTAATTCTGCGATTGCGCGGCCCCGTTGGGCTTCGCTGTCAAACCAGGTGTCATACAGAACAAGAAAGATCCATTGCGTCCAGCGAAAATAATCTTCATCGGTGGTCGACACCATTCGACCCCAGTCGTAACTGAAACCGAGCATTTTGAGCTGGCGTGTAAAGTTGTCGATGTTGGCCTGGGTTTGAATCCTTGGGTGTTCGCCTGTCTTTATGGCATGTTCTTCAGCAGGCAGCCCAAATGCGTCAAAACCCATTGGGTGAAGAACACATTCACCCCGCAGTCTTGCGAACCGGGAGACAATATCGGTGGCTGTGTAGCCTTCCGGGTGACCGACATGCAATCCATCGCCGCTCGGATAGGGGAACATATCCAGAACGTAGCGTTTCTTACCGCTCGGGAATGCCGGTGTTGCAAAAGTCTGGTTTTCTTCCCAGTAAGCTTGCCAGCGTGGTTCGATTTCGGACGGATTGTAGCGCGGCATGAAAATATCGGACGGGAACGAGGGTGCGACTGGTTCAACGCAGATTCTAAGACGCCACTGTCAACAGCCATAGACCCATCCGATTCACAACAGATGGGCTCGTCTTCGGGGAGAATGTGGGCAGCCAGTCGACTGGGCGGCCCGTGAACAAAGATTGTTGGTAGTAGCGAAGGGATCGCTGTCTAGCAGAAGCTTGAACTCATTTTCTTCGCGAGATTCGGGGAACCGGTCCTCTATTTTAGGAAGTTCTCGTTTGTTTTCGTGCGTTCTGTGTCGGTAAAAGAACAATGCGGGACTTCCGTTGCTGAGACCCCAACAAACAGCAAGTGAACGTCTACAATATCGTCGATGAGTACAATGTCGCCGATGAGTGAGAACCCTTTTCCTGGGAGTGAGTTGCCGCAGTGGCTCTACCGCAAGGCTCGCGAGCACGCGATCAAGCAGTGGCGGTCGGCCCTGGGCTATCCTTATGAAGCACTCGCTAGGTTTTCCCACGATTTCGGAACCTGTGTCCGCACGGTCTCTGATCTGATTCGTGGGATGGAGCTTTGCGTGAAGTCGCTGGCAGGAACCGTATTTGCCACCCGTTGGGCCCATTCGGCTGAAATGATGCGAGGCGGAGCATCGCTGGCCGAAGCACTCACACCTGCTCATGATCGTTTGCCTGCTTTCTACCTGCCGGTGGTGCGGGCGGGGGAAAAATCTGGGCGGCTTGTTGATGCATTTCAATTCCTTGAATCGCATTGCAAGCTGTTGGCCGGTCCTGCCGCTGCCCTTCGGAAGTTGTGGCTCTATCCCTTGGGGATTTTTTTATTCGGCTCGGCGGTGCGTGTGTGTATCTTGTTCTTTTTGGGTTCACCCCTTAGCGCGATTGGATTGGCGATACAAGAAATCTTTGGGTGGCTAAAACTCGTCGTGATTTTTTTGATCATCACGATGCCGCCGATCCTCGTGTGGATCGATGAGCTTCGCTTAAATTTTCCGATGCTCGGTGAGTTGGAAAAAGATATCGCGATCAACCGCTTTTTTCGAATTATGTCGCTTATGTATTCGGTTGGCGAATATCGGGTGGAATCGATGATTCAAACCGCCGCTGCGACGGTGACCAACCAATCTGCAAAAAGGGACCTGCTACAAGCTTCCGCTGCGATTGAAAACCATGGGAGTGTTGCGGAAGCCTTCGCCAAGGTGCGAATTTTGACGAGCGAACAACGAGCAACGATTGATGCTGGTGAATTGTCAGGTACGCTTGACCAAGCGTTCGCGCAGTTATCCACTGAAACAGGGGACCGAATGATCCGTACGCTCGCTCTCATCACCCCAATTCTAAACCGCTTAGTGATGATCGTGGTGTATTTTTCGATTGCCGTTACGATCTTTCGTGCATTGATCGGACAGGTAAGCTGATGAAAGTATTTCGTTGGAGGTCGGGCGTGTTGAAGTCTCTGTCATTGTCCGGTGTCCAGAACCTGATACTGGCTTTGCTCCTCGCAGCAGTGATCCTTTCTGAGGATGTTGTCGCCGAACCCTTCGTGATCGGGTTTGAACGCTTCGCACGGCACGGTGAGTTAGACGCCGCGGATGCGGGCGAACTGTTGGTGAACGAGCTGAACTGCACTGCGTGTCATCCCTTCGCTGCCGATTGGAGTCGCCGGAAAGGCGCGCCGAATCTACAGGGAGCGGGATTGAGCTTTAAAGAGGTTTGGTTGACCCGTTACCTCGCTGACCCTTCAGGGGTCGATCCGGGAACCACGATGCCGGATGTGATGCGGCATCTTAGCCCGCAACGTAAAGCCGCAGCGATCAAAGCACTTGTTGCGTTCCTCTCAAACCAACAACGACCGTTCGCAACGATCAAGGCAGGAGGTGCGACACCAGTTGTTTACGAGTTTTGGAAACATGGTGATCCCACGCGGGGGAAACGTCTGTATCACACCGTAGGTTGTGTTGCTTGTCATCAGCCCGATCAGAATTATGAGTCCGTTGATGCGACTCCGTCTGCAGTTGATGAGCTTTTGGAACGACTCGATCAGGATGAAATCGAGGAATTAGGATTGGCTGCGATGGCGCGGCGAGTTGATTCAATCCCCCATGGCGAAGTTTCGAATAAATACACGCGGCGATCTTTGACGATGATGTTGCTCGATCCGGCCCGAGTTCGCCCCAGTGGTCGGATGCCCAGTTTGCGACTGGCTCCTGACGAAGCTGCCGATATCGCGGCCCATTTAATAGGCGAGACTGGCGAGGCAGACGGATTGCCAACCCAGAAAAGCCCAACCCAGAAAAGCCCAACCCAGAAAAGCCCAACCCAGAAAAGCCCAGCGGTGGGGAACCGCGTAGGGGGTGGATCCGACGGAACTTTGATTGAGCAAGGGCGGCAGTGGTTCGAACAATTAAGATGTGCCAGTTGTCACGATGCGAACGGCGCGAATCGTCCCCCGGTTGCGATTCCGCTAAACGAGCTTGACTTCTCCGCTGGCAAAAGTTGCCTTAGTGCTCCCACGGGCAACATGCCGGGTTACGGTTTGGATTTGGACCAGCAAGAAGCGATTCGGCAAGGTATGGCTCGAGCGTTTGATGCCAACACGGGGGACGACAAACGCAGAGATGCAAAGCTGGTCGTTCGCAACCAGTTGATTCAGCACAATTGCGTTGGCTGTCACGCGCGAGCGACCGACAGGAATGAGATCGCTTTTGGGGGAGTCGGCCGATTTCGAAAAACTTATTTCGAAACGGTTGGCCAGGTGGACTTAGGAGATGAAGGTCGCTTGCCACCCCCTTTGACCGGAGTCGGAGCAAAACTGACCGCGAAAACGTTAGCGAGTGTGTTTGACGCGAAGACCACCCCTTATCGGAACTATCTCACGATTCGGATGCCAGCTTATCACACGGATGCGATCAAAGATCTAGCTAAGCTATTGGAAATCGCTGACATTGATCACGGGCAACCCGAATCAATGACGATGCCAAAAGCGAACAAGCAGCAGATGGCAGAATGGTTGTCCGCTGGTCAACAATTGGCCAACACGGGATGTGTTCAATGCCATTTGTTTGCCGGGGAAGCTCTGCCTGGCGTCGTGGGGGTTGATCTGCATGGGATCACGTCTCGCGTTCGCTCCGATTGGTTCCAAGCCTTTATCTTGAATCCTGCCGAATTGAAAAGCCGGACGAGGATGCCGACGTTTTTTCCCGATGGCAAAAGTAATTCACCAAACTTGTTAAACGGAAACGTTGACCAACAGATCGCCTCGCTTTGGTATTATCTTGATCAATTAAACGAGAGTACATTACCTGAGAAAATTCGTCAGGCGTACTCGCGTGACTATGAATTGTCGCCCACTGATCGTCCTCTGATTTTGCGGACGTTCATGGATGGGGCCGGAACCCATGCCATCGCGGTTGGCTTTTCGGCCGGAATTCACTACGCATGGGATAGCGAAGCCTGCCGTCCCGCAATCGGTTGGAGGGGGCGTTTTCTTGATGCAAGGGGAACGTGGTTTGAGCGTTTCACTCCTCCAGCAGAACCGCTCGGTACCCAAGTACTCTCGATCGATTCTGACGGACCGAGGTGGTTCGCAAGGAATTCGCTGAAAGACGCTCAACCGGTTCCAGTCATTCCGGCATTCTCCGGATACAAGCTTGATTCGGACGGGGTGCCGACGATGTTGTACCGCTTGGGTGACTACCGGGTGGAAGACAAGATTGAACCTGGCGGATCTGTTTTGAATCGGCGAGTGCACGTTGAGCGAATCGATCCTGATCACTCAGAAACGGATGATGTTGAAGTGATGCCGCTGCGATGGCAAGTACCGCCAGCTTGGCGATTGAAGGCAGACTTGGATTCAGATCAAAACGGCTCACTTTTCGAGTCGCGGGGCTCGGGATTTGAATCGGGTGGACCCTTGCCCTTCAAGAACGATGCGGGTTTGGTGGTCCGAGTGTCTGGTGCCAGGATTCGTTTGGAGTTCTCGGCTCAGGCGGGTGCTCCAATGCGGCATTGGATTGTTCTCGATCCGCCTTGTACCCTCAGCTTGGAGTATCAGTGGTGATGCGGCCTCTTTTTAATTTGATTATGGCAGTGGCTGTTTGTCCTTTACCAGCGCACACGATTGCTGGTGAGAATGAATACTACCGTTTGATCTCGGTTGCGACCTCTGCCGCTTCGACCAATTCGCGGTCGAAGCATTGGAAGCCTGCCCCGAATGGTTTGGCATTAGAAATTGGCGGAATGGATTTTTTAGATGACGGACGATTAGCAGTTGCGATCCGTAAGGGTGAAGTTTGGTTCTTGGATGGCGTTTATGATGATCCGCCTTCTGCAGTGACCTATCGTCGCTTTGCCACTTCGTTACATGAGCCACTTGGGTTACTCAATCATCAAGGGGATCTGTATGTTGCCCAACGCAGTGAATTGACGCGTCTTCGCGATACGGATGATGATGATGTCGCGGATCAGTATTTGACGGCGGCCAAGGGCTGGGGTGTCACAGGGCACTACCACGAATACGCTTACGGTCCAAAACGCGATGGCAATGGTGATTTGTGGGTCACTCTGAACATCGGACTTGGCTTACGGGGTGAGCAATTAAAACGGGTCACACCAAATGCGGCACTTGGCTACAAACAGGGCCTGTGGCGTGGTTGGGGGATGAAACTAAACGGGGAAGGGCATTTGCAGCCGATCTGTGCCGGCATGCGTTCGCCGTCTGGTTTAGGGGCGAACTCGCAAGGCGATATGTTCTATACCGATCAGCAAGGCAACTGGGTAGCGACCAATTCTTTGCATCACATGCGGCCCGGCGCATTCTTTCATCACGCTGAGGCGCTAGCTTCGATTGGTGATCCCAGCTCTCCAATTCGAAATGTCGCGAAAGTCCCCAGTGGTTTGCCCCTACCGACTGCGTTGAAGGAAATTCCACATCTTCGGCCACCAGCAGTTTGGTTTCCCTACAAGAAAGTCGGCCAATCAGCGACCGACATTATGCTTGACGCGAGTGGCGGCAAGTTTGGCCCTTTTTCCGGCCAGCTGTTCGTGGGCGAGTTCACTCAAGCCGGGGTGAATCGCGTTTTTCTCGAAGAAATCGATGGCGAGTATCAGGGTGCCTGCTTTCCTTTTCGTTTGGGTTTTGCCTCTGCCGTATTGAGATTGCTGCAAGGTGCTGACGGCAGCATGTTTGTTGGTTTGACCAATCGTGGGTGGAGTAGTTTGGGAACGGCCAGTTACGGGTTGCAGCGGTTGGTGTGGACGGGCAAGACACCGATGGAGATCCTTGAGATGCGAGCTAAACCTGACGGATTCGAGTTGGTCTTCACCCGTCCGGTCGATCTTGCATCAGCAGCGAATCTAGACTCGTACAAGATGGCCAGCCACACTTATCTGTATCATTCGGCCTACGGCAGTGATGAAATACAAAACGCAGAACTTGTGGTGACCAGTGCAACGGTTTCGGACGATCGCTTGAGCGTGCATTTATCGGTAGATGGATTGCGAGAATTATTTGTTCATGAACTGGTGGCTGATGGGATTCGCAGTGAGGACGGAGTGCCGCTTTTGCATCCCAATGCGTACTACACGCTGAATCGAATCCCGAGTTTATAGGCGGGCTTTCGGCACCACAGATTGGCCGGAGGTGCAATCAAGGTGCCAGGTACGCATACAAGGGGCGATTCATCCTCCGCGGCTAGGGCGATGCTTAACGTTTTTGTTCGCCAACATCTTCAGGCACGAGTGCGAGTTTCGTCGGATCCGGCTTTGACACCCATCCGGGGAGCGGGTGGATTATCATAATCGCGGGGCATTCGACTCTTCTCTTCCCCGTTACGAGGTTGTGCTCAATGATCCGATCAACGAATGCTGCCGTGAAAACTGAAGTGGCCGCCTTCATGCAGGGATTGGAGAAGCGGAATCCGGGTGAACATGAATTTCATCAAGCGGTGCATGAGGTGGTCGATTCCCTCATGCCCTATGTCCTGGACAACCCGCGGTACAAGAGAGAACAAATTCTCGAGCGTTTGACGGAACCCGATCGGATCGTGATCTTTCGCGTCACCTGGGAAGATGATGAGGGGCATTTGCGGGCGAATCGCGCGTGGCGAGTTCAATTCAATAACTCGATCGGGCCGTACAAAGGTGGATTGCGGTTTCATCCATCGGTGACGCAAAGTGTTTTAAAGTTTCTTGGCTTTGAGCAGATTTTCAAAAATAGTTTGACCGGCTTGCCGATGGGTGGCGCGAAAGGAGGATCAAACTTCAATCCCAAGGGCAAGAGTGATCGCGAAGTGATGCGTTTTTGCCAATCTCTGATGGTTGAACTTCATCGGCACATCGGGGAAGACACAGATATCCCCGCCGGTGATATTGGGGTGGGTGCACGTGAAATTAGTTTTTTGTTTGGCCAATACAAGCGTCTTGCAAACCGATTTGTTGGCACGCTCACGGGTAAGGGGCTCGCCTTCGGCGGCAGTTTGGTGCGAACAGAGGCAACCGGCTACGGTTGTGTCTATTTTTGCGAAAACATGCTCAATCGACTGGGGGATTCTTTCAAGGGAAAAACGGTTTCCGTGTCAGGTTCGGGAAACGTTGCGATTTATGCCTGCGAGAAGGCAACGGAACTTGGCGGGAAGGTCGTAACGTTATCTGATTCGGGTGGATTCATTCACGATCCCGATGGGATAGACTCGGAAAAACTTGCCTTTGTAAAAGACTTAAAAGAGGTTCGCCGCGGTCGGATTTCCGAATATGCGACGAAATACGCCAACGCAACGTTTCATGATCAGGTGCGGCCCTGGGGTGTGCCCGTCGATATCGCCTTGCCCTGTGCTACACAGAATGAGCTTGACCTAGAAGATGCTCGCACCTTGATTGGCAATGGTCTTAAGGCGGTGGCCGAAGGGGCCAACATGCCAACCGAATTGAAGGCGGCCTATGCGTTTCGTGATGCGGGCACGCTGTTCGCACCTGCCAAAGCGGCCAATGCTGGAGGTGTCGCAGTCAGCGGATTGGAGCAGAGCCAGAACGCGCTTCGATTATCATGGAGTCATGAGGAAGTTGATACGAAGCTCAAAACGATCATGAAAGACATTCATGAGAAGTGCGTTAAGTTTGGCCAAGACGGTGAGAGAGTGGATTACATCGACGGAGCCAATCTTGCCGGCTTTGCAAAGATCGCCGATGCCATGGTTGCCTACGGTGCGGTCTAGCCTACGGT
>JAYZAR010000368.1:0-10019 GCA_036339635.1 Planctomycetota bacterium | reverse complement strand
GATCCTATCGGACCTATTTTTAGAACCAGGCTCACTTCGCGGAGTATTCGATCACTTGCGATTCCGAAAGCACGATGTTGCCGTATTTCACTTGCTTGATCCACAAGAGCTGGAGTTCGAGTTTCGGCGACCAACGAGATTTATCGACTTGGAGGGCGGCACCGCTCTCTTAGCGGACCCCAGCGACATCACCGATCGATACCAGCAAGCGGTGCACGATTACCTTCAACAAATCCGAAAAATCGTGCTTGAATCAGCGGTCGATTATCACCGGATCACCATTAATGAGGATTACGAACAAGTCTTGTTACGGTTTTTGTCGGGCCGCCTGCGAGGAAGAGGCCTGCGATGAGTTTTTTGCAGCCGGCAATGCTGTTTGCTCTCCCGGCAATCGCGCTGCCCATTCTCATTCATCTCATCAACCAACGCCGTTTTCAAACGGTCAACTGGGCGGCGATGCAATTTTTGCTGACCGCCAACAAGATGTCTCGCGGCTATGCTCGAATTCGACAGTGGTTAATTCTTGTCGCGCGAACGCTTGCAGTGGCAGGACTTTTGTTCGCAGTCGCGCGGCCGCTCTCGAGCGGCTTACTAGGCATCGCAGCAGGAGGCCAAACCGATACGACCATCGTATTGCTCGATCGCTCTGCCAGCATGACGCAACGCGGCCCGGCAGGTGAATCCAAACTGCAATCAGGTTTGAATCAGTTGGTTGAGTCGTTGAATCTACTCCCCTCCGGTCGATATGTGCTGATCGATAGCGCGACTAATCAACCTCAAGAGTTCGAGAGTCCAGAAGATCTGCTGAAAGCCGCTGCATCCAAACCGGTCAGCGCGACCGCCGACTTAACCAAAATGCTGGAAACAACGGAGGAGTATTTACGAAGCAATCGACCAAGCCGATGTGAAGTTTGGATTTGCAGCGACGTGCGACGAGCTGACTGGAAACCAGACAGTGGACAATGGGAAACCGTACGGCGATCGTTGCTTGAGCTCCCACAAATGATTCGCATTCACCTGCTAGCGTATCCCGATATAGACAAACAGAATCGCTCGTTGCGAGTCACCTCTATCCAGCGGATTGAACGAGAACAGGGTGCGGAGTTATTGCTATCTCTAAGAATCGAACAGGGAGCAACCGAAAACGAACTCACGCGGATTCCAATTCGCCTAGAAATCGACGGCGCCCGTTCCGAGTTTGAAGTTGAAATGAGTGGCAGCCAATTCGATTTGGTGAATTACGCCATCCCGATCGATAGCAAGCAAACACGTGGCTGGGGACGCGTATCGATTCCCAGCGACTCACATCCAGCCGACAACGAGTATTTTTTTGTTTATGACCAAAGCGTCGAACGAAAAACATGGATCGTCGCTGAGGATCCAGAGGCGGTTGTTCCGTTGAAACTGGTCGCCTCTGTTCCACCCCAGCCGAATATCCTTTGCTCTGCAACAATCCTTGCTCCCGAGCAAGTGATCGGAACTGCAGACGACCATCCAGCCCTGGTGATCTGGCAGGCAGCGATTCCCGCTCCCGGCACACCGCTAGCAACCTGGCTAAAGCAAGTCAAAGCTCCGATACTGTTTTTCCCACCCAAGCAGATCGGGGGTGAGTCCTACGCCGGCGTGGGTTGGACGCAGTGGCACGAAAAGGACAGTAAAGTTTCGACCTGGGTCGGCGACCAAGGATTACTTTCGTCGACACAAAGCGGGGCTGCTTTACCACTCGGTGAGTTGACCGTGCAACGTGCCGCTGGGATTCAGGGAGCCACGATCTCGTTGGCAACGCTCGACGGCGACGCCCCCTTGCTTTCTCAAGTGATCACTGACGGAGGCGAGGTTTATTTCATGGGAACCACCGTGGCTCCCACCGATTCCTCCTTGGCAACCGATGGTATCGTGATCTACGCGATTATTCAGCGCGCGATCGCGATCGGTACCCAGACACAAGGTAACACGAGACAATTGATCGCCGGCACGAGTCCCACTCGCCGCGGTCAAGGCTGGCAGCGAATTGCAGGCGACTCCCAAAGTCTCTCCACCGATTATCCACTCCACGCCGGTATTTACCGCGACGGGGAGCGACTGCTAGCAGTGAATCGTAGTGAAGCAGAGGATCAGGCTTTTATCGTCCCCCGTGATCAGGTCACCTCGCTGTTTGGTGATCTTGATTTTGATCGCATCGATGATCGTGCTGGCAATTCATCCTCGCTGATACAGGAAATCTGGCGTCTCTTCCTGATCGGTATGCTCATTGCCCTGATCGCCGAAGCGGCCCTCTGCCTACCCAAACGGGTCAGGTCGAAAAGCGTTTTAATTGCTGACCAACGGGGAAGCGATCGTCCGCTGGGACAAGGATCAGCAACTTGATCACCACACAGCAATTGACATTCCTTGGTTCACCATTCTTCGTCATCTTGGCGATCGTTGCGGTAGGCGCAACAGCATGGCTGGGCCAACACGCGTGGCGTCGAAGCGAATATTCGAAATCTCAGGCAGGTCTCGAACTCCTTCGTTTAGCAATTGTGATCTTGGTTGCGATCCTACTGAACCAGCCCGAGTGGGTTCAAGAGTATCGACCAGATTCAAAACCGACGGTTACCGTGCTTTGGGACGATTCCGAAAGCATGACGACGCGTGATGCTTTCTCATCGACCACTCCAGAACGGATAACACGATCACAGGCGGTCGCACCGTTGCTTGACCCCGATGCTTGGGATACGCTCCGAAACCAATTGAACATCGTGATTCAACCGATCAGTACCCAGGAAGATCAATCAAATAATCCGGGAACGGACCTGCACCAACCCCTACTAGAGGCATCACGCCAAGAACAACTCGCGGGCGTTGTCTTGATTTCCGATGGTGACTGGAACGATGGGCGTGCCCCCGTGGAAGCCGCGTCGAGACTACGGATCAAAAATGCCCCCATCATCGCCGTCGCGACCGGTAGCCCCAAACGACTGCCGGACATTGCGCTATCGGATGTCCAAGTTCCCTCTTTCGGGGCAGCGGGAAAAGCAGTTCGAATCCCCTTTTCAATTGAAAGTAGTTTGCCGCAGCCGTATCTGACGACCGTGACGCTCACAACGTCCGCAGGTGACAGTCAGACCAAAGAACTGAAAATCGCACCTATGGGCCGGACAGACGAAGCGTTTATGTGGAAAACGGACAAGACGGGTGATTACACCGTCACAGTTAATGTTCCAGTGCACGATGATGAAACAATCATCGACAACAACGAACAGTCCGCACCGATTGCGATCCGCCAGGAGCAACTGAAAGTACTCATCGTCGAATCTTCACCTCGCTGGGAGTACCGCTATCTTCGCAACGCCTTATCTCGTGATCCGGGTGTCGAAGTTTCCTGCTTGCTGTTCCACCCTGGCCTCGAAAAGGCGGGCGGCGGCTCGGAAGATTACATCAAGGTTTTTCCGGAGGAACTCGATCAATTGGTCACTTATGATGTCGTTTTTCTGGGTGACGTTGGGCTGAACGACAATCAACTTACCCACGAACAATGCGATCTTCTTAAAGGCTTGATTGAAGTTCAAGCAAGCGGTTTGGTGCTAATCCCGGGATGGCAGGGACGGCAGTTCAGTCTGCTGGACACATCCCTCAATGCGCTCTATCCCGTGATGTTGGACTCAACGAATCAACGCGGCTGGGGAGCACGTACCGCGGCGCGATTTGAACTGACCCGACGTGGCCGCGACTCCCTTCTTACCAAGCTCGCAGACACAGCATCGGCGAATGCTCAGGTTTGGGAAGATCTACCAGGATTTCAATGGTATGCGCCGGTCGTCCGCGCAAAACCGGGCACCGAGATCCTGGCAGTTCATCAGGAGATGTCCAATCAATATGGCCGGATCCCGCTGCTGGTTACCCGCACGTACGGCGCGGGCAAGGTCTTGTTCATGGGAACTGACGGTGCCTGGCGGTGGCGGAAGGGCGTAGAGGACAAATACCATTATCGCTTTTGGGGGCAGGTCGTTCGCTGGATGGCCTACCAACGAAACATGGCCAAGGGAAAGACGATGCGGCTGTACCACACTCCCGACCAGCCAGAGATCCGCCAAACGCTGACGCTCAGCGCGCACGTGATGGACACCAGCGGTGAACCGGTCCAACGTGGCGAAGTGGTGGCCCGAGTGGTCGCACCGTCAGGCGAGACGGATACGGTGCGTTTGGTAGCAGAAGGCGAACAATGGGGAGTCTTTCAAGGTCGCTTTACACCTACCGAACCCGGCAACCATGCTTTGACAGTTACATGCAAAGAGACCGAAAAATCACTCCAAGCCAATATCTATGTGCAAGGCCAGGACCTCGAACAAGTCGGTAACCCCGCTCGGCCGCAGGTTCTACAAGAGTTGGCGTTAGTATCGGGCGGCGAGTTGGTCCAGGCAGACGAGGTGGAGGAGGTTGTCAAACTTCTTGCTGAATTACCCCAGCCCCCTCCTGCCGTTCGCCGACTTCAGATTTGGAGCCACCCTCTTACAGCCGCTTTACTTGTATCTCTATTGGCGTTCTTTTGGATTTGGAGAAAAGTTGCTGGGCTCATTTAGCCACTTGAAGCAGCCCAATTGGGCGGCTCGCCAATTGGACGATCAAGGTAACTGCTCGTGCACAACAAAAGTTTTGATCACCAATCGTCCAACTTTTCAAGCCGCTTTGGTGGTTTTCGGTTCAGTAAGAGCCGACCGCTTCGGACCGGTTACCGACACCTTGTTTCAAGTGCCGCGCGCAACGCTGTATCAACTGCAACTGATCAGTCAAAACTTTTCGCCGCCATTTTGGACTCGCCGGACAAAAACACTCTCTCAACTCCTGACGAGCCCATTCAACATCTGAATCAGGCGTACCGTAATGATGAGCCCGATTCTCAGCTCGCAATGCAGCTAAAACACGAACAATTGGATGGGTCCCCACTTCGACTGTCGCAAATCGGTAGTCAAGCGAGGCAAAGTGACTCATCGCCCATCGACCGAACGTTCCTCGGGCGTCATAGGAGGTTGGATGAGATCCGCCATCCTCGACGATTGGCCGTCCGAACAAATCACGGAACCACGTTACCGCGGGGGCGTCGGCCGGAGACTCAAGCAGTAATCGATAATCAGCGAATCGCCCAAGCCCAGTGTGAACGTCAAGATGCACGATCTCATTCGATTCGCTCAACCAAGTCCGGAAGTTTTCACGGATAACCCGTGAGGAAAAACATTCCGCCTGCCCCCCATAAAACAACCCCTGTGGGAATTCATATTGCCCGGTTGCAACAGCCTCTTTAATCGCCTGGACACCATGAACAGCGATATTCCAGAACGCTTTCACTCGAAAAGGTTCCAAGCGTGACGGCGCAGTCCTGGGATTCAGAACAGATTCGAAATCCTTATATCCCACCGGGCAGCCACTGTAGGTGTTTGAACTGCACTTGAAGTTACGGTTTAAATCAACATTCTCTTCATTCCACCGGCGATGATGAGCATACCCAAACGGATTGACTGCGTGGATCAGTGTATATCCAAGATCTCTGGGTAACTCTTGTTGGAGTAGCATCCGCATCATCGACAACTGAATCGCGGAACCTAGCGGGCCCTCAACACCGTGGACCCCTGATGAAACGACAAGCCGCTGGCAAGATGCATTCGCATCGAGGGTTGCTACATCGATCGACAAAGATGGATCGAATGCAATTGGATAGCGAAATAACTTGGCGCCAATTGCTTTTGCCGCTTCGCAAAACCGCTTGCGGGCCTCAAAGTAATCTGCTGGGAAGTCCCTCAAGTTGTGAATTCTATCCAAGTCTGCGACTCCCTGTTCGTCAATCCACGCTATTACGTGCACCTAATCAGCGTTTTCGAACAGTCGCTTCAACAAACTGAAGGATTAAACCGGAACCGCTTTCAAACCCGTTTTCCGTCATCCTGGCTGTCAATGCGAATAGGCATCACACCCGCGTCGATCCCAACAATGCAAACAATTGTGGTTGCCGACAAAACTGTTCGCACGAAGGCGACCTCGAACGAATCTCGATAGACAGATGGTAAAGCATTTCGACTGGTCATTCGGGGCGAATCACGTGAGGAGTCTAGTCACCGCGAGGATTGACCTTCACTGTCATGTTCCATGATCGTATTGCCTACCATCGGAACAGGCGGATACAAACTTGCCTTTGAAGAGTTCGAAATAAGGCGGAACGCGCGTTCTATGAGGCCTTTGAACCCCAAGTCGTTGTAAACCATCAATCGCCTGCGGATGTCGCCAGCCGGAATTAGGCTGCCCACACATACAGTCGACCGCAATTCGCTTAGGCAACGCGTACAGGCCAAATATTTTTAGCCCTCTATGCTCAGAGGTTTGATCCCAGCAGATCGTTGAAACACGGTTCCGCTGTGACCGAAAATGAGTCGGCTTTGTTATCTTGCCTCCTTGTGCCGCACTCCCATCCCAAAACTTTTGGAATTCTTGCGGAATACGACCCGGAAGGGAGAGGAGACTTAACACACCACCGTTTGTCGAATCAAAAAGCCAAAACACCTACGAAGCCACACCACCTTTCACGCTCTCGCGACCAGCATCTTGATTCGGCTTGCCCTAAAGGTTTGTCGCATTCCACTCGACCTGATCAAGGCAACTCAACAATTGCGTTCATCAATCACCGTCCGGTTGAAGTTTGAAGGCGATCTAAGCAGCGGCACTTTTCGGCGAAAATCACTATCGGCCTCTGCATGCCCGAGCAATCTTACAGAAACAACTGGGCGTCGTTACAAGGTCACCAATCGCTCAGCTTGTTTCTCGAATCGCTCAATCTTTTTTTGGTGTAGTTCCGTTTGCCGGCGGCTGCGCCGTGCTCTTTGCCGGCGGCTTTTCAGGAACCGTAATCGGATCTTTGTTGACCGCCGGCAACAGCCCAGCGAGCTTTTTCATCACAGGCGATGATGCAGGATCCGCCGCCAGATTCTTCCACTCATGAGGGTCTGAATCATGATCATAAAGTTCCTGAGTACCATCTGCATAAGTAATGTAACGGTATCTCTTCGAGCGAACGCTGTGATTCTGCTTGCCCTGGGTGGTAATGGCAACTCGATTGCTCTGCCGATTTGGATCCTCCAAGAATGGGACAAGACTTTCTCCTTCGATCTGCTGTGGTGGTTTTTGAAATCCGCAAAGATCCACCAACGTTGGATAGAGGTCCAATAGGCTGACGGGTGAATCGCACTGAGTCATGGGAGTCGTATGCCCTGGTGAAACCACGATCAGCGGGATGTGCGTTGTATTCTCCCACAACGCGAATTTCTCCCAATGTTGCTTCTCACCAAGATGATATCCGTGATCACCCCAGAGAATGATTGTTGTGTTGTTTGCCATTGGGCCATTATCCAAGGCGTCCATTAGCTGCCCAACCATTTCGTCGGCGAATGCGAGCGATGCCAAGTATCCCTGAACCGCTTTCTTCCACTGTCCATTGGCAACGATCCATTCGTGCCACTTAAGTTTTGTCATTTCCTTACCCGCTGCGGGTAAATCATCGATGTCTCCCGCCAAATGAACTGGTAACTGAATTGATTCGAGCGGAAACCTCTCAAAGAACTCACGCGGAACATACCAGGGTACATGTGGGCGATAGATCCCCACCGAGAGAAACAAGGGCCGGTCATGGCTCCGACCTAGCTGCTCCTTTGCCCAATCAACAACCTTCGCGTCCGCCATCTCAGCTGGTTCGATATCGAGAGGCGCCCAATCAAAGTGACCTCCGTAGAACTTGGGATTACTATTGACTGGCCACTCATCAGGAGTAATCTCCGCCGGCATCTGCTGTGACAGTGACGGAAAATAATCATCCCAAGCTTTCGGGTCACTAAAACCGGAAAGGTATTTCGGATCAAAAAAAGTGTGCGAATGGAAAAGCTTGCCCGCTCCTAAGGTCAGATACCCGTGATCTTTGAAGTGCTGGGGCAAGTGCACCGCATCTTCGACCAAGTTTGTGGTTCGCCAATCGTGAGCATTTTTATAGATCCCGGTGGTTGATGGCCGAAGCCCCATCAACAGACTCGTTCGCGAGGCATTGCACCCAGGTGCGGAACAATAGGCTTTTCGAAACAGCAAACCGCGTTGAGCTAACCGGTCAATGTTGGGGGTGACCGCTTGAGGGTGTCCACCGAGGATCCCCACCCAATCATTCAGATCATCAACCGCGATGAACAGCACGTTCGGCTTCTCTACCGCTTCCTCTGAGAAACACTTTGGACTTTGGAAAACGCATCCAAAACCGCAGGCCGCGAAGAGTATGTACCTTGAGGCCGTCAACAAAAACATTGACTGGACGTTTTTGATCACACCCAATCTGCTGCTTACGTTCATTTTTAGAAATCAAATAAGTGGCAAGAGAAAATAAAAAATCTTGTTCATCGCGCTAACCTCGAAAAATCACTCGCTTGAGCACAGAATCGTTGGTCACCGACACCCAAGATTGTAGGTGCTGCCAGCCCTTGATACCGATGCCACAGGCACATGGGCCAATAAAAAACGCACTGTGGTTTCCACAATGCGTTCGAAACGCTGATTTAATTGAACAGATTTTATCGACTACGCATTCGCTTCGGTGCGATCCCTCTCCGGACACGATCGACCAGAAGGACCTCGATCACCGCCCCGCTCGCCACCGCCATCACGCGAGCCTTCGGGCCCACCTGGGCCCCGTCCTCGAAACCCTCTCGGTCCACGCCCGCCACGATCCGGGCGTGGCCCGCGAAATCTACCTCGTTCATCCGATCCACGCTAGGCATCGGAACCACCCTTTGCATTGGGACTGCGATGCATGTCCAGATTGCCCTTGCCGTGGGGACCGCGGTGAGCGTCCGGACCGCCCTTGCCACCCGAACCACCTCGTGATCGAGCCTCATGGTCAGCCGCACCATTTCGGTGATGTTCAGCCCCATGATGATTATCATCGCTACGATTTCGACGATCGCCACTGCCGGCGGAATGCCTGCCGTGTCTTCGTTCAAACCTACTGCGAGGGGTGATGGAACGCCCTTCTCCTGAGCCACGATGGGCAGCTTGGCGTACCCGGGTTGCTCCACTTCGCCCGGAGGCAGCAGCACGCGAAGACCTGCCGTGAGCACTAGCAGTCTTTTGACTTCTCCCCTCGCCACGATGCGGGCCCATCTGGCTCGAATTCGGCCTGCCTTCTCGCCACCTCGCAAGATGCAATGCCCCACCAGGATTTGACCCTGCCGCAGATCGCGCTGCGTCAACTTTTATTTAGGGCGGCCCGAATCCGTGTGAGCCTGGACGCATGCCAATGGTAGAACGTGATTCACTCGAGGACGCTATCGCTCGTGCGTCTCCAACGCCGCCACCTTTCATCCATGGTGGACCGCCAGCCTCACCCCGACGTCTGGGTTGCGCGCACGCCGATTCAACTTGAATCGAGATCGTGGCAACGAGAGCTACCAACACCAAAAGTTGAATCATGATTCTAAACCGTGAAAGCACAAAGAAGTCTTCCATTATCAGGAAACGCGTTAACAACCGTTGCCTGCTGAATATGACGCCACTGATGGACGCAATAATCCGCAAAAGAAGTCTGCGGAAGCCCGTGCCGCGTTTCGTCGATTCGACAAGTCAGTTCTGCCCGAGTTCCGCGCATTAGTCGATTGAAGCAGCAGGTTTCTCGTTTTCCCAATTTAAATCTGCAGTCCCGCCCGCCAACGCTGACGAATTGACTGACGCACAGTCACAGAAACATCACCGAACGTAATCTCGGATTTTGGAGCGAGTGAAAAAGGCGGCGAACACCTATTTCAACCAACAATGGCTTTCACGCGAAAATCAACCGTCACAACCCTCTGTCAGCGCAACCGATCAAGGACACCTCACCGCAGAACACCTATGCCGTGCGTCGCGGTCGCCGATCCAAGGTAAACCATGTCTCGAAGCCGGGTCCCTCAGCGGATCCCAGCCAACAACCTCGAAATCTTGGGAGTCGTTAGCCGTCACCCCCCAATCAAAATGGCTACAAA
>JAYZAR010000367.1:0-6844 GCA_036339635.1 Planctomycetota bacterium | reverse complement strand
AAGCCTTCGACCGACTGATTGGCTGCTAGTTTACTTAGGGCTCGTTGCTCAATTTGCCTGACCCTTTCGCGACTGACTCCGATCACATCAGAGATCTCCGCCAGCGATGACGAAGAGTAATTGGCAAAACCGAACCGCATTCTCAGAATTTCCCGTTCTCGATCATTCAAGATCCGCAGTTGTTCGGCAACCCGCTCTTTTAGATCGGTTTGGTCGACCAAATCCTCCAAGGTCATCGACTCGGCTGCGATCAGATCACTCAACTCGTGACCATCTTCATCGACACAAGATTGATCGAGGCTCACCGTAAAGTTGTAGCTGCGTCGTAAGCGGTCGACATCGGCATCCGTCAGGCGACAACGAGCGGTGATTTCGTCAGTGGTCGGTGCTCGTCCCAGCGCCTGTTGCAATTCTTGGATCGCCTTGTACATCGCGGTGACTTCAGACGCCGCGTGTGTTGGTAAGCGTACGGTGCGGCTCTGCTCCGAGGCCGCTCTACCAACTGCCTGTCGGATCCACCATGTTGCATAAGTTGAAAATTTTAAGCCACGTTCGACTTCGAACTTTTCTGCCGCCCGCATCAAGCCTGCGTTTCCCTCTTGAATCAAATCGAGGAATGGCACACCCCGATTCCGGTACTTTTTCGCGACTGAAATAACAAGCCGAAGATTCGCTTGCACCAAACCCTGTTTTGCCACAAGGTACCGTTGCCGGTGAGAGTGCAACCGCTCAACTCGACGGAGCAGTCCGTGAGGAGAATGGTGCGTGATCATGCAAATCACCTTGAGTCGCTCTTCAGCCTTCCTCTTTTTTTCCCTGCTTGCCAAGGACGCGCGTTTTCGCTTCCCGACCATGATCGCTCGTAAGAGTTCTCTTGTTTCGACACCAAGATCTACAATGTCCTCAAAATTGGATTCAAGCTCAGGTAGTCGGATCTTTTGTTCCTCGATCAATCGCACAGCACGTTCCCGCCGCTCCATAAGAGGCCGGATGAGCGCTCGCCGTCGGCGACTCGACCGAGCGCGAAGGATTTTCTGAAATCCTATTTCTTCATTCGCTCTCAGCAATTCCACTAGTCGGACGTTGTGAGGCAGACGACCTAATATGGACTGCTTCGCCTCAGCGTTCCCGGAAGCATAATCAAGAACTCGATCACCTCGCAGAATTCCTCGCTGGACATCCTGCAGCAGTTGGAGAGCCTTGCCTGAAACTAGGCTAATGCGTAGCAGCCCCGCCCGATATTTATTTCGTTCAATCTGCAAATTCGATGCTAATTCAACCTCCCGCTGGGGAGTGAGCAGGCGTGTTCGACCCATTTCAGACAAGTAGAGGCTTAGCGAATCCTCGGTTTCGCTACTCGAGGGTGGAGCACTGCTAGCCCGTTCAGGCCCTTGTTCCGTGTCGTCACTTTGCCAGCCGCCTCGGTCATCCTGCAGGGAAATGGCTATCATCGTATGCGTCCACCCAGGTTCATAGTTGAGTTGGTGGCCACGACTGCCCGAACCACCTCCCACTGCTTTACTCCTACGCGAATGCAATTCGCCCGGTTCACCCGATTAAACCGAAGAATCCGGCAATGATTCACATAAAACCGCAATTAGTTCTTAGATTCTCAAGTGTCCGGTTCAGCTTCTAGCAACAAGCAACAAAAGGCGGGTCATGTGATCCAGGTCTCGTGGCATTGCAATTTCGATAGCTGGCGATTTTGATGGGCAACCGTCTCACCGCACATCAGTCTCGTAAAACTTAGCGGGATGCGTTTTAAGGCAAAGCAGTCAATTTAAGGCAAGGCAATCAGTCACTGCGGTTCGTTGACGAGGCGCGCACGTCGCACACTGACCTAGGCCGATGTCAAGCCCGCTCACGGCAGCCAGCAGTGCCTGCTTTTGGGAGCAGCTGCATTGATGGACAGCGTGGCGATCACCGTGGTTCTTTCTTCGATAAGAATTCGCTCATCGACTTTGGAACGCCACGCAAATAGATGTCTTGCTGCGGGAAGGAAATCTCTATTTCGGCGTCCCGGAAAGCGGTGTCAATCGCCGTGTAGAGATCATGTGTTGCGCTCAAGCGAACGCTAGGTGTTCCAACGAAACATCGCAAAACGAAGTTCAATGAGTTGTCACCAAAACCCTCGAAAGTGGCTCTTGGCCCGGGATCTTTTAAAACAAACTCGTTATTCCTAGCAGACTGCAATAGCAGCTCGCGAGCCTTTTCTGTTTCCGACCCGTAAGCGATGCCGACGGGAACGACGATCCGGCTGACATCATCGGTACGCGTCCAGTTGAGGATCTTGCCAGTGATGAATTCCTTGTTGGGGACAATATAATCCTTTCGATTCCAATCTGTGATCGTAGTTGCGCGGATGCGAATCTTGGTGACCACGCCAGTGATCCCATCGATTTCCACGATATCGCCGACGCGGACGGGTTGCTCGAACAGGATGATGATGCCTGCCACGAAGTTGGCAAACATTTCCTGCAGCCCGAATGCCAATCCAAAGGTAAGGGCAGTCGCCATCCATTGGACTTGTTCCCAATGCAAGCCAATTGCCCTGCCCGACACGATCAAGCCGACCAACGCAATTGAATAGCTTGAGATTGTTGTAATCGCATACCGACTCGACGAATCAATTGGCAGCTTTTTGAGAACCGCGAACTCGAGCAATCCTGGAACATTCCGAGTTGCCAGGATCGTGATCGCGCCGACCATCAGGGCGAACACTAAATCCGCGAGAGTGACATTATCGACGACCGTCTTCGTCAGGGTGATGGCTTCACCATTGGCGTCAATCTTCGTCTCGGTTGAGCTTGTGGTCGACTTCCACAATGGATGAGCTTCCATCTGAGCTCGAGCGGTTAGCACATCACTCCAAATCATCCATAGTCCGGCGAAAACCGCTCCAATCATCAAAGCTGCCAGGAGTCGACGGGTCTGTGACATTTGGACCCGTAATTCCGCGGCGGCATCCTCGCATGGGGCCGCAGGCAAATCCGATGCGGCTTCATCATTCAAAGCTTGCTGCTCGCGCTGAGCACGCGCATCGGCAATCATCAGCTCTCGACGACGCAGCAATGCCCATCGTGTCAACAGCGAAACAACCAAAGTTGCCATGAGAACCAAAACGATCGTTTGATAGATACGCCAAGTAAGTTGGGTCGCCGTGAAGTAGTAACCAAGCGTTGCAAGCAACCCCATGGCCAGCGGAATGCAAACGATTCCTGGGTACCAGAGCAACGTCGTGCGACTGGCCCAGCCGGCTGCATGCATTTGCAAGTATTGGGTCGGTAAACCTCGTTGCGGATGGAACAAGCGGGCCAGTTGAAAGGCTAACGCTAGTGTCGCGACCAAGAAACAATATCGTTCGAGAACATCGCTACCAAAACCTTCGCGACCACCGGCGAGGAAAGAGATCAGGATGACTGCCGGCAAAAGCCACCACATCAGTCGATGGAGCCATTGACGAATCAAGGTGATGCTCTTCTCATTATAACCAAAGTGGGCGACCGCTAATCCGTTCGGACGACAAGCCTGCCGTAACACTTCGAGCGGAAAATAGGTCATGGCGCCGAGAATCAAAGCATTGCTGATTGCCAGGGTCGCCGGGTCAACGCCGGCCACAAGACGCATGCGATAGCCAATGAAGGCGAGTGCAAGCGTGACCGGTCCCGCCGTCGCCATTGTCATCATGACCGAATGAATCGTTGGCATGAAATCGGTAAAGCTGCCGCGACTTACCTGCAAACCCAGTTCATTGATCTGGTCACGCAATCGAAACCGCCATCGAAACAAAACCAGCAAAAAGAGCAAAGAAAACGTCCAGCGAATCCATCGACGCTTGAGATCATCGAGCAATCTCGGCGTCACATTTTCAGTGGCACCGGGGAGAAAAAACCACCAATCAGACGAACTGGGAACCGGGTCCGCAAAAAGAGGACGCGTACTCCGAACCCACAGAATTCGTTGGTTCACATAATTGGACGATTCCTCCGCCACTTTGATGATTTGCTGTTCGGTGGTAGACAGTGCGACGAGCTTATTAAAGTAGGTGTTCTGGCTGCGGATCAACGGATTCAAGTACTCTGTCCGTTGGTTCTCAAGCAGAAGCTTCGCTTCGTCGGCTAACGCATCCCGTTCAACCAGGGTCACCGGAGGCTTGGCACTATTCAATAGGGTTTGAATCACCTGCTCGACGCGAGCGTTGCGACGATTCTTCAGTTCGATGAGGGAGTACTGAGCGTCGTTGATCACTGGTTGTCGAGTACGAAGCCGTAACTCGTATTCGCGAACATCAGGGAGATTGGATTTGAGAGATCGCAACTTCAAACCGACTGCTTCCATCAAGCCAACAGTTTCGACCAGGGTTTTTGCTTCCTGGAAATCTCGCTCCACCTCTTCCTGCTTGTCATATTGCCGTTTCAGGTCTCTGTCGACTTCTGAAATCAAGGACGTAATTTTCTGATTGTCTGCTGCATACTGCTGGCTTAACTCACCAATCGGTTGCAAGGCTGGATGCAGGCCTTCCAACTCAGACTCGGCCGTTTCAACACGGTCTGCAGCATCGTCGGCGCGTTTGCTGGCGAGTGTTGCTTCGAGGGTTTCGATTTGCTGCTGCAGGAAAGCGACCGTACGTAGCTGCGCATCTCGCTCAAATTGAGAGATATCAGCAGTCGATTCAGCATCAATTAACGCTGCCTCCATTTGGAGCGAATTCAGTTGGTTCGCTAATTGATTCGCTGTTGCCTCACGGTCTTGCCGTCGCACCTGTTCAGTGAGGGTTAATTCGGCTGCTGGTTTCGATTGGAGCTGATCACGAACCTTTGTTAATTGCTCCTGGACAAGCAATATGTTGACTTCAATCTCCTGGCGGCGTTTGATCGAGACTGCGGCGGCCGATTCAATTTTGGCGAGGTCACTTTTGGCGGTCGCGAGTTGGCTCGTTAACTGAGGCAGGATCGCTTCCAGAGCGTCCAGCGTGTCCTCGACTGGGACATCGGCTTGAGGCTCGTCCGGATTCGCCAGTTTTTGTTTCGCTTGGTCGGTTCGTTTTGGTAAAGAATCAAGTAAAGACTTGAACTCCTGTGCCGATCGGTCGAATTCAGCAGCAGATGCAAGGGCTGCTTGCGTTCGGGCCACCGTTGCCAACAAAGCGGTTTTTTCCTCTTCGGTGAGTTGCGACTGAGTGATCCCGTTGCGGAGTGCTGTCAGTTCCTCATTGGTGGAAAACGCGGATTGCCGAGTCGCTTCTGCTGTCGTCGGTTTGCCGTTCGAATCCGGTTGCTGCGGAGCGAGTGCAGTTGGTGGGATCGGTACCTGCGCGTTAGCCAAGGAGGATGGCAGAAACAGCACCAAAAGAGAGGCGCGACTGACGTACAGAACGGCCTTGTTCAACTGGTTAGCGGCATGAAAGCCAAGCATCTTGCTTCTCAAAGAAAGGCAATGGGAAAACTTCTCAAGGCAAAACACGCAGCATACGTCATTGCACAGCAGTTACAACCGCCTTGGCTGGTCACCAGAACACCAAGCCAGCGGAGAATCGGGAGCCCAGGAGACGCTCCATTGCGGCAACCGCACAAATGGCCTTGCCATTACGCTCGGAACGGTTCTGGTGCCCACAGGTACCTACACCCTGTTTACTCGCCACGATTCCCGAACCAAGCTGAACGCCGGGTCATCTTTTCTGGAGGCGATCGAGCCAGTCAGGAAGCGGACTGCTGGCATGATGCTCGCCCGCAGAGGAATCGGAGCCGCGAAGATGTTTCGCAGCACGGGCGGGCTGGGCAGGTTTGTTCGCAAACAAATGGGACTCACCGATCCGCCCGGACCGCATTGGCCAACTTGGAAACCGGGAAGGGAGCGAACCTACTAACTTTTGGGAGCGGATTAGGCGTTGGGGGTCTTCCCCAGCACGATGTCAAACTTCGCTGCCAACTCACCGATTGCTGAATCTTGCATTTTGGCGAATTCAACGGTCACCGACTGGCGTGCTCGGTCGGTTGGAATTCGTTTCCAGAGGACATCACGCTGATTACCGGGATTACCTTGCACGTAACATTGCGTCGTAAACCGTGGCTGGCCCTTTCGTTTCACCGCAAAGTGGATGTGCGGCGTTCGCCCCGGATAAGCAACAGGTTTGATTGTGCGAAAGTAGTATTCTCCCGTCGAACCGGTAAGGAAACGGCCAAAGCTCTGAAAGTTCTTATCGCGTTTAGCGAAATTCGCGCTCTTCTCGTGCAAATAGGCCCCGCTGCTGTCGCACTGCCAAATCTCCACCACGGCGTTTCTGATTGGTCTGCCCTTGGTATCGGTTAGGCGTCCGGTCAGGTGTGTGACCTCGCCAATTGCTGGGGTAATCGTGTCGTTGATCACCAGCAAATCATTATCGGTATCAAGCGGTAAGCTGGTTGGGTAAAAGGGACCAGGGGTTTGCGATTGAGTCCGCATCAACTCTTCCGCGAAGGCACCAGGTGTATCGAACCACAGGGCTGAACCAGCAGCAACACCAGCCGACAAGTTCGTCAAGAAATGACGGCGAGATTGACGGAAAGAACCTGAAAGTTGGCGACGAATTTGCATGGATTGAAGCCTCTTAGAGAAATAGTGCGCACCACGACCCGACAGTGTAGGCTCGTCGACCAAGGATGTCATCTCTGGAATCTCGATTCGCAATTTGGGTGTCAGGTGCGGATCTACCTCCATAAGAGGGTTCATTGATCTCAAATTCGCCGAGCCTGCAGAAAACGGAACCGGTTAGAATTGTGCCGTTGCATCCTCCCCCGTTTCTGGTTCAGGACAACCGACAAAATAGGATTGCCAAAGCAAAATAACCGCAATGGACACGGGAACC
>JAYZAR010000366.1:0-27102 GCA_036339635.1 Planctomycetota bacterium | reverse complement strand
CAGATCGCGTAAGACGCGAAACCGAAGAAGACGATTCCGCGTCGGTGGATCGGTGCTTCACTTTACTCCTTGGGCGTCATCCAACTCCCACCGAACGCGACGCATGTGTGGCGATCGCCGAATCTGGAGACTTGGCAACCGTTTGTCGTGCAATCATCAACACCAACGAATTCTCCTTCTTGCCGTAAGTTTCCACAGGTAACGTAAACAACGATGGGTACTCATCTCGCAGCTCGGTGTCGCGTTCTCACTGCGACACCTGTTTCGGATGAACCTCGAGAGGAACAAAAAAGATGAGCTTAGAAAAGCTTTCACCGCACGGACGTCGCCTACTCGATCGACGCGGCTTTCTCGGCACCGCTGGCCTGTCGGCAGCGGGACTTGGATTGGCAAGCTTGCTGAACACGGAAGGATTGCTAGCTGAGGATCCCGCGACGGTAAGCGGGGAATCCCCGATCCGACCAAAAATCGATCCAGATCAACCTTATGCACCAAGAAAAGCTCCTTTTCAGGCGGCCGCACAGCAGGTTCTCGTGATTTATTGTCCTGGTGCCGTCAGCCACGTGGATACCTTTGACTACAAGCCAGCGCTCACCAAACTGCACGGGCAAAAGCCGCCTGGCATTCCTGCTGTCACATTCGAGGGGCCGACCGGCGACATTGCCAAACCCTTCTGGGACTTCAAACCAAGGGGTGAGACCGGCAAGATGGTCTCGGATCTGTTGCCAAACTTAGCGAATCAAGTGGACGACTTTTGTTTCTTTCATTCACTCTCGACCGAAACAAGTGCTCACCCGCAGGGTGAGAACTTCATGAACACCGGATTCACGATGGAAGGTTTTCCTTCATTCGGTGCTTGGGTCACCTACGCACTTGGCACTGAAAACCAAGAGCTGCCGGCCTTTGTCGCAATCAACGACCCACGAGGCTTGGCTAGGAGTGGAAAGAATAACTTCGGTAACGGATTTTTGCCCGCGGCCTTCCAGGGAACTGACTTCAATGCCAAATCCCCGCCCAATAATCTGCGACGCCCCAGAGGCATCAGCTCGAAAACGGACCGTCAAACTGTTGACCTGCTAGCACGCCTCAACGCCGAACATATGCAAAAGTATCCCGGTGACGCCAATCTTGCCGGAAGGATCGCGAGTTATGAGCTGGCGGGAAAAATGCAAAGCTCTGTGCCAGACGTGATGGACTTGACCGAGGAAACCGAATCGACCCTGAAGGCATACGGCGTTGAAGGTGGAAGTGAACTGCGCGGTGAATACGCCAAGAATTGCATCCTGGCCCGCCGATTAATCGAAAAGGGAGTGCGGGTCGTTCAACTGTTTAATGGTAGCGATCCATCTGGTGGCAATGGCATTACCAACTGGGATTCCCATTCCAACATTCTTAATACGCATGCGATGCAGGCTGAGATCATGGATCAGCCGACAGCGGCTTTAATCGCCGACATGCGACAGCGGGGACTGCTTGACAATACGCTTATCGTTTGGGCAACCGAATTTGGCCGCATGCCGTTCTTGCAAGCCAACGGAACCGGTCGCGACCACAACCCCAATGCGTTTACCTGCTTTTTGGCCGGAGCCGGAGTCAAACGTGGTTTCAGCTATGGCGAGAGTGACGAGTTTGGATTTAAAGCTGCGGTCGACAAAACTTCCGTTTACGACTTTAATGCCACGTTACTGCATTTGATGGGACTCAATCACGAACGCCTGACATTCTATCACAATGGGCTGGAACGAAGACTCACCAACGTGCATGGCAACGTGGTTGATCAAGTTCTGGCATAAACACTCACTTACCGACATTCCGAGCAGCTCGAGTGATCGCCGGAACATGTTCCGCACAGTGGGTGACTGACCGACACCCGTGAATACAGCCGGCAAGCGAATCCTACCGACTCACGATTCATTTATGATGTTGCCGAGCTGTGTAAATTCCACCAGTTTGGATACGCCATCTTAACTTCAAGACATTGATTTCGATCGTCCGAAAGCCACTTCGCGCTGTTTCCCCTTTGTTGGTTTAGAACCCTGCCGCCGGTGGCGTTGACCATCGGGCAAGGTCGATCGAATTGCCCCCTCGCATCACCCAAGCTGGGATGATGCCCATCGCGGTAACGAACAAGGATTTTTGAATGTTTCGAGTTTTCTTTCTGACGATTCCCTGGCTGTTCTTCTTCAGCGGTGCAGCGCACGCTCAACAGAACCACAAAGACATGCCACGCGAGAATGTCATTGACGTTCCAGCGATCGGCGAAGAACTCTGCGTGAGCAATGCGTTCCAATCCAACATGGTTTTGCAACGCGACAAGCCGATCGCAATTTGGGGCTGGGCCGATGCCGGAGAAAAAGTGACTGTCTCCTTCGGTGGCGAGCAGCAGCATGCAATCGCTGCCGGAAATCGCGTCTGGAGAGTCCGACTAACGGCGATGCAGGCGACCTCCGAACCGCTCACCCTCACCGTGCAAGGTTCCCACAAGACGTTAAAGCTCGAAAATATTTTGATTGGGGACGTCTGGTTGCTGGGCGGGCAAAGCAATATGGAGTTTCCGCTGGACCGTATTGAGAACGGACAACTCGAAATCCTTTCCGCGAATTACCCCGGCATTCGCATCCTCACAATTCCGGCAGCGAACGGACCGGACAACAAATCTGGTTTCCCCCGTTTGCACGAGTGGAGCGGATGGTTCAACCGTCACTTCCGCAAAGGCGATTGGGATGTCTGCACACCCGAAGTCGCGCGTGAATTATCAGCCATCGGATACGTCTTCGGACGTCGCATTCACATGGCGGCGGAGGTTCCGATCGGCATCATTGATGTCTCGCGAGGCGGAACTACCGTTGAAGCGTGGACCCCCGACGCTGTTCTTCGAAAAATCGATTCTGAATCGGTCCGCAACATGCTCGTGGAGTGGGACCAGAAAGTTGCTGACTGGGATCCCCAAGCGGATCTTGCGAGTCGCGTCGAAAACTATCGAAAAAAAGTGGCAAGGCTCGAAAAAGAGGGCAAGGAAATCCCTGCCAACGAACGGGTCCCCACTGATCTTCGCCCCGGCCCCCCTCGCGATCAAAATCGCCCAGGAAATTGCTATGCGAGCATGATTGCTCCAATCCAAGGGCTGCGGGTCAAAGGCGCGATTTTCCACCAGGGCTACAACAATTGCTTCGATGGCACGCAAGGCGCGATCATGTATCGTCACGTCTTCCCAGAAATGATTACCGCGTGGCGAGCGGCCTTTGATGACCCACAAATGCCATTCGGCATTCTCTCGCTATGCACCGAGGGGGAGATCCAGACCCTCGACAACTACTCCGAAATGATGGCTAATCCCGGCCCCTACATACGCGAAGCGCAATACCAAACTTTCCTGGACTTCTACGAGGCAGGTGATGCAAATATTGGGTTCACAAGCACTTACGACCTGCGGCGCCGATGGTATCACCCGCAATTGAAAATTCCGGCAGGAGAGAGAATCGCCAGATGGGCACTGGCAACCCAGTACGGACTTGCAAACAACGTTCGCTGGAAACCGCCGATGGTGAAAGAAATGACCGTCGAACCTGGACGTATCTTGCTGCGACTCGATGAACCGGGAGAAGCGGTTGATAACGGCGGTCCAATCCTTGGTTTTGCGATCGCCGGCAAAGACCGTAAGTTTCATCCTGCCGAGGCGAATCACTTGATCATGGGTGAGGATGATCGCGGTCGCCCTAAAAAAGACACGAAAGTGATTGTCTTGAGCAGTCCGATGGTCACTGAACCGATCCACTATCGATACGCTTGGGCTCGCAGTCCCCTGGGAAATTTGCAGGCAAGCCGCAACGTCGATATCCCGTTTGCAACACAGCGCAGTGACGACTGGTCGCTTGAAAACACACCCCGAGGATTGTTTGACGAAGAAACAGGAAAACTAGAACGCAGGCAACGCCGCATCCAACAGGAAACGCTTCGAAAGCTAGACCTCGACCGGCGAATTCGTGCTGCCCAATCCCTCATCGAATCGGCGAATATGCAGTAAGCTTTGGCTGATCTTCAGGCCTGCCAGAATCCAGCTTGACAATCATCAGAAGTGCCAGAGATCAGGGGTTACGGACAACGAATGACCGATTCACCATTCAAATGAACTTCCGCGTTCTGCTGCTCCCACAGATAAGCAAGCGAGCGAATTCAATTACACGCTTGAGCTAGCTTGATCAATGGACACAGGTTTTATCCATCGGCGGTGTTGAAACGAAAACGCACACTCCGGACGTTCCCCAAGTCATACAAGGTATTGGTGATGATAGTCTTTGAACAAATCAAAACGCTCTTGGACGAACAGTCGATCGAATACGCAGTATCCCACCATGAACCTGTCTATACGAGCGAAGAAGCGGCACGCGTCCGAGGAGTTGCTCTTCAAACCGGCGCCAAGGCATTGATCTGCAAATGCGATAAAGAGATGTTTCAATTTGTTATACCGGCAAACATGCGGTTGGCCGGGAGAGCAGTGCGGCGACAGTTTGGCTGGCGCAAACTGCGGTTTGCGAGCCCCGAGGAAGTTCTGCAGATCACCGGCCTGAAGCCAGGATCAATTCCGCCATTCGGCAGTTTGTTCGACCTGACAACCTATTGTGACGAAAGGTTACTGGATAATTCTCACATCAATTTCAACGCTGGAGACCATGCGATTTCCATCAGTATGCGGTGTGATGACTACATCCGGGCAGAAAACCCACACTTGGGGAAAATCGCCGAAGCTACCCCGCCAAGCTGAGCCCTAATTTGAATCCTATACTGGTAGCTGCAAGCAGTCATCATCCCGCTCCGTTCTTGGATGTTTCCCATTTAGTGGTAGACTGCATTTTTGTCCGTGCACAGGAGAATCGAAATGCCGATTCGATGTCTTGCCATCTTCGGTTGCCTGATCGCTGCCAGCCAAGTAACGGCAGCCAAGGTTCAATACGACGTTCGCGAAAAAATCGTTTACAGCCAAGTTGGCGACCGAGAGTTACTAATGGATGCCTTCGTGCCCAAAGGCGAGGGCACCTACCCTGCCGTGCTAGTTGTGCATGGTGGTGCTTGGCGCTCGGGCAGTCGCATCCAATTACGTGGTTATGCGATTGCGCTGGCCCGAATGGGATTCGTTTGCTTTGCCATCGATTACCGCTTGGCCCCCAAACACAAGTTCCCTGCACAGATCGAAGATTGCCGTGCAGCCGTTAGATGGATCCGGGAAAACGGCTCGAAGTATAAAGCTGACACAACCAAGCTTGGTGCGATCGGTTATTCAGCCGGAGGACATCTGGTCTCCCTCTTGGCAACCACGGGGGAAGCACCTTGCGAACAGAATGGAAATATCGACACGCGAATCCAGTGCTGCGTCGCCGGTGGTGCACCAACCGACTTTCGCTTTTTCCCAGATCAAGGAAACTGGGCCGGATACTGGATGGGGGGCAATCTAAAAACGGAGCCCGAAAAGTTTCGCTTGGCCTCCTCCACGGCGTTCGTCGATTCAGCTGACCCACCCACGTTCTTCTTTAACGGATCGCGCGATACGCTCGTCCCAGTGACCTGGAGCGAAAGCTGTTACAACGCGTTAAAGAACGCTGGTGTACGAACTGAGATGTATACCATTCCGGGTGCTGGGCACATGCGAGCTGCCTCCGATCCCATCGCGTTAGAAAAAGCCTACGAGTTTTTGCAAGAAGAGTTGAAAACAACAAAAGCGGAAACAATCGAAGAAGCAACTAACGAGACAAAGGCAACCTCAAAAAAACCGGAAACCGATTCAGTACAACCGGAAGATGAGGCCGAAACTTCCCAGCAGACCGAAGCGGTTGAAAACTAGACGCTCTTCGACGGGCCATCTGCACAAACTTCTTCTTCAAAACCTGAGTCCCAAATCAGCTAGGACTTAGGTCAATTGGGCACGGTTGATTGACCGATGAATTCACACGAGATTGATTCGAACTGCCCCGTAGCGTCAAACCGCTTATCGGGCTGGACTTATCGGGTAGGCTGGTGATTCCAGCGGAGATGACTGGCGTATTAACTTTTTTCATTTGGTTCTGATTTGCGATGGTGAACCAAATGATCGAATGATGTGAGCCAGCGGACGCGAACACCAAATCATTGCAGAGCGGAGTGAGAGAATCATGGATCGTTTCATTGCGGTCGGCGGCATTCCTGGCTGCAGTCGCACGCTTGCTCGACTACTCGAGATTCTTAACCTAAGCCCCGATGATGAATTCCTTTCCACCGGGCATCTTTCCTCAAAAGGCGAGGATCACAGAGGGGTGTAACAACAATTGCACAATCTTGAACAAAGTGGAGCGAGAGTCATTTTGTTGCTTGGCAAGCATGAACTGATGCTGTTGGCGATGCAGCGAATGATCAACGCAAACCTCGATCTTTCGAACTTCCCTGAATCACTCTTTGAGAGTGCCGATGTCAACTTCTTGGTCAGGGATAATGAGACGTGGGCAACGCTTAAGTCCTACGAATTGCAGCATGCCGAAGAACCCCAGTACTGGGCTTTTCGGCATGATGATCTTCAGCAACACTTCGAGAGACTCTCAAAGACTGCCTTAGGTTCACAATGGCATCTCCCTCAAACTCACATTGCTCTCTTAACTCGCTGCGAAACGCATCATGTAGAACGCAACTGTCTGTTCATCCATGCCGGGATCCGTCGCAAACATAATCGCAGCAAGAACGTCCACGCTGCCGTGGAAGTCCAACGTCAAGAAGATGCAAAAGCAATTTGTTGGACACGAGATTTCCTCGGCCAAGAACCAAGCGTTCTAGAATTGGTCGTCTATGGGCACACGCCCCTTCGCTACCTCCCTTTGTAGGGAATCGATACGACGCCATGGCGGGATACGGATCTAGTTTTCAAGTCGGTCGTTCAAAACGGTGTCATCCATCTCGACAGTGGTGTGTTTTTGGAGGCCGGGCATTTGACAGCCGTTTAAATGCCGGAGAATCGAAACCCGGAACAAGTTGAATCATCCGTGTCCCACGCCTCGATCCCGTGTGCAAAGACCTCCTGTGGCACTTCCATTATCGCCAGGCAAGTTTTCCCATTTCACGTAAATCACAATTTTGCGTGATGGACCGTTCTCTAGAGCAATTAGTCATCAACGCTGGAAAATGCCGGACTAGACTTCTATCTAAACTTCAATGACCATGGCGCAGAGGAGGGCGTCAAGTTGTCATTTGGTAGTAAAGAGTTCAGCCTCGAACACTGATTCGATGAGTTTCGCTGCCGCTTCAACACTTCGGCGGTAGCCTGTTTTGAACCTGACAGCCACCGCGCGGTGCCCAAACGCCGAAATCAGACATCATTTGCCATCCAAGCAAATGCAACGAGACAAGCCCCAAAAACGACGCTCAATTTTGCGGCCACGCCAGCCCCCCCATTATCCTCATGCATTTTTAGTGGCATTTCGACCTTGTCACCACGTATCATTTCATTCAGATTTCTGAATTGCGGCATGAACCACACCCAGGAATTGTTTTCCCACCATCGGTTCTCAGCTGAATTCGTCAGATATGAGTGATTGACTTCGAATTGATTCTCTTGAGACATTGCAAAATGAAACCATTGCCAGGAGTCGGAAAATTGAATCGACTGCACGGGAAAATTCAAACGTTCACGTTCATCCTTTCTTCGTTTGTCCTATCGTCGCAATGGTCAAGCCCAGGATGGGCAGAGGAAACGGGAACTTCCCCACTCCCAACAACCGGCGTCGAGTCACCGCTTCGGCAAGCACCGCGAGTTTTGTCGCCGCAACCATTGGGTGTGGGGCGTTCGATACCTGACCTCGCTTTCACGGACATCCACGGTGAGCAAGGAACATTAAGTACGCTTCCGGGCGATCAGGCGACTGTCCTGGCGATGACAGGAACCGGTTGCCCGCTTTGCAAAAAGTACGCACCAACCTTAGTCAATCTCGAACGGCGTTACAAAGATCAGGGTGTCTCCTTTGTCTTTTTGAATCCGAATGAATCTGAATCATACGAAAGGCTGCAAACCGAATTCAAGAACAAAGGCTTTGCTGGTCCGTATGTCCGGGATGACGAGGAATCGATCACACGATCACTCGATGTAAAAACAACTACCGAGGTGTTCGTGTTAGACAAAAATCGCACGCTTGTTTACCGGGGTGCAGTCGATGATCAATACGGCTTTGGTTATTCCCTCGATGCGCCACGCGAGACTTACTTAGTCGATGCCCTCGACGCTGTTCTCGAAGACCGCCAGCCGGTAATTCAAGCGACATCATCACCCGGCTGTGAAATATTCTACCAGACGAACCGGTCTGAACCGCTGGCAACCGAGGTGACTTACCACAATCGCATCTCAAGAATTCTGCAGCGACATTGTGTGGAATGCCACCGGGACGGTGGCGTCACTCCGATGTCCCTGACGAATTATGAGCAGGTAAGAGATTACGCCGGAATGATTCTTAGCGTGATCGACCGCGGTGTGATGCCACCATGGTTCGCTGCTCCCAACGAGACGAGTTCGCAGGCGGAACCAACAATAGAAGGTTCACTTTCTAGCCAAGAACGGCACGCTCTTCTGTGGGCGAATGAGCGAATGCTCGATGAGTCCGAACGACTTGATTTGAGGAGTTGGGTCGAAGCTGATGCGCCAGAAGGTAACCCCGCCGATGCCCCGACACCGCCCTCTGTCTTTGAGGTTTGGATGATCGCCCCGCCAGACGCCGTGTTGGATTTCCCCCCGGCGATCCCGATAAACGCGACTGTGGTTCTCAGTTATAAAACTGTCACCATTGAAACAGATCTTGATCAAGATCGATGGATCCAGGCAATCGAGATCGTGCCCGGTGATCGCCGCGTCGTGCACCACGCCTTGGCATTTGTGCTTCCGCCAGACGCGAACCGGTCCGAACAACGGGAGGCAATTGACTATTGGGGAATCTATGTCCCGGGGAACAGCACTCAGGTTTACCCACCAGGCTATGCACGATATCTGCCCAAGGGTTCAACCCTCAAGTTTCAAATGCACTACACCACGATGGGCGAAGCCACCGAGGACAAAACAAAGATCGGCCTCATATTTGCCGATTCGTCTCCAAAGTACGAAGTCAAAACAGCGAATATCACCAATCCGTATTTTAGAATCCCCGCAGGAGCCGAACGCCACAAAGTCGATGCGTCCATCCGTGTGCAAAGCGATATTCAGCTAATCGGGTATTTGCCGCACCATCACCTCAGAGGGACGGCCTGCCGGTACGAATTGACAACGGTTGATGGTGACAGCGAAGTCTTGCTTGATATCCCCCGCTACGATTTCAATTGGCAACTCTTCTACCGATATACCGAACCCAAGCTCATCGCGAAAGGCAGTCGGCTGACGTTCACAGGTTGGTATGACAACAGCGTCAACAACCCATCGAATCCCGACGCAACCAGATCCGTTCGCTGGGGAGAACAGACGTTCGAAGAAATGCATGTTGGGTATATCGAGTACATCGTGCCCAACAGTCGGACCGCCAGTGATAGCACAAACGCAAATGGGGACGCTCCAGCTAAACCACCCAGAGCCACCTTTCTCGATCTCCTAGATGTTAACGGCGACGGTGAATTGACCAAAGACGAAGTGCGGGAACGTATGCCGTCGAGGACAGAATCTGTCCTCCGTTTCTTTGATATGCTTGATCGAAACCGCGACGGAAAGCTCGATAAGGAAGAAGTTGCGAGACTGCAACGCATACGCTAGACGCATCGCAATCGAGCCACCCTCTGCCGCTGCGAACGCGGCGGCAGCCAACAATGCCCGCCGCGTTTACAAGGCTCGACACGAAGAAGTCGTCGCCCAAGGATGCAGGCGCGGATTCAGAAAAAGTATTTTGCTGTAGGTTGCTCCCATCTCAACGCAGCTTGCCGCTTCCGATCTCCCACGCAACTCATCGCAATATTTGTCTCTTCGCAATGGAGATTCGTTGCTTTTCTTGCAACATGAGCGCGAGCCGCGTAAAACGGTTGCCGACAGAATGCACCCGGTCCGAGAACCGTCGAAGCCGAAGTACAAGGTGGATGCAATGAAAATCGGAACGACTGCGGTTTTCTTTCTGACCTGCATCCTCAGGCCCACGTGAGCCGATAACGGAATCGCGACCGAGTACCCTTGCGATGCGGGGATCGAAAAACATCCGTCCGTTGTTTTCGTCGAGAACCTCAACAAACATACAATTATCGCAGTCACCAAACGATTGACGTCGAGCCAAAACCCAGAAATCCATTCACTTTCATCTGACACACCCACAGTCAGCAGTGATGACCGATCCTTTCTGATAACGCATGCAGGTGGTCAAGGAACGGACAGTCATCCTTACCGACCACTTCAGCCCGCCTACTAAAAATCTTACGTCAGTTTCTACGTTAAATTCGAACCCAACTGTGCTCCCATTCATCACTTCTTTCACGTCGGTGGATACAACCCTTCGACCGCGTGGCCGCAGGGGGGGGGGGTCGCGGAAAGTCGCCCCTTGGGAACGAGCGTTTTACCACGGGCGTTGAATCCCAGGGCGACTACTGGACATGGGACTACTACAGCTACTGGTCAGAAATGCGGGGCAGTCCACCTCGTGGTGAAACCTGGGGTAGCAGTCTCATCCGCGATCCAAGCTTGGCCGTCAAACGCGGCAAATGGACCCGCCTAGAATTAATGTTGCAAATGAACGATGTCGATGATCGAAACAGCGAAGCATTCCTCTGGATCGATGGAAATCAGGTCAGCCACATCGGTAAGGGCTTTCCAATCGGAAAGTGGATTTTCGACAAATTCTTGCCCGGAGGAGGCGGCGCCGGCAACCGCTGGAATGACGCGAAGAGAAAGCCAGAACCTCTCACCTTCCCATTTGGCGGGACACCTTTCGAAGGATTTCGTTGGCGCACCAATCCAGACTTGAACCTGAACTTTCTGTGGGTCCTGCTGTAAATCACCAAAGCGAAAAAAAACATGTTAGCCGAATCTGGTTCGACAATATTGTTGTCGCAGAAGACTATATCGGTCCGATGCCCGCCCCGAACTAAAATGTTCACACAGAACGCGTCGTCGCGATTTAGCAAATCGAAACAACAAGAATCTGTCAGCAGGCCGCATCCCAGCATCAAACCGCTGCAGCCGATGGGTCACCTACAGTAAATGGTTTCACTGACCAGAATCTCTTGCAGGATCAACACCGAATGAACGTTGTACGCCGTACCGCGCCCATGTGGTTGCTGCTCATCACGCTGGCATTTGCACCAAACTCGCTCCGTGCCGAAGAAAGAATTGACGCAGACCTGCTGTTCGAAAATGGCGAATTGCATGTTGGTGACGGCCTTCCGGCACACGTCGGTGATGTGGCAATTGCCGGTGATGAAATTGTTGCTGTGGGGACCTTCAAAACAGGACAGATCAAGCGTCGTATCGACTGCACGGGGTTAATCATTTCGCCCGGCTTCATCGACTTACATTCTCACAGCGACACTCCGGCAACAAAGAAAAAAACTCGTTTGGTTGCAAATTACCTGACCCAAGGCTGCACCACCCTCGTGACCGGCAACTGCGGAAGCGGGCCGGTCAATGTTGCAGACTACTATGAAAAATTGGACCGATACGGTGTTGGAGTCAACATCGCCCATCTGTTACCCCAGGGTGGATTACGTGAAAAAGTCATCCAACGTGACCGCAGAGATGCCACACCAGAAGAATTAGAGCGGATGAAATCGATCGCCCGGCAAGCAATGCGAGATGGCGCATGGGGAATGTCGACCGGTTTGATCTATGTCCCAAGCTCCTATGCCGATACCAATGAACTGACCGAAATCGCTGAAGTTATCGGTCGCCATGGTGGCATCTACGTCAGTCACATTCGCGGAGAGGGTAACAGCTTATTGGATTCCGTCGGTGAAGCTTTACAGATCGGCCGCAACGCCAAACTGCCGGTACATATTTCTCACTTCAAATCATCCGGAAAAGACTCGTGGGGGCTGGTTCGAGTTGCCATTGATGTAATCGAGAAGGAGAGGGAGGCGGGAGTCAATGTCACGGCCGACCAATATCCTTACATCGCATCAAGCACCTCCCTGTCGGCGACTTTTCTTCCCGCTTGGGCACGCGAAGGAGGCGCGACCAAAATGCTGGAACGATTGAACAGCGAACAAGATGTCGACCGTATCGAGCAGGCCATTCGCCGAAAACTCGCCTCAACAGATCAAGGACACCGAATCCAAATTGCCCGCTATCGACCCAACACATCTTGGGCGGGTCGTCGCTTGAAGGAAATCGCTGACGACCTTTCGGTCGATCCGTATGACCTGATCCTTCAGATCCTAAATGCGGATCATGGCACCAAGGTGGTCAACTATGGAATCGACGAGTCGGACGTTCGATACGTGATGCAACGCCCTTGGGTCGCAACCGCATCGGACGGTTCAGCAAGAATTCCCAGCGAAGAAGTCCCTCATCCGCGGAACTATGGTACGTTCCCACGGAAGATCGGCTACTACTCCGTTCGTGAAAAAGTCATTCCATTGCCGCAGGCCATTCGTAGCGCGACGGGATTACCGGCCGACATCTTGGGGATGCCAAACCGTGGCTACCTGCGAGCCGGCTACGCCGCTGATATCGCGATCTGGCAGCAGAATGAATTGATCGACCGAGCGACATTCGAAGTCCCGGACCAATATTCGGCAGGCATTCGTTATTTGCTCGTCAATGGCACACCAGCAATTTGGGACAGTAACGTGACAGGAGCCTTGGCCGGCAAAACACTTCGGCATCAACCAACTCCCGAGCAACCCGAAACCAACAGTCAAGAATCAACGGGTTCTTCAAGGGCAAGTCAATAAACGGTTTCCACCCAACCGCTTGCATTCAATCGCCTGACTGATCTGGCTTCACAAAGGTGATGCGTCCGACGAAGAGTCAAACGTGACTATTGGAAAGCGGGAGCCATAACTTTCACCGCTTCGCCGAAGTGACTCTTGTTTGCCAAAGACCACCACCGTTCAGGAGCATTTACTCGGGACGCTTACCGAGTGATGCTCACTCAGGGATGTAATTCAACGTGTAATAGGCCTTCGCGTGCAACAGCGGCAGCCCGGCCTTGGAACGAACACCATCGCTGTGAAGCTCATGAACATGCCCCTCCTGCAAGGAATCGACATACAAGCGAACACTTTTCCCATCAGCACCTGCTACCGCATTCGTGATGGTTGGCGTTGTGTGATCGACTTCGGGACTGCCGTAAGAGGATTGATAAATGTACGTGTACGAAGTCAATTTGTACGAAGCCGTATTTTCAACGGTGGCCACATCAATCGGTTCGGTGAAGGTCAATTCAAAACCGTCGGACTTTGCCCGCATCTCATGGATTTCGAAAGGAACCTTGCCAGTCCAATCGACTCGTTCAACAGCAAACGGGCGTCGGCCACGAGATCCCCAACCGCGATTCGTGCCACCGACGAACATCTTGCCGTTGTCCGTCAATTCAAGCGCGAGCGATCCGCTGGCGAATCCCTGCACGAAGGGAAAGCAGGCGCCTTGGTAATGGCCTTTGACCTTCTCGAGGAAACAACGCATCACCGTGCTGTCTGATTGATCCGTGACAAACATTTGATTTTGAAAAGGTCCAAATTTGCCTCCCGTCGTGTCGCAGGTCACACCGGCAGCCGATTTACCCATTTTGTTGTAAGGGAACAGAATCGCCGGTGGTTCATAATGCGGCAAACGTTTTGCCTCGGTCATGATTCGACTACCACTCTTCGGTTCCTCCGGTCGCGGCCCCAGGACCGATTCAGCAAGCTCGTACCATTGAAAGCCGCCAGGATGCCCAACGAACTTTCCAGGCGAGAGGTGCTTTAAACCACAGGTTCCATTCCAGGGACCTTGATTGTCGGTGTAAAAAATATCCCCCATGTGATTGGCCCCAATCCCGCCGGGTGATCGAACCCCACTGCATGTTGGAACAAGTTCACCCTCGGGCGTAACACGGACACACCAGCCACGGTAAGGCACCTGACTGCTGAACGACCCAGTCAAGCAAAGAACCACCCAGATGTCACCGTTCTTGTCGAACTTTGATCCGAAAGCATACTCGTGATAGTCACCCGAGATTCCCCAACCATCGTTGACAATCTCAAATTCGTCGGACTTCCCGTCACCGTTGGTATCACGCATTCGGGAGACATCCGAACGCTGGGTGGCGTACAACCAGCCATCCCGGAACGCCAAGGTCAGTGGCTCATGTAGACCATGCGCGAAGCGTACAAACTGCGAGGCCGAAACCGTTGGAGAAAAAGGATCGTTGATCGTCCAAATCTCACCGCGCCGCGAACAAACCGCTAGTTTTCCCCCCGGCATCATCTGGAATCCAGACGCCTCCAACACGACTCCTTCAGGAACCTCAAAGGTCGTGATGGGGTAATAGTCAGACTCGCTTGGCGGATCTTGCGACAGCCCTGCCTTCGGCAGCAAGAGCAAGCAAGCAATGACGCAAAGGCATCCCGCCATCGGTAACGGTGTGCTTCGAAATTTCCTCGTACGAAAGCATTGCGATAACATGGGTCGCATGGATTCTCAACTGTCTTAGGGATAGATACGTAGCGAGCTAATCCCGTCCAAAAGTGGACAGGACAAATGATTTCCAGGCGGCTTCAAGCAGCCGCCACCATTACCAGACGATTCGCTGGGTAATCTTCGTTGGGCCGTCAACCGGTACAAGCAATTCCGCAGCGTCATTGCGTAGTATAGGTGCTGCGCCAGAGGTTTCGATTCCGATACGGACTCGACCATCCACGAGGTAATCACCATCAGGTTGCTGCACGATCGAACCGGACGCGGCTCGGAAGTAAATGGTTCCTGATGCTGATTCTGACTCGACCGGTGTAATGGTTAATTCGCGTTTGAACGTTCCGTCAAACTCACTTGGCACAGGAATAGGTTTATCTTCAATATTTGCAAAAGGAGCGCGATAGCGAAACGTCGGTCGTCCTTTGTCGTCGAGTCGGTATCCGAGGAACTTAAGCCCCCGTTCTGCTGCTGACTGCTGCGGCCAAGCGGCTGCCTCGTCAGCGAGCAGGGCGACGGGCGAGGTCTTTTCGAACGTTAGCAAACTGCCACCCAATGGTGTTTGCCTACCTTGGCCTCGACCGACCCAGTGTTTACTGGCATCGATGAAACGATTTTGCCAAATCAACGTTAAGGACATTTCTTGCGCGTCCCAGCACAAGTTCGCTTTTTCGGGATAGCCGACTGCGATCCCACGCGGTGAGACCCCCTCGATAAAGTTGCGATAGATCACCGGATCGGAGTTAGGCTTTAATTCGATCATTCCTCCAACGATGCCATCCGGAACTCCGCCTGAGGTACCCTTTTTGAGAAACGCCCACATCGCACTGGTTTGCTCCGTTGGGTTGCCACCATAAATGTGCGGCACTGTACTCTTACCATCGGGGAATCCGGTCGGCATCCGCGTTCCAGGACGATAGGCTTGCGGGTCAAGCATGTAACGGTGAAACCAATCTTCACGAAGTCGCCTGGACATCGTGTCCAAAGCTAACGCCTGAATACCGGTTGATTTAAATTTCCCATAGGTGTGGCAGCTCACACAACCGAGCCCCTTGGCACCAACGAGTAACCGACCAGCAGCAACTTGCCGCAATTCAGATTCATCGGTCGATTCGGGGTTCGCCTCAGTCCGCTTGTCGAGCTGCTCGAACACCTCTGCAAGCTGCCCCCCATTTGCATCCCCAAACTGTGGCATATGTGCCAGCATGTAAGGCCGGCTCTTGTTGCCGCGACCAATCACTTGCCGAGTCCAATCAGCACGCAACTTGTCACCCACACCATCCAATGGCGGTGGCAGACGGCCTTCGTCACCCATCTCGGGAATCGAGCTGACAAAGAAAGTGTTGCGATCCAATTCAACTCCCCCCACTCCATCGCGGCGATGACAGGCATAGCAATTCAACGATTTCATCGTATGGTTTGCTTGCACGTGCGGGGTTGGGGCAAAGCGGTCGGTCGCACGGTCGACCACCGTAGCCAACGCAAGACGCTGGATTTCAGTCAGATCGTAATTTGGCACTGAATCCCGGGCAGATTCTGAGAGGCAACCCTTCGTCGAATCACAATCAGCCAACTTAGGTGGTTTACTCGTTGCTGCCATCCGCTTTCCCTGGTCGGTTTTCGTGTGGCAACCAACGCAGCCCAGAGAAGTAAACAATCGGCGTCCCATTTCCACCTTCGACTCGTCGTACACGAACTTCTCCGGATCGACCGGCGGTGCTTCAACTTGCACAGGTACATCAACCCCATCGCGATTCATCACGAGCGATTTATCAATATGTCCCGATTTGATCCCGGGCCCCGCCCAGACAAGCGACAATTCTTCTTCGCCACCCTTCTCAAACCAATCGACCCGAATCGAATGCGCCCCCACGCCGAGCGAGATCGTCGCTTCTTTGGACGTCCTTGGATGCACCCCGTCATTGTCGATCACCAGCTTGTCATCAATAAAAAGCCGGCTGCCATCATCCGACGCCAACTGGAAACTGTACTTCCCCGCCGTCTTGATTGGCAAAAAGCCTGAATAACTGATCAACACATTTTCGTTACGCTTTCCAACACCGATGTCCAAGCCACGAGACACACCGGTCAAATCTGGCTCGAGCTCATCCATCTTGGGAAACTTATCAACACCGATAAAATAGGCGGCAAACCTTAGATTCGGCTTCTTGGGTAAATCACGGGCAGTCCCAAAAGTGACCGAAGCATCCCCCGTCAAATACTGAGCAACATGACGCCAATTATCGCCCCCAAGGTCCAATTGTGGCATTCGCCCCGATGCACGAACGGCGAGTGGGTTTTTCAAGAACTCTTCTAAGCTTGCACGACTGTATTTCTGACCCAAGTCAATCAATGGAACAGAAGTCGCGGCAGATACTTTTCGACCGTCGCGTGATAAGTGACAGGCGACACAGCCAGCTTCATGAAATAGACGCTCACCGACGCCCGCGTTGCCACTCTTGGTACCGCTTTTAATCGTGTCTGTTCCAACCAAAAAGTTGGTCAATGCCAATGCCGCCTCACGACGCTCTTGTGGACTCATCCCGGACATCACATCCGGCATCGTGGTTCCTGGCTTTGCCGCATGCGGATCAGTCAGATATCTCACCATCCACTCTGGATGAACCCGTTGACCAACTTGATCCAGTATCGGAGCTTGCTTGGGTGATATTGATGATGCCAAGTCGCTTGGTGTCTCATGGCAAGCAACACAATTCAATTCACCGAACAACAAACGACCACCGGCAAGTGAATCTTCTCCCAACCCATGAAATCTCTCGAAACCCGGAACAATCGGTCGACGAGCCTCAGCATCGATGTTTCGGGGTCGCACCCAAATGTTTCGATATCTGACAGGGTTCCCATGCTGCTGAAGATGGATGGGACCATTCGCAGCACTTTCGGCCAGTTGACCACCGGGGGTTGGCCCGGGCAATTCAACATCGCGCTGAACTACTACTCCATTGAGCTTCACGGTGATCCGCGCGTTCGCAATTTTTTTACCCGCTTCATCAAAACGGGCCGATGTTAAATCAACGTCGTAAGTTTGCCAAACTAAAGGTGGCAAGCACATATTCAGGTCGGGGTCACGAACTTGATAGAGTCCCCCCGTTTCGTTGTTCTTTCCCTCAAGCCCAAACGAATCAAGCACCTGGGTCTCGTAACGTCCTTGATGGTAGACGCCACTATTGGCACGCCCCTGCCCCGTTGCCTTGGGCATGAACGGCAATCGAAACTCCAAATGCAGTGTGTAATCACCAAACGTGTCGATGCTGGTACATCCTTCCTGGAGCAAGCCGTCATTGGTCATTTTGGCGCCCGGACGCCAATGCTTTTCGATCGAAGCTGGCGTCCCGTCAAACAGGACAACAGCACCGATCGGTGGCTTGGCCCCCAACGTTGGACTTTTTCGCTCAACGCGATCAAATTGCTTGACCATCGATTCAACTTGCTCGGATTCCAGCTCGAGACGTTGTTTATCTTTCCCAGTCCATCCAGCCCCAGGCAACCCACCAGGATAAATCACCGCCTCGAATCCACCTTCACCGCGGGCAATGATGTGCAGGCCACGGGTCGAGTCGGCATACTCGCCTTGTAATTTAAAATCAGGATCGCCGTTCGCTGTCTCCAAGCGATCATAGACTTGAGCCAGTGCCGCGGTGGTGGATAGGCCCAGCAGCATGTAAAGAATGGCGATAGCACGTTGCGTCTTCTGCATGGATGGTCGCTTCTAGCGTCGGGATACCAAGGTGAACAAAAGCGTTTCCCGAGAGTCGGCGTTCCCGTTCGACAGAACGGTTCAGGATTCACGCGACGAGACCCTCGGGTCAGCAGTATAACCTCCACTGAAGTGTCGAGCGACGATAGAAAACAGAGTAAAATATCAGCAATCAACAGTAGCCAGCCTCGTCATGCGGCCGATCCGTCAGCAACCCAAATCCGTCAGCAAACCAGAGCAATCGCAAGGCGACTGCTGCGGGAACGCATGATCACCAGAGTTCGCTCGCGGAGGAACTGATCGCATAACATATCCGGTGACCGAGCCATGGGCTGAACTTTTCTTAGACTGGTCGCGTCCCAATAAACCGGATCCTCACCAATCGACTTGAAGCTCACAACCAGCACTTTGCAGTCAAAGGTAAGCAGTAAAAGGTAAATTGGATTACCTACCTCAGAATCAAAACACCAAGACGCCATACGCCGGGGTATCAGCCAGTCCCTCCGCACTCCTTTCAATCTGAATCCGGCGTTGTTACAAAGGATGGGATGCGATGTCCTCAAGACTTGCAAGGCTGGCCCACCCGAAATCCCTCAGCAGGCGCACAATAAGGTGTCCTTCCAGATCAATCGCTCATTTAGGCTTTCTGACCAGCGCAATACCAAGCCCAAGCGGCTTGTAAGATTGACTGCCTGGGTACTCCTGATCGGATTCGGATTCACTTCGAGCGCAAGCATGGCATTTGGGCAGCAACGTGAAGGCGACCGCCCGAGCGAAGAGGGACGACGGTCCTCAGCCGAAGCGGCAGCCGGTCCAAGTCGCTCAGCTGAAAGAGATGCCCGCCCACAGCGGTCTGCCGAAGCCGAGGCGGGACCGCGAAGATCAGCCGAAAGAGACGCCGGCCCCAGGCGTTCCCCGGAAGCCCGCGAGCGTGGCACTGCATACGAGCGTGACCCACGCAGTCAACGCGGACTGAATGAATCACTGCGCAACTTCAAACCGCAAACCCAGCGTGAAGCCGCCCTGCTGCAAATGATCACTCAACTGCAAAACGAAATCACCGCGCTTCGCCGGCAAACCCAATCGAATCGCGAGACCGGAGATCGATACACAGAGGTTCGCCGCGACAGCAACGAAACACGCGGGCAGCGAGACGGGTTTGTCCTCTCGCCACGCTGGCGTTCCACCAAGGATGGCAAAGTGTTCAAAGCATATGATAAGAACGGTGACGAGGTGGTTACCCTTGACGAATGGCTGCTCATGTTCAACGGCAACATCAGTCCATCCCGCCGTGAAATGCAGACGAAACGCTTCAATGACGCTGACCCAAACCACGACGGTAAATTTGTTCCCGCTGAATTTATTTATTGGTACAGCATCGGACGGCACCGCGAAGTAGAACAGAGTCGCCGGACGGACGAACGGGAAGGAACCACTCGCCGTGTTCCGCGTGACGGTGAAGGACAAACCCGAGGTCCGCGTGACGGTGATCGAGGATAGTGCTCTCGAGAATGCAGTTCTCTCCAGAGCAGAGTCCTCAATATATCGAACAGTCACCAAAACAATCACATTGCCCACGTTTCCCTGTGGAGTCCCCTAACTTTTCCTCACGGAGTATGGAACATTCCAATCTCTCGTTTGAAACGAAGCCCGCACGAATCCGCCTCAACGCCTGACGATAGCAAGCACATTACCCACTGATGATCACCGCTTTGGAAAGTCAGGCAGCGATTACTCCCGAAAACAAGAAGTACCTAGTTTGTTGACTGAGCGAATCCATACTGCACAGGATGCCGCCCGGATCATTCGCGATGGGGGCCTGGTGGCGTTTCCCACGGAGACTGTTTTTGGACTCGGGGTCGATGCAACCAATACTGATGCCGTGAGAAAGCTGTTCACGGCGAAAGGCCGACCACGTAACAACCCCTTGATCGTGCACATCGATGATCAGCAAGACTGGTCACTCGCTGCATCTGAAATGACGCGACACGCCGATGCACTGCTGACCGCGTTCGCACCAGGCCCCATCACGGTTGTGCTGCCCAAACTGGCAAAGATCAGTCATTTGGTGAGCGCGGGTTTGAATACCATTGGATTACGGATCCCAAGCCATCCAATCGCGAGAGAGATTTTTCGCTTGGCAAAAGTTCCCGTGGCGGCCCCCTCGGCAAATCGGTCGGGAAAACCAAGCAGCACAACTTGGCAATCGGCGTTCGAGGATTTGAATGGACGAGTCGATGCGGTCTACTGCGAAGATTCCGCTAGCATCGGGATTGAATCAACCGTCGTCAATTGCTGCGGCCCCTTCCCAGTCATCCTCCGCCCTGGTGCGATCACGCTCGAACAAGTTCAGCAGATTGTGCCAGAAGCAAAGGAATTGGCGTCCTGCATTGATCGCGATGAACCGTCGGCCACAGACGCGGTCAGCTCACCCGGTATCTTGCACCCACACTACCAACCGGATGCTGAAATTCAATTACTGGAAAAACCAACACCGGAATTGATCACCCCGCATGCTGGGTCAGCCTACTGCGGGTTAGATCGATTTGAAGGCATCGAACAATTGCCGCTTTCAAACACATTCGAAACTATTGAAGACTACGCAGCGGGATTCTATGAGTTTCTTCGTCAAGCCGATCGAAATTCGATTTCAAGAATTTTCGTGCAGACAGCACCCGCACATGGAATCGGGCGTGCCTTACTCGATCGCCAACGCCGCGCGGCAGGACGCTAAACGAAGCGATGCCGTCGCCGCACGCCACGTACGAGGCTTGCTTTCGTCATTTGTGTCCACGCTTGATCGGAGATAAACGCGGCGACTGGAGTCGCGCAAACACAGGCTCGCTCAAGTTGTCCGCCAAGCATTCAGCTTATCGGCCGAACGGCCCCAAGCTCTCCATCGCCTGCTTAAGTTTTTCTTGTGATGCCTCAAGTTGCTCGATAACCGCTTCGAGTTGCTCCTTCGCACCTTCATCATCCTCAACCTCCTTAGATCGCTCGATCAATTTCTGCAGATCTTCACGTGCTGAGCGAATCTCTCCTGCAACTCGCATTGGATCAAAAGCTCTAGGAGGTTGCCCCGCTCCCTTCGGAATCTGACGTGGCAGCATTTGCAATGGCAACATATTTCCGCCGGCCTGCAAACCTTGCATCTGGATCTTGATCCCTTGATCCTTGCTGTACTTTTCATACAGCTTGTGCGCTTCCGGTTCATTCTTCTTCAACTCTTCTGCATTCTTTGCTTCGTATTTGTTCGTCTCAATTTTCCCGTTCGTATTTTTCGTCACCTCCATTTTGATTCCTTTGACAGGATCATCGGTGATTTTGACTTTCGTGCCATTTTCTTTGGCCTCGATTTCCTTCACCCCATTCACATTCTTGATGCGCACATTTCGACCGTTCCCACCGATCGCTTGGACTTGAATCTGGATATTACCACCGCCGAGTCGCAGGTTACCGGGAAACATTTTCTGTGGCTTCGGCGATTCTGCTTTCGGTTTTAGTGCATCCGCTGCGCGAACCGCCGCAGCATCATCACCCTCAGCGAGCGATTCCAACGCCTGCTTCGCAAGCATCTTAATTTCCTCGTCTTCTGAATCGAGATGTTGTTTCAAAATTTGAATCGCGCGAGATCCAACTTCTTGGCTATCGCTGTGGGCAGCAGCTTTGAGAGGTTCGATCGCAGCTTTTCCCAATGCGGCGAGTTTTTGGCTGCCTTCTTTTCGATCCGCAAAACGGTTCGAATCAAGCTTTTGAATCAGGCTTGGAATGTCGATCTTCTCCCCTGCTACCTCTTCTTCTTCATTGGTAGCTTTATCTTGGCAAGCAGCTTGCTGGTACCCGAATAATTGCAAGGCGAGGGCCAAAACCAGTAAGCCGACCACAGAAATATTTTGTCCAATTGTCTTGTTCATTTTTCCGATCACTTCCTACCGTAACTTCGGACGACAACAACTTGCCCATCCTTCGCGCTAACCAACAGCCTTGTATTAAACAAGCTGACACCTCCGCTTTCAATTGATCTTTCCTAAGAAAGCAGGCGGCTCGGCAAAAAAGGCTAACTTCCACGAGCACATTCCCCGTTTCACATGACATACCAACATCCCAAGGTCTGCTGAGGAGCTGCGAACAAAACGCTCGGACCGACTGAGCGATGACCCAATCTCCTGATATGATTGAATTACACCCAGCGATCATTAACACCCAGCTTCGCAAGCACCTAATGGTGCGTGCGAATTGGATGCGGTGGAATTTAAAGACGAAAACGGGTTGCGATCCCGAATCGTTTTAAAACTCATAAAAGCTCAGGCTGGCATCCTCCGAAATAGAACGGGATGAAACCATGGATTTTTGGACGAATCTTTTCGACAACAATTACCGTCAGCGTGCTGATGTTGAAGCACTAAAACGACAATCAAAAAATAGAGCCGCCGTGGATTACAGAAGAATCGGGGACCAACAGGATCGAATCGATGCCCTTGAGGATCAGGTTGGTGAGTTAGCCTTACTATGCAGGTCCTTGCTAACTCTCCTTCGCGAAGACGGGACGGTCAAGCCGGAACGTCTTGAGGAGGTCATGAGACGAATGGATGCAGCAGATGGGGTCATCGATGGAAAAATCACACCGAAATCCGAACCGGACGAGGATCCCAAAAAGCCTCCCAAGATCCGCACTTGGCCGAAGAATGAACGTATCAACTGACCCCCAACATTGGCCAAGTTACCGCGAGCGTTCGATGCCCGAATCACCAGACTGCTCAACCAAAACGCAACATCAAAATCCTTAGCGATCCCAAACAACCATCGACTCGAACACCTTTGGTACATCGCCTGATTGAATGAACAATCCACATTGAATGCAATTCAATCTCAGAGCGTGACGGGCCTCAACAATACGGCGATCACGGCAAGAAACACAGCATCGATGAAAACCGACGCTGCGATGGGAACAAGGATTTCTTGAACAAACAACGAAAACAAGGCGAAGCTAATCCGATTATGTCTGTGCAGGAAGAGGATCGAATGGAGAAAGAAATTGCGAAGTTCCTCGCAGCATCTTCCTTTGCAGTTGCCGGAGCATCGACGAACCAACAAAAATATGGAAATCAGATCTTTCGAGCACTCGTTACCTCGGGTCGAACCGTGTATCCGTTGAACCCGTTTGCCGAACAAATCAATGGGATAGCAGCCTATGCTTCGATCGCTGACCTTCCTGAGGTTCCGGAATCAGTTTCGATTGTCACACCGCCTGCGGTGACAAGACAAGTGGTTGCCGACGCGATTCGTTGTGGTGTACAACACGTTTGGGTGCAGCCCGGTGCGACTGATTCAGAATCGAGTGAGTCAGCCCGCAGGGCCGGCCTGACCGTTATCGATAACGGAAGCTGCGTGCTCGTACTACTGGCAAGAAAATGACACTTGTGTCGGCGCAGTTCCGTGAGCAAGTCGTATCGAAGCGAATTCCTGGAAACCCATTGCCAACCAATGGCGGGTAAAACACTGCAAGTGTCAAATCCCTTGATAAACACCGACATCAAACATCATTCTTTCCTCGCCCTGAAAAACGCGTGAACCAAGACGATGCCTTCGAGCAAACGACAGCTTGACCTTCAGACAGCCGACCAAGTGATCGCCGAAATTGAACATCTTCGATCGGTTGGCTACACGAAGCTGAAGAACTGGAATTTGACGCAAGCTTGCGAACATCTGCAGATGACAATGAACGGCGGGATGAACGGATTCGGTTTTCGACTACCCTGGATTGCTCGGGCTACCGTCATGAAATGGGTTTTTGGCTGGATGCTCCGAAACCGAAAAATGATCAGTGCACCGACAATCAAAAAGCTAAAGCCGGTCTCGCTCCCCGACCAAGACAATGAACGATTGATCGATGAATGCATCAATACCATTCGAACGGCCGAATCCTTCGCTGGCCCGATCGAAAACTACCCAATGCTTGACGACTTGAGTGTCGACACTTGGCAACAACTCATGTGGCTGCACGCGGCCCATCACCTCGGCTTTCTGATTCCCAACCAAGAAACGGCCTGATCCTGTTGGCAGTCGCGAAACCAGCATGATCCGTTGTGTTTCAGCACGCTTGCTGGTTTCTCACCTGGCAAATCAGTCAAAACCAATCTTCAAGCAGAGATTTCAATGAACGCCCGACCCCGCATCCCTGTTTGGCAAGTCGACGCATTCGCCACCGAAGCATTCACGGGAAATCCCGCTGCCGTGTGCCTGCTGAACGAGTATCCTGCTGATCGCTGGCTGCAAAATGTGGCAAGTGAGATGAACCTTTCTGAAACGGCATTCGTGGTCCCTACGGATCAACCGGGGCACTTTCACCTACGGTGGTTCACACCAGCGGCGGAGGTCGACTTGTGCGGACATGCAACACTTGCGACCGCTCACGTTCTCTATCAGGCAGGATACGCATCAAAGGATCAGGTGATTCACTTCCGAACGCGCAGTGGTGAGCTACCCTGCCGGCAAACGGGTGATTTGATTTCCCTGGACTTTCCTGTCACACCCGTCGCCGACACTGTCAACGAGCAGTTGGCAAATGAGGTTCGATCTTCGTTGGCCGTCGAGTCAGCGGACGTCAAGCAATCGAAATTCGACCTCGTCGCAATTGTCGAGAAGGAACAGATTGTTCGAGGCGCGCAGCCTGATTTCCATCGAATGAGAAAGATTCAGACTCGGGGAATCATCGTGACAGCAAAATCCGATACCGCGGGCATCGACTTTGTCTCCCGTTTCTTCGCACCCCAGCATCAAATCGATGAGGACCCCGTTACCGGATCAGCCCATTGCTGCCTTACCCCGCTCTGGGCCGAACAACTTGGAAAAACCAAATTGGTCGCCTACCAAGCCTCGCAACGAGGCGGGAAACTGTTTTGTGAAATGATCGGAAATCGAGTCCATCTTTCCGGCACCGCCTGCACCGTCTGGCAAGGTCAACTCTTGACAGAACCTCCCACTTCCCCGTGAAGCGTGTAATTCGATCACTCTTCATGGCAAAGATTCTGCCTCATGGAACAAGGCCAGCTGCCTGAAAACCGGGAGTCTGAGCGACTCGCTTGTCAGACCGAACCCAAACTTGCTGCCGGTGACGTTCCACCGTCTTTTTTCGCTGCACGCCGCCAATCTCGGTGTGACGAATGAATGTATCACCACCCTGGCTAACCAGCGGTGGATTCAAGCAGGACAGGATTCGGGCCAATGGGGTAATTCACGCGTGTGAATTCATCGATTGTTCAATGTAGCGAATCGATCGATATCCCAGCAGCGGGCGAACTCCGTTACAAATACAAAGTATTCAAGAGCGACCCTCAAGAATCACCCCCATTTTTGTCACCCGAGCAGTCGATGTTTTCAGGATCATTCGTGACATGTTAGATTCGGAACCAAGCGGTAGCAAACGTTACTTCACCGGAGTGGGGCTGCTCTCATCACTCCTGCTCAGCCTGTTAATTCTCCCGCTATTTGAGGAGATGAAGGCTGGTCGCCCAGTGTTAATATCCGGATATTCCCTAACATTGATATGTGCGGCCATTGCCGCTCGGTCAAATCTGCGAACGTTTGCAATTGCATTCTTGTCCGTCGCTTTACCCGCTGGTTTTGCTTCCATGTTGGTCGAGTGGAAATGGCTTTTCGTGACGCACTGCTTGGCAGGCAGCTTATTCTTTTGGTATGCGGGAGGAAAAATCTTGACGAAGACCATCCTTTCGCAAGAAGTCGATTTTGACTCGGTACTGAAGGCGTTGTCTGCCTATCTACTATTCGGCTTAGCGTGGGCGCTTACCTATTGGGCAGCTTACACCATCAATCCTGACTCACTCCAATCTCCACAGTTCCAAGATACAGTTGCATCGACGGAAATCGTTGGCGAATTTTCGATCTTCGTTTACTACAGCTTTGTTACGATGTCCACACTTGGCTACGGCGACATCATCCCGGCAGGGCGTATCACCAGAACGTTGGCTTGGATGCAGTCGGTAACCGGCCAGTTTTACGTGGCTGTCGGAATCGCATGGCTCGTCAGTTCGCTTCCGAAAGTTTCCGAATTACCTCGTAACAATCCCAATAAGGATTAGATAAAACGTGTTGCACCGCCGATTGCGTCTCGCGATGCCACAAGTGAAGTCGCGGCCGACCCTGTGACGATCAGGCGGAATCTGCATTCGCCGACACTTTAGTGAAGCAGAAATTTCACTTAAGAAAATGCCAAGCATCGCTTTGATCGAATGCGATTTTTTTCGTCGGCCTTGCTCGCTTCGATGCTCCCCCGCGTTTGCACATTCAAGTAACAGCTATAAAGACTCATTGAGCAATGCATCCGTTTTGTTACTGGATTCCGAGAATGACTGGCAAGACCCCTGCAGGTTCAGGTTCAAAATTGCGATCACTTCTCGAATCTCGTCGGGGTGCTTATTCACTTGGGTGTGGATTGCCTTGACCATTCGTTCGGTGATTGCGCGGCACTCTTTCGCGCTACTCACTGGCACAACGCCATCGGAGCACCCTTCTAGTAGCGTCCAACATCGACTGCTGATCACCGAGTGCATGCGAACTCGACTGCTGGAGGTAACGCGAACACTAGCCTTTAGCAACAAACTGTTAGGCTCAAACAAGTCAACCATTGTTGGAAGTCTATCCTCCAGTTCAGCCCGAAAGACCCCAGGATTATCACGAATTAGTTGAGCGTGTTCACGCTTCCGAGTCTCCGACTCGGAAGCCAACGAAGATCCAAGTCGTCCAATGCAACGACGCGCGAATGCAGAACCACCATGCGGGATTGCCA
>JAYZAR010000365.1:0-7052 GCA_036339635.1 Planctomycetota bacterium | reverse complement strand
GACGGTGATGGAGCCGTGTTGATTGGTGTGAGATTGGTTTGCGGCGCATTGAATGCACCGGTCGAACCATTCGGTTGAACGGGTACACCAAATCCAGGTTGCACCTGCTGTCCGAACAGCGATGTGGTCAGCACACCAACCAAGCCGATTGCCGTGAGGCCCCGATAACGGTTTGCACAGGATTTTAATTGCATACTCAGCACCGAAGCGGTTGATTGTTGGATTTCCGAGAATTCCCTGGTCTTCGCCCTGTTCGCGTTTTATCGCGAGCACCGCAAGGGCGCCCCCGGTTGAAGCATGACGATTCTTGAGCTTTTTCTGCGCTAAATCTCAAATAACCCTCGACTACTCCGTAGCCAACCCATTGGTCAAGGTGAATCCGGCCGACGAATGCCAAATCTGATATTTGCTGCTGATCGCGACCAACACCCGTTTAGAAATAACAATCGTACAGCTGGCGATTAATGAATCGTTTGTGAGCGACTATAGTGTCCGGACGATTGCCGGATCCAGTTTCACAAACGCAGTTTCAGAACCCACGATGGAAGACCTCGACATCGCAAAACTGGCAGAGTACCTCCACCTGACGCCCCCCCAAGTGTCAAAAATGGCGTTGCGTGGGAGGATACCCGCACGCAAGGTTGGCGGCGAGTGGCGTTTCAATGAGGCTGAAATCCACCACTGGCTGGAAGAACAAATCGGATTGAGCGACGAGGAAGCACTCGATCGCGTCCAGCGTGTGCTTGATCGGGGGGCATCTGGAAAAGCGGAAGATCGTCCCATCCACAAGCTTTGCTCGCTTGAAACGATCCAAGTTCCGCTCAACGCGCGGACACGTGGATCGGTGATTCGATCGATGTGCAAACTGGCCGAAGCGAGTGGCATGATGTGGGATTCGCCAACGATGGTCGAGGCCGTTCAGGCTCGAGAGCAAATGCATCCCACCGCCCTCGACAATGGCGTGGCTTTACTGCACCCCAGACGACCGCAAACGTCGATTCTGGCAGACTCGGTGCTCGCATTGGCGATCTGCCCGTCTGCAATCCCGTTTTCTGATTCTGGCCACACGACCGACGTATTTTTCTTGATTTGCTCTTACGACGATGAGAGTCACCTTCGTATCCTCGCGAAATTGAGTCGCTTGATTTCGAAGGCAGGTTTTTTGCGTGATTTGCGGGACTGCTCGTCCTCGAAAGAAGCATTGCACTGCCTGCAGAATGCCGAAACCGACCAAAGCTGAGTTGCTTTTGAATGGTGCCAGCGGGATGCTGTCACCAGGCTGCCACTGGTCACCCCAACATCGTCGAGGAACGAGCCATGAGCGCAACCGAACCAGGAACATTGATGTGGATTGGGCCAACCTGCGGTGCGTTCGCCGAAGCATACGAGTATTGCCTAGAAAACTCGGCACAACTCGCTCGACGCCACCATTGCGAACAGGCGCTCGACCGACGTGCTGCCGGGGTCCGTGGGATTGTCGTTGCGAGGAGTAACCGAGCCCCCATTTCTCTACAATCGCTATCACACCTGCGAAGACGATACTCGGCAGCCGAGTTCACCCACCTTCTGGGGCCACTCGCGCTGGGACTTCGAAGCGGTGAAGATCTTCCCTCGAGTGAAAGGATGGCTTGGCATCGCTGGGACGAAGTCCTACCGCGCTGGCTGAAACGCTGGGGGGCTGCGACGAGCGAGCAGCCAAAACCCAGCCAAAGCGTTCTTATCATTGCCGCACACTACCAAGCGGCTGAGCCGCTTACCGATTTGGCCGCATCGACTGGGGCAGCGACTGCTTGGCTTACCTCACCAGATTGCCTGCCCTTTCAAAACTTTGATTCCGTCTGGTGGGATGACTCTACTGCCGCTCCCGCATCCGCCGCAACTTGGAAAAGGAGGCTAAAACGTTTTGGCGATGCTGCTCAACATGCCTGGATCGTGAACAACCCGACCGCTGATCAAGCGAGAATCGCTAATCAAGCCGGCGTCGACCGCATCCTCATCAAACCCCATCAGATTGACGGCCTGCTTCATAGCTTGAACAGGCAAACTGCCGCAGCAAGCCTTCAAGCAGCCTGAATCCCGCCAGCCTGCAGGCCGGACGCTTTGTGGGCATTCAAGTTTGCGGAGACCTGCCATTCAACGTTGCAACTTCGACTCCATCCAACCATCCAGGTAGCGGCTGCAACTCGCCTTGCTGGACGAACGGCACTTCGAGATCACACCTCGCCAATCGCACAAAGGAGAGCTCGATCGGTGTGCACGCTTCACGCCAAACAAACACCGTCAGCGAAATAAAATCAGTGACGAAGCACCGCGATCAAGAGAATATCCCGGCACCAAAACTATCTAAATCGTCTTTGTCACCGGCAACTTCGCGAGCCGTACGATCGAAATGGGGCTTTGGGGTTGACTCTGCTGCCTTCGGGTCAGCACGAAACTCGGTTGTCTGACTGGAATCCGGCATCATGTCAGCATCACCGAACCCATCATCGTAACGAGAACGGTATCCAGGCTGCTCACACCGTCTTAATTCAGCCTCGAATTCTTCGATTACCGCATTCTGAATCATCTCTCGGCACTCGCTGTTGATCGGGTGCGCGACATCCGCGTACAGCTTTTGAGGAGAGTCGTAGCCGCTATCGCCTTGGATCTTACCACCGCAATGATTGCAAAAGGTTGCCCGCAAATGATTCTTATGATGACAGTGGCGACAATGCGTTGTTAGCTTGCGACTGGGCATCGCAACAAACGCCCCAGTGGTTCCATCGATAATTTTTAGGTCGCGCACAACAAACGCGTCGTCAATCGTGATTGAACAGAAAGCCCGCAGACGATCCTCCGAAGACTCCATCAATTTGATTCGAATCTCTGTGATAACCATCCCTCGATCCTCCTGAATCGATCAGCGGTGCGGTGAACAACGTTGATGCATCAAAATGTGGCTTATGAATTTCCAAACGGAATCATCTCAATCGCTGCTGGCGCAGTGACCGTACAAACGCTTCTCACAAATGCTCCCGCCTGCATCTGCGATCGAACCTGACTAGCAATTTGCTCGGCCTGTTTCAATGAGCGCGTTAAGGCAAAGCAAGCGGAACCACTGCCTGTCATTTGACACGGACCTGACCCGCATCTTGATAGAGATTGTAGGACTTCGCTGATTTGCGTTGCAAGGTTTTTCGCTGGTTCGCTGAGCCGATTTACCAATTCGATCATCTCAGCGTCGACAATCCCTTGGCCCAACTGCTCAATCAACCGATTGGGATCGAGCGGCGATATGGGCACCTGGGCAAAAGAGTAAACCTTGGCAGTTGATAGGCTTACCGCCGGATAGACCACAACCGCCGACAGCGGAGCAGCAATACGAATCCTTGTTAACTGCTCACCCCGCCCTGTACCGCGAGCGGCCATGGTGGGCTCCGCACCATCAAAACCCATAAAAAAGGGAACGTCGCTACCGATTTCGGCTGCGAGTTCGCGTAGTCTCGGATCTGTTAATGAGACCTGATGGAGCGCTGCTGCGGAGCGCAAGGCTGAGGCAGCGTCGCTACTGGCTCCCCCCATGCCGGCACCCGCAGGAATCTGCTTGGAGAGCTGAACTTCGAATCCGCCGCCAATCGAAAAAGAACGCTGGAACCGATCTAGAGCGCGATAAACCAAGTTGGTTTCATCCGCTGGAAGATGGAGCAGTTTCTCGGCCATTTCCCCATCCGGATCAATCTGAAGCTGACGAGCAACGTCAGCCAGCGAAGGACTCCAATCTACGCGCAGGCGAATTCCAGGTTCGACTGTGGCACGAATCCGCAACTCATCCCGCCAATCAATGGGAACCATGACCGTATCAATTTCGTGATAGCCATCCTCCCGCCGCTCCAACAACTCCAGAAACAGATTGAGCTTGGCTGGCGGAAACGTGCGGGCAACAATTGATTCACTGAGATTCGACATTGCGGGATGCTTTTAAGCTGCCTTCGCGACTGGTTGATCGCTACCCCGCAGGGCAAGGACGGTGATCCCTGCCTCACTCGCAGCGGCGAGTGTTTCCTCTTGGTTCACCACGATTGTCTTTTCCGCTTCGATGACGATCGCCTTACCACCGGCATCACGCACGCGTTGAATGGTCTGCGGGCCAATCGTTGGTACATCAAAACGCATATCCTGATTTGGCTTACTGACTTTTACCAAAGTCCATCCACCCCGCTGGCAAAGCTCTCCGGTTCGCTCAATACAGGAATCAGTGCCCTCGATCGCCTCTACCGCGATCACCGTTCCGTCTTTGATCGTGATGGATTGTCCAATGTCCATGCCACCCATCTGTTTTGCAACTCGCCAACCAGTATCAATGTCGTGCTGCAACCGGGCGCCCACCGACTTACCCGTTAATAATCCTTCGTTCACAAGTAACTCCGGTGCAAAGTCAGTGGCCGGACAAACATCCAAGCCAGCATTTCGATACGTGTTGGTAACTGCCATCAGCAAGCTGTCATCGCGCGCGTCGCGGTGACGGCCAAGGAGCGATGGTCCGAGTGTTCGAATGCAGGTCCAGTCAGGCAGGTGCCGCAGCCAAAGTGAGCCTGAATAAAGTAGGTCAGCTTTGAAGAGCTTTCCGGCCATCGTCACCTGGGCAACACCATTGCGTCGAAAATAGCGAAGATGGCCTCCGAGCTTGCCAACACCCGACCAAGTCACATGGTCACAAATCGATTCCAAATCAGTGCTAGCATGCCCCGTGATGGCGATACAGCAAACGTGCCGGCCATCACGCACCAACGCCTGAGCAACCTGGACAGGGAATCGCCCCCAACCGGCAAGCAAACCGACTGGTGGTAACGAATCAACTTCCCGATGCTTGGCCATAATCACATGGGCGGGACGCGGCCGATATCCACGGCGATCGATCATGCCGCCTTCCGCCCTTCTGCTAATTCTCCCAGTTGCTGCCGTTGCGATTCGACTTCTTGCTGCAACTTCCTTAATTCGCGCCGCATTTCTGGCAGCCTACGCTCGACCGCCATGATCTGCATTTGTTCCCTCTGATTCGTCGCCGGCGAACCAAGCAACACCTGATTGCCTTCGCAATTCTCCATTACGCCAGCCTGTGCACCAACAATTGTTTGATTGCCTAGATGCACGTGATCCTTCAAGCCGACCTGACCAGCCAACACGACGTAGTCACCTGTACGGCAACTGCCCGCGATTCCCACCTGACTGCAAATCAAGTTGTGGCGGCCAATCTGGCAATTGTGGGCGATCATGACCTGATTATCGATTTTGGTTCCTTCGCCGACTCTGGTTGATCCATAGGTGCCACGATCGATCGTGGTGCTCGCACCAATCTCGACGTCATTTTCGATCTGCACGAATCCGAGTTGGGCGGTGGGCAAATGCCGTCCTTCGTGCTGCCGATAACCGAAGCCATGAGCACCAAGAATGGCCCCGGCATGGACCACCACTCGATCACCAAGCCGAGTGTACTCGTAGAGCGTAACACCGCTGTGCAAGACACAGTCGGATCCGATTTCGCACCGAGGCATAATCACAACCCCGGGCATCACACGGCATCCCGGTCCAATCTTTACGCCGGCTGCAATCACCGCGGAAGGATGAATGGTCGCGGTAGGATCGATCTCTGCGGTGGCATCAGTGCCGCTTCCAGGCACCTCACCGTCAACCGGAGGCCGAAAGAAACTGACGAGTTTTGCAAAGGCCAGATGGGGATTGGCAACGAGGACTTGTGAAACACCCGGCAAATCGACCTGCTCTCTGGTGACGACCACAGTTGCCTTCGAATCGACAATTAAGTGCTTCTGCTTTGTGTCATCAAGAAGTGTGATCTCGCTTTCCGACGCCTCCCCAGGCGGATTCGCACCGTCGACGAGCAAGTCGGGGTCACCGACAATTTTGCCGCCAACTATTTCCGAAATTTGTGAAAGCCGAAGCGTCATTTCCAACCATCCTTTGCTGGTCATGCCGGGTCTCGAGACTGTCTCGGCAGGTATACCGGTTCTCCAGTCACAGTCGCAAGTCAGATTCAACGGGCGAAATCATTGGCATGCGGGCGACTCGCCAAAATCGAATACCCGCAATCGCTTCTTCATCCCGAAAATCGCGAATTTGAGCATCGCCGGCAAAATCAACCGCCCCCATTCTCGAACACCTCGGAACTTGGCAGATTCGGCTCTCACCCGAGTCGATGCTCCTCCAAAAGGCAATCGCATCCAAAGGAAATCGCACGAGGATGCTTACCCCACTTTTACTTCCCTATTAGAATGCCGGGCTTCCGACGCCTCCCCGCCAACTTGAATCTCCATAATGACGCAAGCTCCCGGTAATCGCCGCCAAGCCGCCATTGCGTTCATTTTGGTGACTCTTTTCATCGATATCCTGGGAATCGGGATTATTGTTCCGGTCTTGCCGGAACTGGTAAAGGAGTTTGTCGGTGCCGAAACGACTGACTTAGGCATATCGCCCGATTTGACGTCAGAAGCTTCGCAGGATTTAGCATCGGGCGAGACGAGTGCTGTCGAGCAACAGACATTCGCCCGAGCGGGTCGCTACGTCGGCGTAATTGGCGCTTCCTACGCCCTCATGCAATTCTTGTTCGCACCAATCATGGGGGCACTTTCAGACCGTTTTGGTCGACGGCCCGTGATTCTAATTTCCCTGTTCGGTCTGGGCGTTGATTTTTTGATCCAGGGCTTGGCACCCAATATCTGGTGGCTTTTCCTGGGGCGAATTTTTGCTGGCATCATGGGGGCCAACTTTACGACCGCCAATGCTTATATCGCTGACGTCTCAACAGACGAAACTCGAGCCCGAAACTTTGGTTTTGTCGGCATGATGTTCGGACTCGGGTTCACCATTGGTCCAGCCCTCGGGGGATTGCTCGGCGGCGTGAACTTGCGCTTGCCGTTTTTCGTTGCGGCGGGACTGGCGATGGTGAATTGGCTTTACGGATACTTTGTACTGCCCGAATCATTGCCACCAGAAAAGCGTAGCCCATTCAAACTGACGCACACCAACCCCTTCGGAACCCTTCGGCAATTACGGGTTTA
>JAYZAR010000364.1:0-9261 GCA_036339635.1 Planctomycetota bacterium | reverse complement strand
TACATGGCAAACTACGGTGACAACTTAAAAAACTTCCTTACCTGTTGGCGGCGTGATCTTAACGCGCCAGACTTGCAGTTTTATGTCGGTGAGCTATGCACAAAAACAATCTGGGGCATGGATTTACGACCCAGGATGTACGCCATTAGCCTCGGCCAAAAAGCGGTCACAAACAACGACCCGATGGCTCAATACGTTCCGACTTCCCATATCGGTGTCGAAATCGGTGGTGGCGTCGGCCTGCATTACCATTATGGAACACTGGGCCAACTTGAGCACGGCGTGAACTATGCCCATGCCTATCTGAACAATATTGGAAAGAAAAAAGCGGTATCCAACACCCTGAAAGAATGGCCTTACAAAAAAGGGGCCAAGGTCAAACTGTTCTTGTTAGCCGGCCATCGCAATATGGAAGGCGAACGTGCATTCGTTCAAGAATTAGCGGAACTTAATGGCAAAACGAATCTTCTGCAACCGAAACCAGGCATCGCTTTTCGCTACAACTTGGGCGGAGGATACAAAGTCTCTGATGGCTGGGAACCTCTTGCACCAGCTGGTTACTACGATACTTTCGGCCCCGAAATCAGTTTTGGTGACACCCTGAACAAATCAGCGATCAGGAATATTGCCATTGCAAAATTTACCCACAGCGGATCCCAGATCATCGACTGGACCCCCGAGGGAAGCGAAGCCAAGTCTCGAAACCTGTACCCCGCGTTTCTTAAATTCGTACGCGATGCGATCCAAGAACTGGCAGCACGCGGCCAAGAAGTTGAGCTGGCAGGAATCTTTTATCACTTGGGGGAAAACGACATGTCCTGGGGACCGTTTCGACAAGGATCACCCAAACGTCTGATGTCCTTGGTGACACAAAGCCGCAAAGACTTGGCAATGCCCGAACTGCAGTGGTATGTCAGTCAGCAGCCCCCAACAGACGATGAACGCGTGAACAAGATCGATATCACCGCTAATCTGCAACAAGCCGTTGCATCCGACAAAAACCTCACTTACATCCAAGTGTTCGACATCCCACCACAAGACAAGAAACTTGTCCTCGATACAAATGGCATCGTTTGGCTTGGTGAGCAGATCGCAGAGATTTACCTGAACCAGACCAAAAACTAGATCAATCAACAAATGGCTTCAGCTCTTTGCAAACAGCAAACCTCCTCAGCACCTGGCTGCGAAGCAACTTCAGCACGAAGTACCGAGCGACACAGCCCCCAGTTACAGAGTGTTGCCGAAAGTCACTGCAAGATACATTTTCGAGGCAAGCATCGGAGCAGTGGCGAGTCGGATAGACAACGATACCGTATGTGCCAGCACCTCGGGAGAAAGCATCCGACGATAAAATCATTCGGCACCCCCGGATGATGAATGCGAACGAGAAACCAGACCCGGACTTGCAACTACGGCTTCCGCAGTGGGGCAATCAGCTTGGTTGCTGGGATCACTCGCGTCTGGATGTTCGCGGGGCGAGTCGCGGAGGCGGCACGACTTTCATCCGCGGGCTTGGAGGATTGTTCCTCCGCTCGCCATTGCCGGCGTGTTTCCATGCGTTGCTTCGCGGCGTCGATTCGGAATTCGTACTCGGCCTTCGCAGCGTCGAATTCCGATCGGAGCTGTTTCGACCGTTGTATGAGTGCGTCGTTACCCTCGGCAATCTTCTCGGCCGCAGCGATCAAATCCTGGTCCATCGATTTTTTAACCAATTCATCTAAAATCTTCGATCCTGCTTCCTGGCCTTCGACAGCAACCGTGTCGCAGAGCAGATCGCCAAATCGCAAGTGCGATAGTCGCTGCTCTTCGTACATCTTTCGTTCTAACTGAAGTGCTCGATCATCCACCCCTGCCAGCCGCATGACATCGATCGCCAACAATTCGTATTGTTCGGCCTCGCGAAGCATCTTGTCAGTGATGAATCCCAGCGTCTTTCTTGCCGCATCAACTTTTTCACGCTGACACTGTCGCAGTGCAATAGTCAGCAGTGTCTCAAGGATGATTTCGGATTTTGAATCGCTCGCACATTGATTAGTCGCCTCAGCTGCCTCCCTGAGCCACGCGGCATAGTCAGCGTAACCTTCTGGTTTGGCGGGAAACATCTCGATAAGTTCACGACGCGAAACTCGCAACTGGTTACGAGAGTTCGACGACTGGTAAGCGTACGGATTGGCTTGATTCGTACGCGGTTCACCGTGTTTACCAAGCAGCCACATCAAACACCTGGTTGCCCGTTCCATGTCGCCCACCCGTGAAAACACCGGCACGGCTTGAATTGTTTTCTGCATTTCCCCCGTGACATCGCTCGTCGGCTCGCCATCGACAAGCTGACGCGAGCGTTCCGCAGCGTCTATTGGATCGAGCAGTTTGGATCGCAGCTGCAACATCACGGCAGCCTCAACATTGGTTTGATTGGTAAGGCGAAACATCGATTCTGCGAGCTCCATCATCTCATCACCTTCAAAGGTGCGTTCAGCCTGTGTAATCAGCATCTGCAAGGAAATGGCCCTGGTTGTTGTTAAAAGCGCACAATGTCGATACAACGCCTTGGCGCGATCGACCTGTCCCACCTGAGCACAGAGTTCCGCAAGCTGGCTGGCACGCTGCGCGTTTGTCAGATCCAGTCGCGCCAAAAGATCATCGATCAGCGATTTGTTCTCTAGATTGACCCGTCCATAATCTTCATCAAGCATCTTAAACAGGTGAACGAGCACTTCATCGCTCACGTGTCCCTCGTGCACCTTTTCGACAAGGGACGCAAACACGGCATCATCACCTCGAAGATTCCGATCTGCTTTTAATAAACCAAGCGAGACATCCTTCACGTTGGTGATCGGTGGACCGGGACGAGATCGCATAATACGTCTCATTTCCGAGATAGCAAACGGAAAATCTGCTAGGACTTCCCAAGCACTTTTAGATGGCTTTCGGGGGCTAGGGGCACGCGGTGTGAACAATGCCAGACCACCCCGCGCAGATGCTCGTGCTTTGCTTTCCGCTAACGCACGATCTTCCAACGTAGCTTCTTCCGGCTTCGCTTGCGTTTTCTCTTTTGTCTTGGTTGCCGATTTCTTTTCAACCTGGGCAGCCTTGACGTTCGGCCAAGCAAGACCATTCAAACGCTTATTGCTTCCTCGGTATCCGTAAGGACTCTCCACGGCAGGAGGAAAACTCCGCCAAATCTTCCGCAGTGTTTCCTGGGCTGCCAACTGATCGTCAGCATCGAGTGCGGCCTTTAGACCCGTCATCGTAGTTGCATATTTCTTGCTTGTCGGTTTGGTCGACTGCTGCGGCTTGGCTTCCACCTTTCTTATCTTTGAATCAACACTTGAAGCCTTCACTTCCGGTTCTAGGTTTTTTTGACGACGTTGATCTTTCTCAACATTGAAACGCTCAATGTCCTGATCATCCGCAATTTTCCAATAAGGCAAAGCTTTAGGAAGATGATTGACCGATAGCAAAAGTGAACCAAGCCGCTTCTTCAATGCCAAGGCTTGCGAGTCGTCCTCTCCATCACTTGCCTTTTGCACACGACCCTCAATAACATCGATGACCGCGAACGGCCGTTTCTGACTCTGTTCCCATCTCTCGTAGGCTGACAAATATTTCGTTTCCTCCGGATACTGTTTGATCGCATTTTGATATTCCTGTCGCAACCGTTTTCCATCTCCTGCTCGCCGCAACAACACGAGGCGTTTATCAATTTGCTCCACGGTCAGTTTGTCTTGATCGCTATCTCCATCAATGCGTGCCAAAAACTGTTCGGTCGCGACTGGCACCAACTCACGGTGAGCCCAATCGCGGGCGTAACGAACGTACGGATCAGTGACGTTTTCTTCGGGGTTATAAGATTTCAGCACAATCTCCAACGCTTGTTCGGTTTGGCCCGACTGGTGGAGAACAACCGCTTTTATATATTCCGCTACCTGTGAAACGACCGCCTCACGCTTGCGAACGTCGTCCACCATCAACAACTCCAACACCTTGATCGCCAGTTCGGCGTTTTTGGGTTCTCGGATCGCTGTCCCATTGCGAGGCAGCGTGTAGACGCAATAACGCAGATAATTATTTTGCAGCGCCGGACTGATCCCACTCTTGATCGAATCAAGCAACACATCCGCTAACGCATCATCAATCGGCTGTTCACAACGAAAAGGGATCTGTGCCAATTCACGGGGACGCGACTGTGGGATAATCCGTTCAAGCGTATCTGCCATTGCATCGGCGCGAATCGATTCCGGGAACGCATCCATCGCCAACCCAAACGGAAAGTAGTAGTTAATCTGCAGATCACTATCCTCGATTAACTTCAACAACTCTTTATCGTTTGGCACCTCATCGCCCAAGTATTGCGGCAATTTTGAAACGATCCACAAGTAGTCCGCCAGTCGCTGTTTCTGATCTTTGTAAAAATTCGCCGCATAGCGAACCAAATCGGCAAAGGATTCCTCGGGAAGAATCTCACGGTAGGTATCGAATAGCTGCTTGATTTGCATAACGCCGTAACGACTTCCTGATGCCAACCGCGATCGTGCAAATTGCAACGCCAAGCCGTCATCGCCGAGTGATGTTGCCAACCGCATCCAAACGGCAACATCCGAAGCACTTCCCACGTTTTGCATGACGGCAACACCATTGACAATGACATAAGTGGGGCGTGCGCCGGGCGCGCGACCTTGCTTCTGATCAACGCGACGCAAAACCCGCAAAGCGGCTTCACGATCTCCCGCCATCCAAACAGGCAAAAACTGCCGCCACATTTCACTTGGTGACAATTTTGCGGTTGGTGAATTGTTGGCTTGACCTCCCATTGCAAAGTTCAACTGTTGCCGTTGATCTTCGCTTAACGCCTTGGACGTAAGCATGCGTTGCACACTGTCATAGCGCCCTTGCGCGATCCGTTCCCGTGCAAAGCCCAAGCTTAAACCTTGATCTTCGCTGAATCGATTTATCAACAATTGATCCATTTCTTCCAATTCATTGATCCGCTCGAATGCAAAGCAGATTCGTCGTAAAGCCCTAGAACGCTTCAGAATCCTGGGTGAATCCGCCAATTTTTTTGCGACACGCCCCTCGGTCACAACGTCGTCAAGCTCTTGCAAACTGCGGTGCAAACGCTCCACCTGATCGTCCAGCAGTTCATCAACTTGGTCATCGGGCACCGACACCAACAACCCCTGCAGCAACCGATCGGAATAGGTATCGTATGCATCTCGGTTGGTCGCCCAATAACGATTGCCCGCGTCCGTGGTTGCGTCTTGAGTTGTCAGGGGCGTTTGTGACAGCAGTAGATCCAAGCCCCGGCGATAAAAACGATAGGCCACGTCGTCTTCACCAGCTTGTTCATTCAACTTGGCGACCCGCGCGATTAAGGCAACATCCGAAGGATTGGTCCGCAGCAGTTTGTCGTAGCGGATCAGCGCTTCAGGGATCTTGCCAGCTTTTTCAAAAATCGTCGCAACCTCGCGTTGATAAGATCGAGGGTCAGCGAGGCTTCGAGCCATTCCAAACGTCCGCTCGGCGCTCTGCGTATCGCCATCATCCAGGAAGGCCTGCCCCAAATCGAGGAAGACTTGCGGTGGCATCAATTCGCCCAGGCCAATCAAACGCCGACCGAATGCAAAGAAAGGTTGGTTCCCTCGATTAGACGGCCCACGCGAGGAACTCGAGTAATAGACGCCGCCACGAATCTTGGACGATAGTTCCATGCATTCGCGAAGCACCGACAGGCGTCGTGTCCCCGAAACGGCTAGCGAATTCTCCATCGCACGGATCTGACCTGATTTATCATTCACTTCTGACGACAGATCAGACAGTAATTGGTAGAGATAGTTTTTATCTTCCCGACCTGCCAAGCGTTCCAAGGTAATCCGCCGCGCCCATTGCATTGCCGGCCCCTTGGCCTCCATGTTCAAGAGGCCATCGATTGCAATCGTAAACAAGTCATCTTTCTCGGCATTTTCCGCAAGGTACTGGAACATCCCAACGGCACGCTCGGTTTGATCCATTTCCTTGAGGATGTTGGCCAACAACAAATAGGATTCAATTCGATCGGGGTGAGTTGCGATCCCTTTGCGATAAGCTTTCGCAGCATCCGCTTTCAAACCGACCAACGACAGGACACCCGCTTCAAACTCGCCGCCAATTGAATCCTTCCCATCGTCGGCATCGCGTAAGGTCATCAGCACGGCACGCGCCTCTTGCGCTTTACCACGTTCAAGCATACTCAACGCGAGTTGCCTCAGGTATTCAGTTTCACCTTCAGGATCGACCGCGATCAAACGTTCGATTACTTTTTCATAATTCCAGTAGTCATTGCAGATCTGATAAATGCGTCCCTGTTCCTGCAACCGCTCGACTTCATTCTTTCCTGATTTTGCCATGTACTCTTCGGAGATCTCAGTCGCTGCTACCGAATCATTGACACGGCTATAAATACGGATCAGTAGACCAGCTTCGCGATCATCTGCTGTTCCGTCGGCGAGTTTCTCTTCCAATTCAATCGCAATATCAGCCAGCGTGCCAAGCCGACTTGCGACAGTCATCAACCGATCCTCGACATAACGGCGTCGTGGCACGGAGGTTGTTTTCCGCCACAGTTCAACCCATTGATCGAGCGCGCGGTCCTCGTCGCCGACTTCGCTGTATAACCAAGCCAATCGCATTTCGAGATCTTCCGCGACGGTACCCCGACTCGCTCGAATCGCTTCGTTAACCTCAATCGCCTTGTCTTGCCGTCCGAGCCGCTCATAGGCTCCAGCCAATTCTGCACGAACCTCATCACCGACATCGTCCATTGCCTGAATGCGATTGAGTGTCGCTTCCGCACCTGTGACTTCACCACGACGCTTCTGCAAGTCGGCCCAATACAGCAACGCTTGCCCATGATTAGCCCGCAACTCGACCATCCGTTCGATGGTCTGCTCCGCCAGTTCGTCCATGCCGAATTCACCCCGCGTTTTTGCGGCGACCAGCAACTGCGATCGACTCTCCGTCGCACCGACGTAATCTGTCCAGAGCGTTTCTGCTTGATCGGCCTGCCCCTTTTCGAGCAGGATCTGCGTCAACCCCCGACGCCACGTCAACTCGTTTGGCTCCGATTGAATCAGTTGTCGATAAGATTCGATCATTCGGTCTTCATAGCCCGCTTCTCCTTCCATTTCGAGAAGCTCCCGTCGCATTTCGACGGTAAACCCTTGTGAATTTTGCGCCGTGGCTTTGAACAAATCGATTGCTTCATCGTACTTGCCAAGCTCCCGTAGCAAGTTGATCCAAACGGTGATTGCTTCTGGCGGTAGCGTGTCTTCTGATTCGCTTCTAGACTTCAACTTTTGGATGAGTTCTTCAAGCCCCGCCTTCGCTTTCTGCAACCGATAGGATTCGACCAACAGCGATAACGCATAATTACGATCCCGTTTCAATTCCGCTGAATCGACAGCGTCCCATGCAGTCTTGATCGCCTGATCCCGCTGCTGGGCTCGAATCGCCCATTCTGTGACCCGACTCGCATTGCGAAATCGTTCGGTCCCGACCCCTTCAACGGTGAAGAGCTTGATCGCGTCAGCGTATTTGTTCTGGACGGCCAACACGATCGCGGCACGATTGCGAAACGCCGTGTCGGGTGAATTTCCGGCGAGTTCAATCAGCGGCTTCGCATCATTGCTTTGCGGAGTGCTTCCGCGTGAACGGTTTGTTGTGTTTGCGATTAATCCCATCAGCGCTAAGCTTAATCGAACCGAACGCTGATCTGCTTCAGGCAACGTTCGCTGCAAAAGCGACTCGTAGATTACCTTCGCTTCATCCACCTCACCCAACGCATCTTTCAACTTCGCTTGCCAAAGCATTAAATCTGGTCGCTGATCTGCAACCCCTTTAACATCCAACAATTTTCCCAACAGCCGCGAAGCTTGCCCAAGATCCCCACGCCGGGATGAGAGATGAATTTCAAGCTCAGCAATCACCTGACCTCGTCGCTCATTCAAATCGCCACGGGCTTCGAACAACCAATCCAAGAGTGGTTGAATACTGCCATCGGAAAGAACGGCAAGGCGGAACACTTGATTTGCTTCTTCGCGATCGACACCGTTTTCCAGCCATAGATCAATGGACTCATTGACCTGCACCGAGAGTTCCTCGGCAATCTTGGTCTGAGCATGAACGGAGTTGCTGAAAGCGACGCAAAAGGCAAAGACAAGAATCGCTGAAGTGCGAACCGCCGCGCCACCCACCTTGGCAGGCATGCCAACGTCAGGAGAATCGCCCAGCGATGAATTGGATTCAACAGAACCAGATCGAATCGGCATCCTTCGCCAGATAATTTCAGCAAGAAACAGCATCAACGCGAATCCAAACAGCCATGAACCAATTGAAAAAATTGTTTTCCCCGAAGGCGTGGATGCCGGCGCGGCAACCCAATCATCAGATACACCGAATTGCTTTCCCCCGGCGACAGCAACGAGCCGTGCCATTTTTCGCTGTGCTTGAGGGTCCACGCGACTCTCCGGCACAACACCGGATCCAACGACCAAGGGTTGCCAACGCAATGGCGTGGAACTGGCAGACGTTTCGAGACGCAAAGTTTCCCCCAGTTGCGGTGCCGGGATGCGAGCAATGAACCGATCGGGACTGCGCGCCACGAAGTTCAGTGATTCCATTGGCTCGCTTGAATCCCTTTGAGCTCCGCTTTGTGTCTCCGCCACCATCCTGGCGACTGGGCGACTATCACCCGAGGCCCGACTTTGCTGGCGAATGGCATGTACTATCACTTCACCCCCATCATGTTCGACTTCGTAACGGAACGGGTCACGGGCGTCTGCTGCACTCCGCTGCAAAATGCGAGCGAGTGCCTGAGAATATTCAGGCCACTGCTGCCACGGTTCTGTCCCCGCACCCACCGGCTCCGTCGTCAGGGTCGTGACACGTCCTAAACCATACCGCCAACTCGAGAGAATCGGATGTTTTTCGGTGGCTGTTTCCAACAACACCTGGCTACCTGGTCTTGGCTTACTTTCAACATAGCCAGCAAGATTTGGCAAATTTGACGTGTCCACATCGCCCCACCATCCTGCACCACCCCGCACACGAACCGTGTGAATACCCGGGCGATAGGCGGGCAACTTGGTCGTGGAGGGTTGCTTCAGCAAGATTTCAGGAAGATTAAAGCGATTCGGCACATTGTAAAATCGACCTTTCCCCCAGTTCGCGATGTTGACCAAAAATTCGCTGTGATAGCCGCCGCCAGCGAGCACCGTTGAAACATTG
>JAYZAR010000363.1:0-11876 GCA_036339635.1 Planctomycetota bacterium | reverse complement strand
AGGACAAGCGTTTGGCAACTTCGGTTATCTTCAAGCGAGCGGGCCCATCGAGTTCAACGATTCCAGTTGCCGCATTCCACGCGACTTTTCCCGTTAGTGTGGTGGCGAACCAATCGCCGGCGACTTGAATCGCATCGGCAAGCACCTCGCTGTTCAAGGTGTCATAGCTTAGATGGCCCTCGAAAGTCAGGTTTGGTTCGGACCAAACGATTTTCGAGGCTGCCAATTCAGGCCGAGCCAGAGCGCCCGGTCGTGGTGGACCTACGGTTTGGTATCGCGCACTGGCTTGAGGTGGTTGGACGATTGCCAAATTCGTTCCGTCGGTTTGAACGACAATGTCGAACCACTGATCGCGAGAAGTGACTGTGACGGAGCCCTCGCAGTCTCCCATTAGCAACCAATCTTTTCCCATATTGGTCGTCGAGTCACTGGCGTAGCTGACCTGTTGAACTGTCGGCGGATTTCTTGCGCTGATTTTTTCGCTGACACTACCTTGCAATCGCTCAACCTTTGCTCGCCATTTAATTTCCATTTCGGTTTTTGCGGGCGTGATGGATCCCTTCGCTGCGGCGGAAAAAGCATCACCGGCAACGGTGAAAGATCGTGAATCCAGTGAGCCAGATGGCCACACATACTCGCCATCAAAATGAATCTTGATGTTCGGCTGTGTAAATTGTCGTCTGCCGTAGGAAAGTCGTGGATTGGTCAATTCAACGGCTGTTGAGGTCAATCGCGCAGCCAAAGCAGATAAGTTTGCTGTTGCGTTCATCGTGAAGCCACCCGAGGCCTGGTGCAGTTCCGGTGGCAACCACGGTCCGAGGGTTGCGTGAAGTGTTTCCAGTCGACCCGCTCCTCGAATACGGAATGGCATCGCGAGTGTGGTCGATGGCTGCGTGATGGGTTCTGCAAGCTTGGCGCTGATGTTCAAGCCATCGCTATTTAGGTCAACGACGACTTCGGAGATTTGTTCCAGGGTTTGGTTGGCCCACTGGCCAACAGCTGTGATACGTCCTTTCAGCGAGGGATGTTTGAGGGCCTGGCCATCCGGCAGTGCAATCAACAAATTCGATGCGTTGCCGTCGCCGCTTAGTCGCCAAGCGCCGTCGGCAGTCGAATTCCAAGCCAGCGTTCCTTTGGTAACCCCAGCGAAGTTGGCTTCAGAGATCTCCACGAGGGGGCGTAGCATCGACGAAAGGCGACCGAAGTCGATGTCAAAATCAACGTTTCCGGCTCGTGCGTTACCCTGTCCCATCGCAGTCCCGAAGGTGCTCGTCCAGCGAAACTGTTCTGCTGTCAGCACGCCTGAAGTACTCGAAACAGTCGCGGTCAATTCGATCGGATCGATTAACACGGCCCTACCCTGTGACCGGCCACGCAGCTCATCACTGCGCAGATTTAATTCGCTGCTGCGGTTTTTCGATTGGGGTGCGGAATCCAAACGAGCGTAGATTCGGCCTGACAACAACTCCGCACCATCTCGAAGTGGCAGCAGGCCTGGGAGAGATTCGTCGAGGGCTGCCAGATCGACGTTTGCGGTCGCCGTTCCCTCAATAGCTTCCAGCCATTGCAGCGGATTGTCATTGGCGCCGACCAGCGAAAAGGTTCGGGAGAAAGCTCCATCGATGGTCGTCGAAGCGAAGTCTGTACTCGCCTTAAGCCGCTTGCCAATCACACGATTGTTTAGGACGATCAATTGCCCATCGACGGTTGCGAGTGAGTTCCGCCAGACACGCGAACCCTCGTCGGATGCCCGCAGGTTTCGAATCTGAAGTTGATTGATCGAAGCCTCGGTGCTGCCATCACTCGAGCCTGTCATAGAGATAGATCCCGTGGCATCCCCACTCAGCGTGTAGGGAATTGACGAAGCTGCCTCGGGAAAGCGCCGCCGAACAAGCGACATCACCGAGAGTGGCAGTGATTCGCTTTCGAGTCCCATGGTCCAAAATGTACCTTGGCGGGATGGATCAGCCTGCGAAGCGAGCGTGAATCGTGCTTGGCCTTGAAGCGACCCGCCGCCACCAGATGGCTCTGTTAGCACACCGGCAAAGGTTGCACTTATTTCGTCGACATCTGTTTCCACTTCCGCGCTGCTTTGCGTTACTTGCCATACACCGCCAGTGATTGCATCGGTGAGGGTGACCGTCAAGTCTTGAACCTTAACCGAAGCTGAGACTGAGACACTCTCATCGGCGGGAGTCAGCAAAACCACCAAGTCCTGTTCTAGGGATGTGCTGCCCTCGTCGAGCTGACATGCCAAAGCAACACCGCGGAGGGTGACTTCACCGAAGTGGTTAATTGAGCCCATTAAGTCTGTGAAGGTCAAATCGACGTCCAGTTGGTCGATGACCAATTGCGTTCCTGCTTCGCCTTTGACTTGCAAACCGGTGACCCGCAATGGTGTGATCCAGCCAATTCGGATCGCGTTCACTTCCGCCGTGAGTCCGTTTTCGGCCAGCTTGCGAATCAGGATCGATCGGCCCATCGAGGAATGACTCACCAAGCTCGGGATGCTGAGTCCCAGCGTCAGGACCAATAGCAAACCTGTCAAAGCGTACAGTTGTCGCCGTCTCGATCGTTCGCTGTGGCGGCGACGCGTCAGGTTTCGCTGCGATCGCTCTACCGAATCGAGCAGAAAATCGTCACTATTCACGGGTACATCCTTGCCGCCGCCGAGATCAAAGACTTCACCTGGGAGTCTAGCCAGATTCGGCTCCCGAACCCAAGATGGATTCACGCTGATAGCAAAGAGCTTCCGCCAATGCCGATCAGCGAGCGACTTCGTTCATTGCTTTTTCCAAAGTGGTGGTTTCTATGAATGTTTTTGTCACTGGTGGTACTGGATTACTCGGTAATACCATTCTCCGGCAGCTTTCGGCCGAGGGCGAGTCGTTGTTGTCGCTTGTCCGTACCGAGCCCAAAGCAGGCGTGTTTGAGGGAATCAAAACCGATTTTCTTCGAGGAGACCTTGGGGACGTTGATGCGATCGAGAAGGCTGTGCAGTGGGCCGATGTGGTCATTCACTCCGCAGGCCTCATTCACCTGGGCTGGCGGCGACGTGAGGAGTCTTTTCGGGTAAACCAGGATGGTACCGCGACAGTCGTGGATGCCTGTCTGAAACATCAGCGAAAATTGGTGCATGTTGGGGCGGTCAATTGCTTGGCGCTTGGCTCGGTCGATCAAATCGCCGATGAAACGACACCCTTGGATCACGCCGGTGGGCAGGTGCCATGCAGCTACGTGGACAGTAAACGAGCTGGTTTGAAGGAGGTGCGAAGGGGGGTCAGTGAAGGACTCAACGCGATCCTTGTGCATCCGGGCTTTATGCTCGGGCCTTGGGATTGGAAACCAAGCAGTGGCAGAATGATGGTGGAGGTGGCACGCGGCTGGAAGCCCCTCGCCCCTTCCGGTGGTTGCAGTTTGTGCGATTCGCGAGATGTCGCGACCACCGTCGTGCACTCGCTGCGAATGAATGTAGAGAGCGGACGAGAATATATCTTGGCCGGCCACAACCTGACCTACCTAGATTTATGGCAAAGGATGGCCGAGCACATGCAGGCCCGGAAACCGGTCATGAAGGCCGGGCCGCTCCAGTTAATGCTTGCTGCCGGCGCAGGCGAGTTGTGGTCAGGGCTTACATCGCGATTTGGCATTCAGGAACCTGACATTAATAGCGCGGCAGTTCGTATGAGTCGTCAAATTCACTGGTATGACAGCTCACGTGCACAAGCCGAGCTTGGCTATCAGTTTCGCGATGCGGAGGTGACCCTTTCGGATGCTGCGACTTGGTTGAGGGGCAAATGGAATGCCCCTGCGGAGGGGTGATTGCCCGTTGTGAGCCAAAAATTTTACGGCTTTTTTTAGTTTCTGTTCTCTCCCCAGGTACAAATTATCAGAAGGGAAAATGTGGTTTTCTAACGCGGGAATCGAATAAGCACCCCCCGAGGAAGTGGTTTTTCGCCGTTTGGCGGGTTTGACAACCGAGCCGACTGCTGGCCAATCTGTTCGTCCGTTTCTTGTCCGTATGGCTGCTCTGTGTAGTCCGGATGCTTATGACTCGACGAGATTTGATGGATGGCGAAAGCCTCGCTGCAAGCGATTCGGGACGCCTCGCCGGCTATCCTGCCCAGTTTGTTATTGACCGACTTCGGTGATCTGAAAGGTGAACTGGCGCGGTTGGAACAGGCGGGTGCCCGCGTTCTTCACCTAGACGTCATGGACGGGCATTTCGTCCCGAACTTGACCTATGGGATGCCGATTGTTGAGGGATTGCGTCGACATACCGAGGTGCCCCTTGATGTGCATCTGATGATTTCAGACCCGCTGGCTTATGCCGAGCCGATGGTCAAGGCTGGCGCAGATGTGCTGACTTTCCATGTCGAAGCGGTGCACGATCCCAGAGCGACTGCTGAGCGGATTGCCGAACTGGGGGTCGGTGTTGGCGTCGCGCTTAATCCCGAAACCCCGATCGGCTCGCTGGTCGATTGTTTGCCCGTGGTCGATCAAGTGCTCGTCATGAGTGTGGAAGCCGGTTTCGGCGGCCAAAAGTTCAATCCAGTCGCCTTGGAGAAACTCCGCGTGCTCAGGCAGGAGTATCCCGATCTATTGCTGGAGATTGATGGTGGGATCGATCCTGAGACGATTGGCAAGGCTCGTGCGGCCGGTTGTGACCTGTTTGTGGTCGGATCGGCGATCTTTCGACATGACGATTATGGTGCGGCGTTCAAGGAACTGAATGCTGCAATGAGGGCTGCGGAGGATGCAGAATTATGATTCTCCGATCCGCCCGCACTGCTCGCGTCTTGCTGATTCGACCCGGTGCGACTGAATTCGACGACCAACGGCGTATCAAAGGTAATCTCGATATGCCGATGAGCGAACGTGGTCGACAGCAAGTCCGCTCGCTCGCTGAGCAGGTTTCCGAATTCCCGCTCAAAGCGATTTACACAGCTCCAGGCGAGTCAGCTCGTGAAACTGCCAGTTGGCTCGCCAAAGGACGCGCTGACCGCGGACGCAACGTTCCCACCAAAGTCGTTGAAGCGTTTCGTAATGTTGATCATGGTTTGTGGCACGGAAAGCTGATCGACGAACTGAAGCGGAACCACCCTAGGCTCTATCGTCAAGGCCAAGATGCACCCACTGATATTTGCCCACCGGATGGAGAGTCGATTCGAGAGGCGAAGGCCCGAGCTGAGAAGGCAGTTCGTCGAGTGATCCGGAAAAGTGGAAACGACGTGATCGCTATCGTGATCCCCGATCCGATGGCCTGGGTGGTCGAAAGTCTGCTTACGGGTGAAGAACTTTCCGATCTGTGGAAGGCGGAGACCGACTCCGGTGAATGGGATTTCATCGAAGCAGAAGCCGAGAGTTCTTGGGCTTAAACCAAATCACCAAACCGGAAAAAGTCCCCTCGCTTGTGCCATCAAGTGACCCTTTCGCGTTACCTGCCGCGTGTCGTCGGTGGGAACTCCTCAGGTGTGGCTCAACGCGTCTGTATCCCCATCCGTCGTCGAACGCCAACTGACTTGGCCTGAAATAGCTCTTTCGGGTGGTTTTTCTTGTTATTTTCTGGGGGCATCGATCGGCGAGCAAATTCTTGGAGATTTGGCTCGGAGGGCCGCGATTTTACGGTTTTTACGCGTAGGACCGAGAATCTCAATGTATCCGGTCTTTGTGGTGCTCAGGGTTACGAAATAGAATAAGTGTCGCGGGTTTGATTGGGTACGTACTGCTTTGGCGGGCGTTTCAATCAACATGGAGCAAGTAACTCTCCACCTGCCCTTCAAAACTAATAGTGCCCCTAAGAAGTGACACGAATGACTCGACTGTCTCTCACTCTTGTTGCGATCGTGCTGTCTATCCCAGCGATGGCAGCGCCGCCCGTCTTGCCGGCGCAAGTCAAGGTGATCGATGAGCTAATTGCCCAAGGTTGGACTGATTTTAATATCCGTCCTGCACCTGAGGCGGACGATGCCAGCTGGTGCCGTCGCGTTTTTCTGGATGTGATTGGGCGGATCCCCAACCACCAGGAGTTGAAAGAATTCGTCGACGAGCGAGGCTCCGATAAACGGAGCAAGCTGGTCGAAAAACTGCTGTACGACGATCGGTACACCGAGGAGTATGCCGGGCACTGGTCCACGGTATGGACCAATTTGCTGATCGGTCGAGGTGGCGGTAACGACCGTCGAGAGATGACGAACCGGGATGGGATGCAGAAGTATCTGCGAGACGCATTCGCAGTGAACAAGCCCTACAATACGATGGTTTACGAGCTGGTCACCGCGACCGGTGCTACCAAACCGGGTGCTGAGGGCTTCAACGGGGCCGTCAACTTTTTGGTTGATAAGGTCAACGCCGACAAAGGTGTACTCGCTGCTAGCAGTACATCGCGAATTTTTCTGGGACAGCAGGTGCAGTGCACGCAGTGCCACAATCACCCGTTTAACCAGTGGAAGCAGCAGATGTTTTGGGAGTTCAATTCCTTCTTCCGCCAAACGCGTTCGTTGCGGCGATTTGTGGATGGGTCCCGCGATATCGACTATGCAGAACTGATCAATGAAGATTTCGCGGGTGAAGCGAACGACGCTAGCGACGCTTTAGTCTTTTACGAGCTGCGTAACGGTTTGACACGAGTCGCCTATCCCGTCTTCACCGACGGCACTGCAATCGAAGTCAGTGGATACGTGAGCGACGTCAACCGGCGTAACGAGCTTGGCCGTTTGATGCTAGAGAGCGAGAACCTCGACAAGATGATTGTGAATCGGATGTGGGGGCAATTTCTCGGCTACGGTTTCACCAAGCCAGTGGATGACTTAGGTCCACACAACCCGCCTTCACAACCGGAATTGCTGGAACGACTCGGCAAGGAATTTCGGCAGTCCAGCTACGATCTCAAGCAGCTGATTACATGGATCACACTGAGCAAGCCTTATCACCTTTCGCCGGTCCTTGGATCGTCCAACAGTATCGACGATCCATCCATTGGGGAAACGCCAAAGTTTTCGCGGTTCTATCTACGCCAAATGACGGCGGAGCAGTTGTACCAATCGATGGTAACTGCAACCGACGCTGCTGGAACAGGAAGTTACGAAGAACAAGAGCAGCAGCGTCGGCGGTGGCTGAATCAATTCGTCGTTACGTTCGGAACGGATGAGGGTGACGAGGCGACCACGTTTAACGGCTCTATTCCTCAAGCCTTGATGCTGTTTAACGGTGAGTTGTCCAAGAAAGCAACTAGCACAGGCAAAGGTAGTTTCATCGACCGCATTGCCGCGAGTGGTAGATCACCTCGTGATCGCTTGACCAACTTGTTTATGTCGGGTTTGGCTCGACGGCCCACCCGGAAAGAAGCCACCGTAGCAAATCAGCTATTGGTTGCCCGCGAGGGTAACGAAAAGGAAATGCTGCAAGACATGTGGTGGGCGATCATCAACAGTAACGAATTCATTATGCAACATTAATTTCAAGTTCATTTAAGCAAACACAACATCCAAATCGAATTACAGTCCTAACGAAAGAATCTCTTATGAACAGTCCTTGGCAAACCCCGAACGGAATGACACGACGGCACTTCATGCAGCATTTAGCTGGTTCCTCGGCTGCCGCTGCTGCCTCGGTAACAATGGGCAACGCCATTTATGCCAATGCGGACGAGCTCAAAAAGAACCACAAGAGCGCGATCTTGTTGTGGATGGGCGGTGGGCCGGCAACGATCGACATCTGGGACCTGAAGCCGGGTGCCCCGACCGGCGGACCGTTTAGGCCGATTTCGACAACGGGCGACTTGCAGATCTGTGAGCACATGCCACTGATGGCTCAGCAGATGCACAATATGTCGATCGTGCGAAGCATGTCGACACGTGAAGCAGACCATAATCGTGGTCGCTATTACATGCACACTGGTTATGTTCCAAATCCGAACATTGAGCACCCCAGCTACGGTTCAGTAATTGCCCACGAAACAATTCAACAACGGCCTGAGTTGGAGATTCCTCCATTTGTATCAGTTGGCGGTGCGAGTTCGGGTCCCGGTTTCCTTGGTATGTCCTGGGCACCATTTAACGTTTCCAGCAACGGTCGAATTCGTAACCTTGAGATGGGAATCGAAGATCGTCGTTTATTGCAGAGAATGGTTGCGTTGCAGGAAATCGAAACAGGATTCGCGAGTCGTACCCGTGATTTGCCAGCGAGCGAGCATGCGAAAGTTCTCAAGAAAACCTTCGATCTGATGACCAGTGATCAGATGGACGCTTTCCGGGTCGAGAAGGAGCCGGAAGAGGTCAAGGAGCGGTACGGGACTGACAACTTTGGTCAGGGATGTCTCCTCGCCCGACGCCTTGTGGAATCCGGCGTTCCGTTTGTTGAAGTTGATTTGGGTGGCTGGGATAACCACAACAACATCCATGCGACCTTGAAGGACACGAAGTTGCCTCAACTCGATCGCGCGATGAGCGCCTTGGTCGAGGACTTGGAGCAGCGGGAATTGTTAAAAGATACCGTCGTGATCTGGATGGGTGAATTCGGCCGAACTCCGAGAATCAATCAAGGTGCCGGTCGCGATCACTTCGCACGAGCTTGGTCATGCGTGGTCGGTGGCGGTGATCTGAACGGGGGCATCGCCGTCGGACAGACAAATAGCGAAGGCACTGCGGTTGAAACTCAGCCTTACAGCAGCGAAGATTTAATGACGACGGTTTGCCGTGGACTTGGGATCTCGACTGAGAAAACGTTCACGAGTAAGAATGGCCGTCCAATGAAGATCGCGGGTGGTGGCAAGGTCATCAGCGAACTTGTTTCGTAGACGGCTAAGTGAGGCTCCATGAGTTCCGATTCGCAGTCACCCATCCGGGACACGGATGAGGATCACGTAGCGGACTCCGTCGAATTGGGGCCGGCGGACTTAATTCGAAGACACCAACAAGGAGTTTGGCGATATTTACGAGTGCTGGGCTGTGATGCGGCAACTGCCGATGATCTAACCCAGGAGACGTTTTTACGGGTGCTGCGACGAGAGAATTTCGTTCAGCACAACGATGCAGCGACATCGAGTTACTTGCGTCGAACGGCTTACAACTTGCTCGTTTCACGCCATCGCAAACAAGGGAGAGTTCAAACCATCGTCGAATCGAGCGTCCTAGACGAAGTTTGGGATCGCTGGGCGGGGAAAGATTTGACCGGTAACTTCGCGATCGAAGCCCTCCGGGAGTGCCTTTCCTCACTAACGGACCGGGCACAGACTGCACTGAACATGCGGTTTGCCCAGCAAGCGACTCGAGTCGAAATCGGCAAAGCTCTTAGCATTTCAGACCACGGGGCACGCAATTTGATGCAGCGTGCAAAACAGCAACTCCGCCAGTGCGTTGAGTCGCGATTAAATACTGATGAATGACGAACTGAACACGATCGACGAACAATTCATTGATGCTTGGCTCGATGAAGCGGTCAACGACCGGCAGCCACCGGATCTGACCCGTCAGATCCTACGGCAGCTTGCGGAGCAACCGACTGCTCTTCATGAGGTCAGCCGAAAAGTCATAAAGGCGAACCACGGATCCGATGATCAAGAGTCGGGTGATTCGATTGATCATCAAGCGGGAAATAACAGGTCAGAGCTTGAGAAGGGGATTTTGATATCTGTCTCTGTCGTCGCAGTCCTGGCAGCGTCGTTGATGCTGGTTCTTTGGCTGCGATCTGGTCAAGATTTGGATCCGTTGAATGGATTGGCGGGAACAGAAACGCGCGAAAAGATTCCTGATCCGTGGGTAGAAACACCCCAGATTGAACCAGTTCCAGTTAGCCCCAGAGAGCCACTGGCGCCGAGGCGTCCGGTTCAGGGCGTACCGTTAGCGATTCAAAGTGATCGTCCAGAGGCGAGCAATAATCCCTTACTCGAAGAAAATGAAATCACCGTGCCGCTCCCCGGAGCGAACGAGTCAATGGAACCGCTGACTTTGGTTTCGACTCAAGTGCAGGCGGAAATGCAGCAGTATTGGAAAGCGGTTGGAATTACTCCCGCACCTCCGGCGACAAGTGTCGAAATCAGTGCGCGTTTAGCCGCTGTGCTGGGGGTTAAGTTGCCTTTGGATGCTATTGACGACCCTCAGCAACTGGAAGAAGCCTTTTCCAATCCTGCTTTCTCAGGTGCGGTTGCAAAACGGTGGTTGAATCATATTACCGAAGGTGGTTGGAAACGACTGGACGAAGAACTGCGTGAGCGGCTTGCCAAAGAGTTAGCGAAGTCGTTACAGGAGGGCGGCGGTTTCGATTTGCTTCTCGCGGGATGGCTCAATGGTAAAAGCGAGAATGCGGCTGCGTTTTACAATGCGACCTTGACTGGGCATGCCGATGCGAATGGCGAAGCTGGCATGATTCGGCGACTCGCTGCCATCACGATGAACGTAGATTTGCGGTGTACCCGCTGTCATGACGCTTACATCGAAGGAAAGGAGCTTCAGCAGGACTATTGGTCTTTTACTGCATTGCTGCGACGCGGTGTACGGCGTGGCAACGACACACTCGAGATCGATCCGGAAGCCGACGATCACGCTGCCGCTGTCTTTTATGAAACACCTGATGGTCGGCAACGTTTAGCTGAGCCAGAATTGCCAGCGGCTTGGATTGGCCGTTCAGACTTGCCCCGCATTCAGCGGATCTCGGATTGGACAAAGACGCTCGTAGGTTCCGACGCGTTAGCGCGTGGTGTGGTCAACTCTCTCTGGCATTTGGTGCACGGACAGCCCTTGCGGGGTCGAGTGATCGATCCCATCAACGCGCCACACAACGACGCCCTCGATCGGCTTGAAGCGAACTTGGTAGATGACTTGATTCAGTCCCGTTTTGATGTTGCTCGGATGCTCAGCCTGATCATTGCTGCGCCCGTGACCAGCCGTGGAGTTCCCGCGGTGCTGCTGCCTGAGAATGCTTTGGTTGCAGACCAAGCCGAGTTGAATCAGGCCATGAAAACTGTGGATGCGTTTGGTGCCACACTACCGCCACGACCAAGTCTGCGTCGTTCCGAAAGAGTGGCTCAGGCTTTGAGATCGGTCGGTGCTAGCTTGGGTGCCGATGGTCAGCCTTTTGTGGCGCAGATTGGCGAAAATGGAAGTTCGCGGACAAAGCCCGTGAAGGTTGAAAATTTGGCGGCAGACTTTCCGCAGCGGACAAGTTCAGTGCCGGTTCAATGGCTTCGCCGTATCAAAGATTATCGAAGCCAGGTCGATCATCTTGCGTACCTAGCAGGGCTCAACCGTGTGCCAAAGACGGTTTTGCAGGCTGCAGAAGTGACCCGCGAGGTCGAAGACGATAATACTTCACTACATCGTGTTTGGTGGATGGTGCGACAGTGAACGTTGAGAAATTGGGGCGTTGAGAGACGGGGATCCTTCATTCCACCCCCAAGCTTTTCGAAGAGGCACTGTGACCGCCAGCGCTCTGCTTCCAGCGTCTTCAGTGTAGGGTTTTCAAAGACTGCATGTGCCTTCAATGCACACAGCCGGTGGGGATAATTGGAAACTGACGCGGCTTGTGAGGTCGCCAGTGATAGAAGCGAGTGGGCAGCGGCATCGAAGACGGCAGCGCTGTCTCTCGTTGACGCCCCCCTCAAGGTCTCCCCTGCGTTTGTTAGGCTTTTCCGCGTTTGATCCTAACGATCTCAGCTGGTTTGGCGGCTCGGACAATTTTTTGCCGCTCCCAATCGCTGACTTGCTTGGCGTATTCAGACTTGAAGGACTCGAAGAAGTTTGTCGGCTTGATGCGTTGCAGTTTCTTTTTGCGGACCCGCTCTTCGTGTTTTCGCAGGACCGTATTTGGCTCGTCGGTCGCCACGATCATTCGGTCAACTTCTGATCGAAATGACGGCAGTGAGCACCTCGATAAAGTCC
>JAYZAR010000362.1:0-7666 GCA_036339635.1 Planctomycetota bacterium | reverse complement strand
GCATTGGGTATTGGGTGGAATTTTTCCGGGCCACCAAGCGATGGTCGGAACGCGGAATGCTCCTTCCGCAGTCGTGTAGCCGCGACCATGCAGCGGTAAGTTGCTGCCCCGCGAAGGGCTAGTTAAGTCTTTCGCAAGCGGCGCGCCGTTGTCGGAGGTCCAAATGACCAACGTTGATTCATCCAGCTTAAATTCGACCAACGCATCGAGCAATTCGCCTGTCGACCAATCAAGTTCTTCGACCGAATCCCCCCATGCCCCATTGCGGCTTTTTCCCCGAAACGCCTCGCTGGCGAACGGTTTTGAAGTGCTGCCCGGCATTGCTTGAGGAAAGTACAAAAAGAATGGTTCATCGCGGTGCTTTCGGATGAAGTCAACTGCGAGTTCGGTGTACCGTTTGGTCAGTAGATTACGGTCCACCGGAGCCTCGATCACTTGCTCGTCTTGCAGCAACGGCAAGGGGGGCCACTGTTTGCCGTCGAGCCGATCGCCTAATCGTTGGCCGACTTCCGCCGTCATGTCGTCACTGTAGGGAATGCCAAAAAAGGAATCGAACCCTTGCCTTGTTGGCAAAAAGGCGGGCTGATCCCCCAGATGCCATTTGCCGATGATGGTGGTTGCATAACCACCGCGGCGAAGCACTTCAGCGATCGTGATTTCGTCTGGGTTCAATCCGTATGGCGAAACCGGACGCAGCACGTGTCCATCGCGCGGATTCAAGTGCATTCCGACCCGTTGTGCATAACAGCCGGTCATCAAACTGGCGCGGGAGGGAGTGCAGACCCCGGCCGTGACGCAAAAGTGGGTGAATTTTCGCCCCTCGGTCGCCATCCGGTTTAAGTTTGGCGTGCGGTGAAGTGTCGAGCCAAAGGGTTCGATGTCGCCATAGCCGAGGTTATCACAGAAGATGACTATGAAGTTGGGGCGTTCGATGTCGTTCGTTTTACTCGTCCCGCCCTGATGCACCGCGTTTTGTGAAAGCTCCACCCTATCTTTCAGAGATCCTGCCATGATAGGCTCAGTGAAAGCATTCGCGTTGAGTCCGAGCGTCACACCGAAAACCCAGACCACGCGAATCATAGCGTGGACAGAAAAACCACCCAGTGGATTTGTGGTTTGCGGCATCATCACGCAATCCTGAAGAGCTGGAAACAAGGTCAAACCAATTTGGTTTTTCCTGGAACGGCAAACTCTGGTTCCGGGCGGGCCCCCTTAATATCAAAGTCTTTTGGGAAGAGGTCGAGTGTTGAATCGTTCGTCGCGAAATCCCATGCAACATTCTTGCCGGTGTAGGCGGCCATTCGTCCCAGCACAGCGGTCATCGAACTTTCAGCCGTTTTCTTGAGTTCCACGATCGGTTTGTTCGCACGGACAGAATCGATGAGATCTTTATGTTCCTGCTTGTATGCGTCTCCGATATTTCCTTTCATGGACCAGATCTCTTTACCATCGCGATCGACTAGCGACGCGCCTCGGTTGCCACCGTAGATGGTACATCGGCCGCCGGTGCAATAGATGGTGTTGGAGTTGTCACTTTGGGTGCCTGGGATTTGACGGCACATGAACGACACCAGTCGGTTCCCGGGATAGACATAGTCGACTTCGACGTTGTCCCACATCTCGCTACCTTCGGGGCGGGTAAATCGCCCGCCAGATCCGTAGGCGGATTCCGGAGGTCCGCCCATGATCCAATTCATCGTGTCGATATTATGCACCGCTTGCTCAGCGATCTGATCGCCGGAGAGCCAGATGAAATGCATCCAGTTAAAAATCTGATACTCGGTATCGCTCATCTCTTCTTTGCGATTTCGAAACCAGATACCGGTCGAGCAATATCTCATTGTCGCAGCGATGATGTCTCCAATCTCACCTTCCGACAAGCGTTTAATGGCCTCCTTGTAATTTGTTTGTCGGCGGTACTGGGTTCCGGTAACGATAGCTGTCCCATTTTTTTCGGCTTGCTCGTGAGCCGACAGGCAGATTTTGTAGCCGGCTGGATCAACGCACGTTGGTTTTTCGGCGAAGACATGCTTGCCCGCATCGACGGCTTCGGCGATGTACTGGGGGCGAAATCCTGGCGGAGTGGCGAACAACACGACATCAATGTCGGGGTCATCCAGGATTCGGCGATAGGCGTCGATACCGCTGTACAGCTTCTCGTTAGCGACTTTGACTTTACCTTCGTGACGGCTTCCGGCACTTTTCCGAAGCGCGTCTAGTTTGACCGGTTCCAAATCGGCGATTGCCGTCAGTTCGATGTTTTCGTTGATCGTGAGTGAATCGTTGACCGCTCCGCTACCACGACCACCAGCTCCCACCAATCCAATGCGTACAGTTTCGGAATTGCTTTCCTGAGGCTCAGCACCCCGCAGCACGCGGGTCGTACCAAGGGCCGCCGCACCGGCGGAGAGGGCAGAACCCGATTTCAGGAATTTTCGTCGGGGAAGCTGTGGCTCGTTCGAATCCTGGATCATGGAGAGAGGTCTCGTTGGTAGGGGGTAGGGCGGACGGAGACCGCATTATAAGTTGTCGCTAGGTGATTGTCAGTGTTCTGATTGCCGAGTCAGGTTTTGCGGATGTCGACGTCGAATCAACTTTGCAAATGGCTTGGGGCGGCGTTTCGTTTTCCTCGAAGGGCGTTTTCTTGCTTCGCAATTTTTATCATGGCTTTTTTCCGGGCAGAAAATCTGGGCAGGAATTCCGGTCAGATTGTCCGCTACGACGGTTTGGATAAGGTCGTGCGGTGCACTGCGGAGATGGGCAATTGGCCGGATAATACAGGGACGCCCGAGGTCCGAATCCGTTCTTGACATTTGGCCGCGGAGACAAAGCGAGCTGTATCAGTCGGTCTCGGTGGCTCGGTTGCCGCGTTCCGGTGACTCGGTTGCCGCGTTCCGGGTACAAAGATCAGCGATCGAGAAGGAAGGCGAATTCGCTTCGCGGTGAAGCGGTTTAGTGGGCAGTAGTCCGATGTATTTCAGAACTTTTCAAAATCCTCCTAACATTTCACTGACACACTCGTTGACGGTATTGAATCGCGTTCTTTTCCCACTGGCGTGAAGCTCATGACAAAAGCTGATAAAGCCTGGCCGCCCGGATCAATTGATCGACTCGTTGACCGATTCGAGCGACCGTTACTGGCGTACGCGCAGCGGATGCTGGGAGGAGATTGGGCTGGAGCTCAAGACGCGGTGCAGGAAACGTTCCTGCGACTGTGCCGGGAAGATTATCGCAAGGTGGAATCTCACGTCGCAGCTTGGTTATTTTCCGTATGCCGAAGCCGAGTGATCGATATGCAAAGAACAAAACGCGCAACGCTACTGGATGCGTCGCAGATAACCCTTCCCGACCCGGCGCCCGATGCGTCTGTTGTCGCAAGCGAGGATGAGGACAAGGTTCAGCTGGACCAACTTGTTCACCAGCTTTCACCACGACAGCAAGAAGTTCTTCGACTGCGGCTTCATGCCGGCCTGAGTTATCGCGAAATCGCTGAGGTCACCGGGCTGACCGTTAGCAACGTTGGTTTCCACTTACATCAAGCGGTTCGCAACCTTCGCGACTCGTTGGCCGTCGGTTGACCGCCACGCGACGCGAATAATCCCCACCCACCCAAATCTGAAAACGAGCCCTGATATGTCAAACAATACCTGGGATGATCCAAGGATCACCGCTTATGTCCTGGACGGTCTGACCGACGAGGAACGAACACAGTTCGAAATCGATTTAAAGAATAATCCTGACTTGGCGGCCGCGACCGAAGAAGCTCGCGGACTGACCGAGCAACTGCAAGGAATTTACACCGCAGAGCCAGTAGCGCCGCTCGATGAGGAGAGACGGCAGGAAATCGCTGCCGAGCAGCTTGCCGTGTCGCCAGTTCATATTGAGTCATCCTCCGCGAAATTTGTTTGGGTTGCGGTTGCGATTGCCGCTTGCGTGCTGTTGTTGGTAGGCGTCGCGCCATACCTGACCCGTGATTCGCTCAACCCGACCGTGACTCAGCTACCAATAGAGGGAGTAGAGGAGCTAGCGGAAGCCGTTACGACTGAAGCTGAGGAATTTCTTTCTGCAAATCAAGATGCTGCAGGCTCCAGCCAGAGCTCGCGAGACGCCGCTTTGCTGAGCCAAGCCCAGGGCGAAATGGAAATGGAGGAAAGCAGCGATGGGCAGAATGTTGCCGACGGTGATTTTGACATGGACGATTTTGATGAAGCGGAGTCAGCCGGTGCGGCGTCGGTCCCATCGAGTCGTCCGCCCGTGCCCATGCCTGCATTGACTCCACCCGCACCCGCCGAAACATCGGGGCCTCGTGTTGCTCGTCGATCAACGGATCAGGCAAGCTCGCGGCCGGAGGTACCGGAGTTAGAACGGTTCGGTGACTCCCTACAATCAAGCCCGATTGCAACGCCATCAGTGGCAAACTCGCGGAATTTGCAATCTTCGCAGGCTGGCGAACAGGAAGATCTTTCGGGGCGCCAAGCCATGGTCGCTGGAGACAATGCTCCTTCGGGCTCGATGTCCAAAGCTCTGTCCGATGCTGATCCTTTTTCAGATTCAGCGATGTCCCCTGGCAACGAAGCGGGACCGGGTGACACCAGCACGCCCTTCGGCGACCGTGGTCTCCCAGGTGTTCAAAACGTCAAAGAAGAAGCTGATCTTGAAATGCCGGCGGCCCCTGGTGATCAGCCGAACCACATTAATGCTGCTGCAACCGTTGAAAATGCGATTGAAATTGCCGCAGCGAATTCCAGAGGTAACCAACCTAGTCTTCGGTCGAGCGGCGGAAGGGAAAAGAAAGATACCAAGGTTAGTCGTTTAGAACTACCGTCAGCCTCCACTCCGGCGAGTGATTCGGGCTTTGGTTCGGCAGAAGATGAAGGACGTGGGGCCGGTATTGGTGGTGATCGCTTTGATCCGATTACCGACAACGCTTTCAAACGTGTTGGTGAGCACCCATTCAGTACGTTCTCGGTTGACGTTGATACTGCCAGCTATAGCAAGGTTCGCGACTTTTTAACGCGTGGAAACCAATTGCCACGGCCAGATGCTGTTCGAATTGAGGAATTGTTGAACTATTTTGACTACGATTACCCGCCACCAAGCGACGATGCTGATCACCCCTTCACTGCGCACACCGTTGTCACGGGTTGCCCTTGGAATGCCGATCATCGGTTGGCTCGAATAGCACTGCAAGGCAAGACGATGCGAAAGGATGAACGACCGCCCTGCAATTTGGTGTTTTTGCTCGATACCAGTGGATCGATGAATGCACCGAATAAACTGCCGTTGGTCGTGGAAGGGATGAAAATGTTGGTTGACCAGTTGGGCGAGAACGACAAGGTCGCGATTGCAGTGTACGCTGGTTCCGCTGGCTTGGTGCTCGATTCAACCGAGGCGACAAAGCAAAAAAAGATCCGCAACGCTTTGACGCAGTTGAACGCCGGTGGCAGCACGAATGGAGGTGCGGGGATCGCATTGGCTTATCAGACCGCCCGTGAGCATTTTATTGATGAAGGCGTGAATCGTGTCATCTTGTGCACCGACGGTGACTTCAATGTGGGGACCACTGGCACCGATTCGCTTGTCCGGATGATCGAACAACAAGCCAAAGGAGGCATCTTTCTTTCGGTGCTCGGTTTCGGGATGGGGAATCACAATGACGCCATGCTGGAACAGATCAGTGGTCGTGGAAATGGTAACTACGCGTACATTGACACTCCCTCCGAGGCGCACAAAGTCTTGGTCGAACAAACCAGTGGAACCTTGGTGACGATTGCCAAAGACGTCAAGCTGCAGATTGAATTCAATCCCCAGCAAGTCTCATCTTATCGACTGATTGGTTACGAGAACCGTGTCTTGGCCAACGAAGATTTCAACGACGATAAGAAGGACGCTGGTGAAATCGGTGCGGGGCATTCCGTCACGGCACTTTACGAGTTGGTTCCTGCTGGGGTCGAGGCAGATGCAGCAAAACCGTTAGTGGATGATCTGAAATATCAGTCGAAGCCGGAGCTGACGGCGGCGGCGAATAGTAATGAACTGATGACTCTGAAATTACGCTACAAGCGACCTAATGAAGGCAGCAGTTCGCTTGTTGAATTCCCCGTCATTGATGACGACTTGCAATTTGAGGACTCAGACAGCAACGTGCAATTTGCTGCTGCTGTTGCCGGCTTCGGCATGCAATTGCGTCGCAGTGAATACGCTGGCTCATGGACCCTTGCCGACGTGATTGAGGTCGCTCAAGCCGCGAAGGGTGAAGACCTGAATGGTCTACGCAACGAGTTTGTTCAGCTGGCCCAAATCGCCCGCCGGTTGATGGGGCAAGAATAACAAATGAGAACTCGCGTCGACTACTCTGCAAGCCAGAGGAATCGAGCGAGGGGTTACGGAGATCGTTGGTGCTACAGCGAGTTGGTAAGGCAGCGAGTTGGCGACACAGGAACCAGCAGGCCCGGCGGTTTCGCGAGGCTCTCCTAGCCAAGTTCCCCTCGATAGTCTTCCAGCACTTGGGTAACGAAAAAACGCCGACGTTTCGGTTCTGATATTAGTCGGAACAGAGACGACGGCGTTTTTGGATTGTTGCCGATTGGAGAGCGATCTAACGCTCGAATCAGGGAAGACGAGCCCTGGTGGAGGCCACCTCTTGAACGCTTGGTAGGGTGACTCTCCGTTTAGCTGCTTCGTAACGCATCGCACGTTGAAAGAAGGGAAACGGAAAATATCGGTTGCGGCGAATCGCGTAACGTACAACTGCGAATACGAGTCGCTCATCGAGTTTCTTTTCATCGACCTTCGTTACAATTGCCTTGTTATAGGTTCTTTGATCCGCCGTGGTCGCTCGGAGACGGTTGACCAACTGCTCTTCAAGACTTGCAACCCGACCTGGGGCACCTGTGTTCAGCTGTTGTTGAGTGATTTGCGCGTGAACGTTGGAGTTGATCGCGACACTCGTCAAAGCGATTGTGGTGCCAAGCAGGAGAGAATGAATGGTTCGCGACATTCCAAAAACCTTGCAATTCAGATAATCGAGATTTTGCGTTGTCGAGCGGAAAAGGCACTTTGCGAGACCCGACACCGAAGACTCGGGAATACCAAGGAAAACCGATACGCGGCAAGACTGTTCGTCGGATCGTTACCGCGTCCGGACTGGATTCGTTTAACCGCCGACCATTTCCGCTTCTTGAGGTCTCTTTCGAGATCCGTGGGAGAATCCTTTAGCATTTCAACCGACAAGTCGATGCAATTGTTATCTTTTCGCTGCTCGTGTTAATCAGCGTAAACGGAGTCACGAGAGGGGATGGGTTGGTCTGGGTAATCCTGGGGTTTTGTGCGGGCTGTTTTTTTGAAGGTTGGTTGGGGTGGAACGGATTGTGTGTACTGCTGAGGTTACAACGCCGAAAAACCCAAATGACCCCACCCGATTGTTCGCGTATTGCGGAGAGTCGGCAGATATACAAATCAATTGTCGAGGCGGGTGATTACGCAATCTTCCCGTTTAGGCTGGACGCTCGAGAAGGACTTCGGCGATGAATCGTTGGCTGTTGATCGGATCTTTGGCCGCCATGTTGGTTGGAACCACTGGCTGCCTGCACCATAATGTGCGAAGCAATTGCGGCAGCTGCGAAACCTGCAACACGGAATCATGTAGCACAGATGCTTGCTGCTC
>JAYZAR010000361.1:0-6032 GCA_036339635.1 Planctomycetota bacterium | reverse complement strand
TCGCACAAGATCTTGTCAAGCCACTCGCGAATCGCGATGCCTTGATCGAGATTACCATCCGTAAACTGTCACCCACAACGGTTCAAGCCATTCGGGAAACTGCGGAGATGGCCAGTCAATTAAATATCCGTGTTGCGCTTTATCCGCATCATGGCAATGCGGTCGCAACAATGCCTGAGGCCATGGAGTTGATTCGAACGGTCAATCATCCCAATCTCGGTGTAATGTTTAATCTCTGCCATTTTCTCAAAAATGAAAGGTCGGAGGATCTAGAGCTCGTGCTGGAGAACGCGGGGTCACGTCTGTTTGCTGTTAGTACGTGCGGTGCAAATTTGGGTGGGGAAGATTGGGGGCAGTTAATCAAGCCACTGAATCAAGGTGATTTTCCCCAGACACGACTGATGCGAACGCTCAAGGATTTAGGTTTTAAGGGACCCGTTGGGCTGCAATGCTATGGTGTGCCCGGCGATAAACGGCAAAATCTAACCGATTCGATGACGGCTTGGAAAAAGATACTCTTCGAGCTTTGAGATGTAGCGCAGGTCCAAAACGCGAAAGCGGAATGGAGCTTCGCCGCATGAGTGAATGCCGGCAATAACGAATTGAACTCACAAGTGATTGTTCTTCGCGAAGAAGTGTTTTTGGGACGGGGGCATCCAGAAGGGGCCCGTCGTTGCCGATGGTTGCTACGTTAATGGAAGTGACTGGTCGTTTTCGCAACGAAATGCCGAATGTAACCCGCGAGGATACTCTACTTTTCCTTCGTTTGCGTTCAAATATGGTCGCCAAGGGAGATGCGGGACCAACGAGAATCTGTGAGCCTGAAGAAACTGTTCTTGGGTTAATTGGCCGGCTTAATGAGTTGCCGATTCGCCCTATTGGGCTTACGCACTTGCTGGACCGCGTGGAGGACAAGCGATTCAAGTCCTTGTGTTTTTTCTGGATGTGGACTGAAACAAAATACCTGTCCTTCGCCGAATTTCCCCTGTGCAATTGCGGTGGTTCCTTGCATGACACCCTTTGGTGCACCATTCTTCGCGATTTCCGTCTCGTAACTCGCTATCACTTCATAGTCTTCGATGTCATCACGATCGGCGGGGGCCAAAAGTGGCCCTTGGCTGTAGTGGATTCTTAGTTTGGGTTGGGTTTGTTGGAATGCGACTCGCCCCATTTCTGTCAAACCAATCTCAACCTCTCCTCGGCCGCGCGCCCAATGTTTTCGATCGATGACTTTGGCGTCCAGTATGTGGAGTGACCAGTCGTAATCTGCCGACGCAAGGTAAGCACCGGCGCAAATGCCGATGTAGCCTCCGCCGGCAGCGATGAAATCGCGGATATGTTCGCGGCCTGCCGGACCGAGATGCCTTGCCTGCCCACTCCCGCTGCCACCGGGCTGGATTAGGACATCATACTTGTCCAAATCACCTTCGCGGATATCCGCTGCTTTCACGCGGTCGACTCTTAGGTCTGGTGACATCGCTAACGCTTTGAACAGATCATTCACATTCCGCTCAACGCCTTGGTCGACATAAACCGCCACTTTGATTAATTCTTGTGGATTCGATGTGGGCAATTTGCCGGGATCGATTGCCTGACGAGGGAGGTAGTCATTCGAGAAATTGAAAACCGCATTGGCGATGCGTTCGGCGGTTCGGTCGACTGCATCTGCGTTTCGAAAGCTTCTTCCAAATTCGAGCTGGATCGCGTCGATTGTACCACCGCGGTTGCTGCCATACTTGACAACGGTAAATCCACCGTCGTAGCGATTGTGTTCCTGTTTGGTGTCATTCACTGCAGGAATGACTCGAAAACCTTGCAGCGCGAGTTGCCCAAACAGGCTTGTTTTCCCTCGCAAAGCCTCATTGCCAAACCGGCTGACGAGATGCTTGGTGGTCTGTCCGTTTTGGGTTCCCCGGAATATCGCTTGGGGGTCAGTCGCTTGGCCGTGAATATCCAGTAGCAATCCGTGGCCCCACCGTTCTGCTACCTCATGCCTTGCTTTGACGATCGCCTCGTGATACCGATTGTAAATCTTAGTTGCCGGTTTTACTTCGAAGGCAAGATCAGTAGGACGATTTGCATCGATATATCGACGATGGAAATGTGCAACGACGAGATAGGGCCGTTTTCCGAATTTGCGTTCGATTGCATCGGCTAGTCTTATGCCGAGTTGTGCAGTGCCGACATCGGAAAGTGAGCTGAATTTACTGACGCCTTCACCTAAGCGTCGGGGAACATTTGGTATGGAGTCAGTCCCACCATGTGGAGCCGTCAAGATAATAGGCAGATCGCCACGCTCCACAGTGACCAATGACGTGGGACTGACCGAAGCCTCTAACTCGTCTGCGGCGTTTGCGTCTGCACGCACTATCAGGCAGGTAAGAAGGAAGCCAAGGCAGAAGGGGAAATGGAAGTTGGTTTTCATCTTCGCATTGAAATCGGGGGTCGAAATGCTTGGTCAACGTCAGCATAATTGAATGGCAATCGCTGCCAAATTATATAATCCGTTTGATGCTGAAGCACGGAGACCAGGGCGGTGTTGTCACCGTTGTGTAGATCAACTTAAATCGCATCTTTGTACCAGATGATTCACGTTAAAATCCCTGAAATCTTCACTTCGTACCCATGAACTTTTTCCCATGCACTCTAGATTCAGGAGTGGGCGTGCATTGATCTGCAGGCGTAGAGCCTTTTCTTGCTCCACGCAGGAGCCATGGAGCGTTTTGAAGTTCGTAATAGTCTGCTGCGTTGACGCGCGAAGTTTTCGAGATGATCGGCAGCGATTGGCTGGCGTTGCCCAGAAGATGATAGGCCGCGAATCGTCTTCTGGTGTCGCTAGGATCGTAGGTAAAAGGCTTGCCAGATTGTTGGGGGCCGATTGCTGGGGAATTGCTGGGGACAGGGGGACTTGCTGAGGACAGCGACCGACAGGCTTGATTGTCAGGGACGACGAGTTGCTAGCGGCTGCCGGGGGTAGCGAGTGGCTCCGTCCGAGGAGTTGTTGGGACAGGTTCAGGGGACAGATTGCTGGGGATCGTGGTGTCCTAAAAGCACAGTGCTGGAGCACCACTGCTGGGGACAGCAAACTGCGCACTGCTGGGGACAGCGACTGTTTGTTTGCCTGGGGATGGTGCTGTCGGCAGTTCCTGTCATCGTGGTTGGTGCCAGAATAGGGGGAGTTGGCGGGGATTGGTCTTTCTCGGGATCACAGCGCTTTTGGTCGGTTTGCTTGGCTTATGCGGACTCTTGGCTATCCAACCAAATTCTGCGCGGGTGTTATTGCTGTTTGGCGAGTATCAAGGCACTGCTAAAGATTCCGGTTTCTTTTGGGTGAATCCGTTCTTTTCGAAAAAGGAGGTGAGTCTGCGAGTTCGCAACTTTGAGACGGGATCACGAACGACGCCCGCAAAAAAGCATCAAGGAGTCGTGACTAAAGAAAAATCTCGAAGCGCAAGCAAACCGTCCAAAGTAAACGATCATGATGGAAACCCAATCGAAATCTCTGCGGTTGTTGTTTGGAAAGTGATTGACACGGCTGAAGCGCCGTTCCAATTCGATGACTTTGAACACTTTGTTGAAGTGCAAAGTGAAGCTGCCCTCAGAGGCCTTGCTACCCGCTATCCATACGACATCAAGAATGATGAGGATGTTTCGCTGCGTGGGAACACCGCCGAGATTTGTAATCGGCTGCGCGACGATATAAAGGAGCGTTTGGAAAAGGTAGGCGTTGATGTCCTTGAGGCCCGCATTAGTCATCTCGCCTATGCCCCCGAGATCGCTGCGGCAATGCTACAGCGGCAGCAGGCTGGTGCCGTCGTCGCGACGCGAACCAAGATCGTCGACACCGCCGTCGGCATGGTTGATATGGTGCTCGAGCATCTCAAACGCGATAACATCGTAGAATTAACCGACGAGCAGCGAGCGACTCTCGTGTCCAACCTATTGGTCGTCTTGTGCAGTGATCGGCACACACGGCCAGTCGTTAAGACCAGTGTCTAGCATGAAATGGCACACTCAACGGTGAACGTGACCTTAGCCATTTCGTGGCACGGCGGTGGAAATCTTGTCCATGGCCAAGCAGCGACTGCTACAAGAGCTTGCAAAGCTGACTTGGAAGGGGTATGGCTGCAGCAAGATGGTGCCCGGCGATTGTATTACTCGCTCTTCGTTAGAAACCGAAGGCTCCACGATCTGATGCGGACGGTCATGATTTAGACCGCAGTGTGGACATGTATGCATTAGCGGTTTCAGTAGTCGGGACCGCTTAATCGAGCGGCTACGCTCGCCATCGCTCTGTCTCGTATTCGTTAGTAGGACTGGCTTTTGTGGCGATGGCTGCGGTCGCGGTGATCCTCATTCATCTCGACCGCCGCACGCGTTATTTCTCGGCATCCGATACCGGAGTTGTAGAATCAAATCCCGGTAGGTCATCGAATGCGATGTCAGGTTTCTGAGCATTCGAAGACTCTCGCGTAAAGGTTTCGCCAGGATTCCCTGTTTGCTGGATGAATCCGCAATTACGCAGGAAAAACGTGTTTGAATCCGCACCGCCGGCAAAATCAAGGCGATGTCGTCCGCCTCCCGTTGCATCGACGGAGAACCGTGCGCGTACACATTCGTGCCAGTTACCCTGTTCGTCGACCACCCACGTATTCCCGTACTGTGCACCTCGTCCGAGATATCCAAATGAGGGTGAGAAACTTTCCAGGAATGAATGAAAACCCTTCAGAGTTGTATCGGTCTTAGGACGCTGGAAGCTGGCAATCAGTCGCCATTCGTCAGCTCCCTTGTCACCAAACCATGAGGTGTAGGTTGTGCTTCCATCCCCATTGGGAAGAACCTTGGTGAGGAATCGATAGGTTTTTCCGGCTGTCCATGGGTAAACAAGATAGCTCTGCCCACCGGATCCTTCATTGCCGAATTTTCCAACCTGGACGCCGGGGCCCTTCGCCAAAGCAACAATCCGTTGGTCTTTCGGGATTTCATTCGGGTTGTCAGTGCGAAACGGACTCCAGACTGAAAACAGGATACGGCGTTCATTGGGGCTGTTGACTTGAATGCCGAAATATCCCTCTGAAAAACCGTTTGCCATGTAGTAAGACCCGATTGGGTCTGAGCCAGGCGGAACGGTGATTTCACTGTACGCGTATCGAATTCGTTTACGACGTGGAACCTCATAGCGAAGGTGAACCGATGGACCTCGCCGTCCCCAGTAGAACATGTTGCCGTCATTCGTTTTGACAAAATCAAGGCTCAGTCCCTTGGTCTCCGATGCAATCTTGAGCTCACTAATTTCTAAGCTTCTTGCTGCTTTGAGTGAATCGCATTTCAAATCGACACGAACGTACCCCGGATGCTGCACCATCACTTCGCCGATGCTGCAAGTCGATGAGTTACCGTTTTTGATGTTTGTTCGAAATGTTTTGTCATCGACAGTTGTCAGCAGCGTTGCGTAAGCTTGCCGGTCACCCCTCGATTTGATTTGGGCAACGATTGCCAGTTCCAGTTCGGCGGGGCGGTTGACGTGGAAAAAGAGTGAGAATTGGCCGTCCGTGTCGGCCAGAGCAATCGTGCCGTTGCGCTGAATGTCTCTACCACTATTTGCACGCTCAGTGCGATACGCATTCCCGGCGACCGGAATCGACCAATCCGCCGCTAGCAGTACCGTTGGCACCACCAGTGACCCAAAAACTGAAATCACTACGAGCCGAGAAAGAAATTGTCGCATGTTCTTTGTAGTGTTGTGAGAGTTCATTAGCATTTCGCGACCTGTTGGTATGGACGGTGTGCTTGTCAGTGCATTGAGGTAATGTGCAGTCACCGGCCTCCGTATTCTATTTCAATCGCTTGTCTCGTGGCTGCGACACGTCCAAGGCCTGTTTCCAAAATTAACGTATGTAGCTCGGAGCTTTCTGGAAACAAATCCCAAAACTCGGTACCTCAACGGAAGGCTTCATCGAGTAAGCACGCGTTTCCTGCCCGCAAATATGTTGATTCTTCTGCCTTGATCGACGTGCTCCGGCCTGAGACTA
>JAYZAR010000360.1:0-10752 GCA_036339635.1 Planctomycetota bacterium | reverse complement strand
TGTTCCTTGCATCGGATAATGCGGCGCATTGATTGCCCAGTACAAGAAAAAAGGCTGCTCACTTTTTGTTGAGACAAAACGGTTGGCTTCTGCAACCATGAGATCAAGGAAGTATTGTCCATCCATGAAAATCTCTTCACCGTCACGCCACAAATCATGACGGTTTGGTCCGTTCCAATAGAAAAAATGCGAGTAGTTATCGATGCATCCACCCATGTGCCCAAACGTGCTCTGAAAACCTTGTCCTCCCGGCATCGATTCAGGTGTGTAGCCAAGGTGCCATTTTCCAACATGCCCCGTACGGTATCCTGCCGAGCCCAATAAATCAGCCATGGTTACTTCGTCTGGCGGCATGCCAGGCTGGCCCTTCATCGAAGAGACATTTCCGGGTACGCCCGCACGAGCAGGAAAACGCCCTGTCATTAGGCCAGCACGGGATGCCGAGCAAATCGCCGAGGGAGAGTACATTTGAGTGAAGCGGATACCCTGCTCTGCTAGCTGATCAAGGTTCGGTGTCACCAGATCGCTGGAACCGTAGCAATTTAAATCTAGACTGCCCTGATCGTCCGAGTAGATGACCACCACATTGGGGCGTTCGGCAGTCGCGACTGAGCCGAGCATGACCGCCAAGCCCATGACAACACGAAACACGATACGCACGTTATGCATCAACCATCCCCCAACCCAATTAAACAACGATTCTGAATGTGAACGTCAGATTGTAATCGATGTCTTGCTGTCCAGTGTTCGCTAGGCCGAGGATTCGCAACGTCCAGTGAGTCGTCCGGCATCTTATATTTCGCGCGATTTTTTTGATGGGATGCGATCCAATCTGCTCATCAAGCTGGCTAAGAGAATATCTTTTTTTCCTAGCAAGCCCATTCGTCAAACAGCGTGCAGTGTTCTTAAAACGTTCGCCAGCTCATAGTGCGAAAATCGACAATCTCCGGGTACCATAGAAAGGACGCTTTTTAGTTTCACTCCACCCCGTTTATGGCATTTTGATGTTTCGAAGTCTTCTTTGGGTATTAGCGATCGTGGTTTTCGCTTTTCCACGTCCCCTTGTTGCCGAAATCCAAATGGCACCCGGCTTGCGAATCCAGCGGCTTGCTGGCCACGACATGGTTCCTGATTGCACGAACCTGGCGATTGACGGTCAAGGCCGGGTGATTGTTTCAGGGCCCGGCTATATCCGGATGTTGACATTGGATGACAATCGCGGATCTGTCATCGCAGTCGATTCTCTTATCGATCGTCCCTCGCACGGTGCTCACGGACTTTGTATCGAAAACGAGATGCTCTATTTCGTTGGCGATGATGGTGTTTGGCGAATGCGAGACACTGATGCCGATGGCGTGCTTGATTCACCCCCGAAGCAAATGCTGGCGATTAAAACTGGGGGAGAGCACGACGCGCATGCCTTGCGAAAAGGTCCTGATGGTAGTTGGTATCTGTTGGCGGGAAACAAGACCGCCAAGATGTATCAATTACAAAATGTCGACACGACCGAGGTGCCGAATCCACGCGGTGGAGCGATCTGGAAAATCTCAGCCGACTGGTCACAACGAGAAGTATGGGCCCATGGGTTTCGCAATGCGTTTGATTTTGACTTTGCACCAGATCACACAATCATCACATTTGATAGCGACGGAGAGCGTGACGTGTCGCTGCCATGGTACCGTCCCACCCGCGTCTATCGTGTTTCGCAAGGCGACGATGCTGGGTGGGTAAGCCGCAGTTGGAAACGCCCGAATGTGGATACTGAAATGCCGCGTGTGTTGGCGGAGTTTGGGCGTGGTTCACCGACCGGGGTCTTGCGTTCAACCAACACCCGACTGCCTGCCCGCTTTGACGAGGGCGTGTTCGTGCTGGACTGGACCTTCGGGCGAATATTATTTGTTGCGGATGATGGAACGACTGAAAAGGTTGCCCATGCTGCGGGGAGCACTGGGTTTGCGGTAACCGATCTGGACGCTTTTTCAGATGGACCTATGTTGGTGAGTGTCGGTGGTCGCGGCAGTCAGGGCGGGCTCTATCTAATCGATGCGATTACCCCTCGCTCTCAGCCACGCAGTCAGGTGACTTGGGAATCCAATAAACCGACCACTGTGAAGGGGCCCCTACGAGACGCGATTCGTGGTTTGCGGCGAAGCCCCGAGCGCCTGCTTGATCTCGCGGCGGCGCAGATGGCTGTGACAGCCATCGAAAATCCGCAGGCAACTCGGCGTCAATTGCTGGACGGGATCACGCTACTGATTGAAAGTCTGGGCGGGCTTGGCGCCGGTGATCCGAGGGATGCGAGAGGAAAGTATCAGGTTGCCGCTGTTTTTGATGGTTACCGCAGCGTTCTACGGCCAGCTCTTCCCAAACCGCTACTCGACAGGGCGGCCAAAAAACTTGTGAAGAGGATTCCGGGAGCCGCTGAAGATCCTGAATTGGCGAATGAGTTGATACGTGCAGTCGCAGTTCTGGAACCCGAATTTCCTGAGGCATTCAAAGTCATCGTGAACGACTTGCAGGCCGTCACAAGCCCCACCGATAAATTGCATCGCCTGATCGCGTTGGCCCGTCTGCCTGCTGCCCGGGATGACGAAATGACAGCTCAGATCATTGAGGCGATGATCGAAATCCCCATCTTGATCCAATCCCAAAACCTAAACCTCGATCGTAACTGGGCGCCCCGGCTAACCGAATTGATGTTGGCGTTGCATCGCCGTGACGCGTTAATGCCCGGTCGATTGGTGGCCCACCCTCAATTCGGCCAAGCCGTTCATCTCGTGTGGACCGATACGATGGATCCCGAAGAATTAGAGCGTCTGCGTGTCAAATTACTAGGACAACCGGGTGGGCCACCGACGGAACCAAGGCTGGCAAGATTCATCGCGTTGGGAAACGATGCCGTAGCACGTTCCATCATTCGGCTCTGGCTTGAAGATCAATCGACTCGAGACGCGGCATGGTTGGCAATCTCGCGATACCCCGGGCCATCCGATGCCGAACAAATGAAGCTTGCCGCGGAATCGGTTGACCCGGTTGTGCGCGAATCCGCTCGGAAAGCACTCACGAAGATCGGTGCTGAACTGCCGCTGCCACAACCGAACAGATCCGAAACCGCGAAGTGGCTGGTCGATTCACCACAAATTCTGTCACTCGCCGGAAATGCGGAAAAAGGAAAGGCACTCTTTCAGGAACGTAAATGCGCTGCTTGTCACGATGGCGTCACTGCACTCGGGCCATCATTACAAGGTGTTGGACGGCGATTCAGTGCTGAGGATTTATGGAGAGCGACCGTGGACCCAAGTCATACAGTCCCCGATCGATATCGTGCGCAAATGGTTCTGACGACGGACGATCGCATTCTGGTCGGAATGAGGATCTACGAGAGTGTCGATGGAATTACTCTTTTGACGGCTTCGGGAGAGACTGTCCGTGTGAATGCTGAAGATATTGCCGAACAGCGTATTTCGAAGGTGTCGCTGATGCCAGAAGGTCTGCTGATTGGTTTGGATCATCAGCAGGCTGCTGATTTAATGGCATACCTGCAAAAACTCTAGATTAGGCGACGGTGTGTTTGCGTCTTAATCGTTTGATCAGCGGCCAACTCCACAAGAGGATGCATAGTCCTCCAAGTGTGATGGAGATTGGATTGGCGAAGAATGCCGACAAACCGGATGATACCGTTAATGATTGCAAGAAACGATGTTCAAGTTGGCCTCCCAGGATTAGCCCCAGGACAATCGGTCCCAAGGGAACTTTCCAGGTTTCCAACATAAATCCAAGCAAGCCCATGGCAAGCATGAGCGAGACATCAAAATAGCTTCCCGTCATGGAATAAGCACCAATGATGCAGAATAGCACGATCAATGGGAGCAATATTCGCCGCGGTATCTTGATCAGTACAGACGCTACTCGAATCGCGCCCAAGCCGATTGGAATCAGCATCAAATTCGCAACGACGAACGTCACAAAAATACTCGCAACCAGAGTTGATTGATCGGGGTTGGCAGCCGCATCAAAGATTCCAGGGCCAGGCGTGATGTTTTTCATCATCAGAACCCCAATCGCGATTGCCGTGACCGAGTCACCAGGAATCCCGAACACCAAAGCGGGAATCCACGCACCACCCAATGCAGCGTTGTTCGCGCCACTTGCATCGGCCAAGCCTTCGGTTGCTCCCCGACCATATTGTTTGGGATGGTGAGAGAACTGCTTAGAAACGGCATAGGAAATCCAGGCCGCAATGTCGGCACCTGCGCCTGGCAACATCCCGATCGTAGCCCCAATCGTACTACTGCGAAAAAGTGGCAGCTTGCGGTTCCACAGCCATGCCCCAAGCCCCGGACCCAAATTATCCGCCTGGTGGAGCGGCGAAGTTGGTTCTCTCTGTTCTGATTCGCTTTGATTTAGCCGGTCTAGTTGATTGAGCCCGTCTGGACTCAACGCGTTCCGCAGCACTTCTGAGATGCCAAACAGGCCGATCATGGCTGGGATAAAGCGAATCCCGGTAACCAGCTGGTCGAAACCAAACGTCATTCTAGGGACGCTGAAATCAGTCCCCAATCCAACCGTCGAAAGCAGTAGTCCAATCAGCAAGGCGAAGAACCCCTTGATTCGTGAACCTGGTGATACGATGACGGAACACGACAACCCGAGCAAATAGAGCCAGAAATATTCAAAGCTAGTAAATTGCGTGGCGATCTGTGCCAGTGGTGGAGCCGCGCAAGCGAGAACGAAGACACCAAACAACCCTCCCAAGACGCTGCACCAAAGGCAGAGATGCAGTGCATCCATGTGACGCCCGGATCTTGTTAAAGCGTAGGCGTCATCGGCATAAGCTGCCGATGAAGGTGTACCTGGGATCCTGACCAATGTAGTTGGTAAATCCCCGGCAAAGATGCTGCAAGTTACGGTCGTGACAATCGCTGCAATTGCCTGGATATCATCCAAATAAAAGGTCAAGGGGACCATGAGGGCCACCGCCATTGTCGCCGTCAACCCTGGAATTGCGCCAATCGCGATTCCATAAATCGCGGCCATTGCGATGACCACCAAGACGTCCAATTGAAAAACGGATTCGATGGCTGCGGTGAACATGAAAAAAAATCGGTCGCTTGCTCTCCCGGGTTCCAATCCGTTTGGACACCCAATGCAATCGCTTGCCGGAGGCCCCAACGACTCAAAAGCTGGGAGGACAGTCAGAAGGAGGTTCTTTAATCAATCCATTGTTTAAATAAATTGACGGACGAGATGATCAACGAAATTTGCACTGAAACTCCAGCACTTGGCGATGTAAACCGACTCGTTCGAATTCAATTTGGCTAAGGCAAGGGGACACGTAAAAGCATCGCGAAGACGAAATATAAAATGGGCACGGTAACTGCTGTAATAGCAAAACTCGTAACGGTGTTTGTTTTAAATCGCAACAGTAACAGGAACAGAATCGCACTTGCCAGCAAAAGAAAACCAACGCGTTCTGCCAAGCAGACGTAAGCGACAATTGCGATCACGATGGATCCAACATTCACTACGCTCGCGCGCGAGACCGGTAACGATTGCTTTTCGCCCTGATCTGGCGCCGGTTTTTTTTCATGAGTGAGGACCAATCCAATCAAGGTGGCTGCGATGAGTCCCAGCAAAATTAGAGGGTACGTCATGGGGTTGAACCGATCTTCGTTTACCGCTTTCATCGCAACGCTCTTCAGCAGCGTCCCCAGCTTGCGATCATTTTCTGCCAGGAATTCCTTGAATTCACTCGGGCCCCGCCATGTATGATCGAATTTTTGAGTTTCCATGAATTCAGCAAAGTTGCCGGCCGAGGGCGACTCGGAAACGATCGGAATGAGCACATCAAGTAGTCGATCGACGATTTCGGTCGGTGTACCCTGTGGAACCGCTAAGCCCCGCCAGCCTCCGAGTGTCCAATTGTTTCCCTGCTCAAGAAACGTTGGGACCTGCTCGAAGCCGACAGCCCGCTGCGGCGACATGACACCTAACGCACGTACCTGATCTGATTCCAGCAATGTGCGAGCCTCCGGTAGGCTGCAGCACACCATGTCGACACCACCGCTAATCAATTGTTGCAGTGATGGCCCAGCGCCTGCTGACGGCACCCAGGTGACTGCGTCAGCGTCCAATTCGGAGGCGACCAGCCAACCCGCTAACGCTAAATGCCAAGCACCACCCAGGGCAGTTCCTGATGCGGTCAATGTTCCGGGGGCAGCGTTCACATCGGATTCCAATTCGGTGATGGTTTTCCATTTAGCGCCGTTGCGAACCAACAGTGCCGCGTAGTCCTCGTTGACCGAAACAAGCGGCACACAATCCTCGTACGTTAAGTCCGTTAGCCCGGCCCAATGCATTGTGTTGAGCTCAAACGTCATCATTGTCAACGTATGGCCGTCAGGACGTGCGCTGAGTCCACGGTCGTGTCCCGTGACCCCTTTGCCGCCTGTTGCATTGACCACCGAAACTGGTTGCCCCAAACGTTGCTCCAACAAGATGGCTATTTGCCGTGATACACGATCGGTGCCACCACCCGCTGCCCAGGGACAAACCAGGGTGATTGGACGTGAGGGGTAAGGGGCGGTCCGTTCGCAACCGCCAGCCAGCAAACAGAGCAGCGACAAGAATATGTTGCATCCACGCATGCCAATATCGTATCACGTTCGTTGCACGCGGTGTGTCGCTTGGTACTTGGCGTTCGGAATGGAAAATGATTCGTCCTTGAGTCAACGACAGATCGCTCGCCGTCTAGATAAGGAGGTGTAACCATATTTCCGCGTCAGGCTTGAGCGGGGTCGCTGTCAATCGAGGCCGAATCTTCCCGGTCGAAGGTATTGCCGCAACGCGAAGTGGACAAGGTTCTCCAGTATTTTACACTTTGCCAGAATCGATCTCGATTGACTTCCACAGCGATCTCATCTCTTCATCGCACGCAACACTTGCAGGATCGGCATTTTTATCCCAATTTTCAGTGGGTACCGACAATTCGTTATTCCGCGAACTGTCTTTCGAACATCCGCCTTGGCTAGCCCCAAAAGTTAGGCGTGCGTTCAAGAAGAAAAAACTCATCCCGGCGAACTAGCCGCGAACCATGTGCACGCTGATTCAAGATTCACTTCAAATCGGTAACGCCAGTAATCTCCCGCAAGAGTTGGTCGATTTCGCCAGGCGACAGGTTGTGAATGCGAGCATGTACAAGGGAGATCGGCAGAGACGCGCAGAACGCCAGCCGATGTTGCTGCAGGTGCTGGCAGTTGCTGTAGACGCGAAAAATCAACCGCTCGGCGAAACTTTCAATCTGATCACTCGCGATATTTCGCGAAATACAATTGGACTGATTTATACCGAACCATTGGACGCGTACAGATTGGTTGTTCAATTCTCACTTGCGGGAACCGACGTGACACTTGCGACAGAGCTCGTTTGGTCCAGATCAATGGGGCCGTTTTACGGTTGCGCGTGCCGATATGTTGATCGCCTCGATCATCTTCCTGTTCTGTTGTAAGCATCGCCCCCAAAACGAAACATCAGGTGTTTCGTTTGGATCATATAATCGGATTCTAGTTCTCTCTGATTTGGTAAACACCCAGCCTACCGTCTCTGGTTGGTGACGTGCAAAGGCCTCGTTTCAATCTGGCTCTTTCGTCGTGACATGGCTCGCGACACGAGCACGCCGGCAACGCTTGCTACAATGCAGCTTCATTTGCCTGCAGGGAGCCAAGGTGCATTGTCATTCCGTCGCAAAATTTTCAACTCGAAACGTCATGTTTGTGACGCAGGGTGTTTTGCTTCCGATGGGGAGATAGAGACGCTGCGAATTATCGACGTGTGCGGAAGGTCCGGTTCGAAAGGCGGTGACGGGCAAAGTTTTGCGTCCCCACCGATGCGAGCTGGGAAGCATGGCCGCCAAGGTGGCGACGCAACACCGGCCGAAAGTGGACAGCATTCCGCGCACGTGCATTTGCGGTTGTCAACTCCTGAACAAGAAACACGAAGTCAACAGGTGGTGTTGGTTGGACGTGTCGATGCCGAGGGCACCTCGGTAACCCAGCTACGAGACCGGGTGGAAATTGGTTCCGAGGGCTACATCTTTGTCCGTGCGACGGGCGGCCGGGGTGGCGATGGCGGTCGTGGTGGTAATGGGCAACCCGGTGCCCCAGGTCGCCGCGGGCGTGATGCAACACGATTTTCGAGCGGCACCAATGGTGGCGCTGGGGGCATGGGGGGTGACGCGGGCAACCCCACAGATGGCGCGCGGGGGGGAAATGGAGGTAACGTTTCGGTCGCCGTCAATGATCGCGATACCGGATTGTTGATGCTCATCAAAGGGAATTTGAATGGTGGGGACTTCGGATTTGCTGGTGATGCGGGCGTTGGTGGTGCCGGCGGTAAGGGGGGGCGTGGAGGACGCAGCTATCACTGGACCGAGAGACAGTCTTATACCGATAGCCAAGGAAGTCGCCGGACGCGGACCATCCATCGCTCCAATCCCGGCGGGCGTGATGGACGGCCGGGGCGAAGCGGGCATCGATCAAAGTATCGAGCTGAAGACGGAGCACCCGGCAATGTTGGGCTTTTCCGAATCGTTGTTGAATCAAAGAGTGGAGGCCTTCTTGAATACCCTTCGCCCTATGACCTCGGGTTGATTTCTTTTGATATTGCGAGCGAATACACGATCCTTGAACCCGACAGCCTGATCTCCCTTGATAACATCGAGATCGAAAATTTTGGCGGGATGCCAACCCCAGACAACTACACCATTCGTCTCTCCATCCAATCTGATCGCTGGTTAATTCATGATGAGGTCGACTTGGTCATGCACCAAGCACTGGCATCGGGTGAGCGATACACGTTCACGCAGCATGGATTGAAAATACGCCTTGGTGATTACATCGTCGACGGACCTCGACGGCGACCGTTCACGCTAGACCATCCCATCAGTCCCATTGCCCGAATGGAAAGCGGCATTTGCCGACCCTTCCGAAATTTTGAAAACGGCGAAGAAGCGGAAATTCGCTTTCCGGTCGAACTGAGTGACATTGTTTCGCTACGGAGCCTCGCGCCAGGCGAATCGACCCGCTTGATTTTTTCGATTTTAAATGTTGGAACCGAGACCCTCTCGCAAAACTTTTTACACCGTGCCTTGCGCTGCAACATACGCAGGTTGGGTGGTGATCTGGACCCTGCCGAGGTTGTCTTTTTTGATGTGGACGGAAACGAATGCGACATCGTGCAGCATGCGTTTACTCAACCGATCCAGCAACTTGATGCCGGGCAATCTGTTCAGATCGAGGCACGTCTTGGCCTCAGGAAATCAACGCACGTTACCCCCTACGAGAAGTTCGAAGTCGGAATCGAAATTGACCTGCAGCGTCCCGGTTCCAGTCAATCTCCGGATGCGTATCGAACCGTCGACTGTCGCAAAACGTTCATCCGGGTTTCGGAACAGTATCAATTCGAAAAAGGGTCGCGTTTTCTGTTGATTGCGAATCAGAAAACGTCGGTCAACGATATCGAGAAATGGACCCAGTTGGCCGATTATTTCGGGAGCGGCTTGGATGTCTGGGATGTGTCTTACTATGGTTTTTTTGACTTGATCCGTAAGCTCCCCGGAGAGCAATCGCTGCTAAAGCACTGGCGGGGCAAAACAATTATCATCCCCAACAATTATTTCCAGACCCCAGCTGGAAGATCGGTCGCATTCGATCAGCTTGCAAAATGGCAAATGCGGAAAGCCGCTGCGGACTTTGATATCAACTTTTATGTCGTCGGTGACTCACGAACCGGTGGAGAAAATTTGCTTACCAATGCTCTGCTTCCTGTTGATGAAATGAGTGCGGCGAGTGATTTAAAGACGCAAAAAGATTTCCTTCGAGAAGTCGAACGTTGGAATCAATACATTCGCAAAAGCAAACAGGTGGTGGGGGGGACGACCAAGGACATCCGCGAATTTGCTGATATTTCACTGGGAGCCGTCCATCGTTTTGAGATCCAAACCCGAACGTTTTTGTTTCAACCTGATCGAGGTTGGCTTGAAAAAAAGGCGTTCAAATTGCAGCGATACCTTGGAAAGCACGATCCGCTTCACCGATGGATCGTTGTCCATCGCTACGATTCGGGTGACACCGATACGAGATGGGGTTTTTTCCGCAAACGCCAAGTTGGAACACTTGAGGTGCGCCGAACCCTCGATTCGAGTCGAGGTTCTGCAGTGCTGTATGAAGTGGATGGTATCGACGCGATCAATCAAGATTTCATCTCCAGCAAAGAGAACAAACACGGCATCTTCCTGGCCCTGAAATTTGAGGACAAAGTGGATCGATTCATTCGCTTGGTCAGCGAACGAGTTTTTCCGCGTTATCGCGAAGAGTACATTGACCGGCCGTTGAGTGAAGAAGAGATCGCTCAAATCGGAAATGAATTGCTTGATTCAATTCTCGTTGACATATTCAACGAGCAGCGAATCGCACGGCAAGCGCGAACGTGGGGACGCTCCCACGTTGATGTGTTAATGCCAAAGCTGGGTTATCTTGCGGAGCGCTCGCTGAATTATGGAGTCAGCCTGGACCAAATGCGTACGCATCACGCCAGTATGGATTTGCTTTACGATTTGATTGCCCACTTGCACTACATCGCGTATCAATCCAGAACGGCTTGGGACTCTGCGTGGATTCCAACTTCTGTTTTCAAGCGTGGGCGGGCTGTTTCTGTGTACCTGGACAACCGAGCCGAACGCATCCTCACGAGCAT
>JAYZAR010000359.1:0-10390 GCA_036339635.1 Planctomycetota bacterium | reverse complement strand
GATCGGATTGCAGAAAGGCATCGAGTTTTGCCTCCTGTTCTTGGCGATCGAATTCTCGCCAATCAATTCGTTCAATGGCAATCTTCACGTCGCGATAGACGATCTGAACTGGCTCCTCCACTTCTTGCCAATGAAAATCTGTACGTAGTATTGGATGCCGTGAGGTTACATGCTGCCAGGCCTGCTCTAACGCAGTAATATTAAGATTGCCGCGAAACGTCCAATGGACTTGCTGAAAGTATTCACTCACCTGGGAAGATAGGCTGTGGTACAGGATGCCTTGCTGCATCGGTGAGAGCGGATAGATGTCTTCGATGTTATTGTGATTCATGCGAAGCCCCAGCGCTCTTCTTTTCAATAAGTCGATCCAGTTGCGACTGATCCAATCTCGATAAGGGAAAGTCCGACGGCACGTAGCTGTTGCTTGCGTCAGAATTGCTTTCGGCACTAGCGATGAGAGACCGCAACGAATTGACAAAGCCATCGGCCAATTGTTGAATCGTTGATTCCCGATGAATATTGCTGCTGTACATCCAGTTTAGGTGTAAGCATTTTTCCAGGACAATTCCCGAAACGTCGAGGAGATGGTGACGCTGAGCCTCGGAATCGGTCATGAGGCCAATCTCTGACTCCAGCGTCCTAAAATAAGAAGACTGAACACCCTGGTCGAACTGCCCCAGATAATTGAAGCTGACTTCAGGGCGTTGCGGGCATACCAGGTCGCTCGCCGTTTCTTGATTTAAATAGCGGAGTAGGCCATGGCTGAGACCGCGCTGGGGAATATCGCGAAGTTGTTGCTTGATTTGCCTCAGCGTTTTGGTGGTTCCGTGTGCCCCGCCCCAGTCGAGTCGCACAGGATACATCGTGGTGAACCAACCGACGGTTCGCGAAACGTCAAAGCCTTCCGGCAAATCCTCGCGTCCGTGTCCTTCCAAGTGCAGCAACAGTGAGGATTGATGTGTCCAATTTGAGAAGCTTTGTGTTAAAGCGAAAACTAACAACTCGTCGATTCGTGTGTGATAACGTTTTGGCAAATCGTATAGCACAGAGTGCGTTTCTAATTCGCTAAGTGATGAGCTGACAGTACGCGCAGACGCCATGGAATTGCTTTTTGCAGCTCCTTCGAAATCAACCGGCAAGCAAGTCATCGGGTCGCAGTTCTGCCTCCTCCAAAAACCGAAGTGCTGTCGTACAGAGTCGGTTTGTGAATGGTTTGTTAGCTGGTGCGACCAATCTTGAAAGGAGGTTGACTTGGGAGCGAGCTGAATTTCCTGTTTTTTGGCTAGTTGCTCGCAACCCATCTGGAGATCTTCTAAGATGATGCGCCAGGAAACACCATCAATCATCAAGTGATGAGCGATGATCAGCAACCGGGCGGGCTGTTCGGCTCCGCAATGGAAATAGGCAAATCGAACAAGCGGTCCGTTTTGTAAATCCAGGCTTGCTTGCCACTCAGTGCTTTTTTCCCGAATGATCGAATCCTGTTCTTGTTTCGTGCGGAAAGAAAGATCAAACGCCTCGAAGGGAACATCTCCATCGAAGGATGGGATCCTCTGTCGCCAACCGGGCGCGGATTCTGTCTTTTTGAATCGCACTCGCAGCATGTCGTGATGTGCGAGTAAGTGCCTGACCGACTCGCGCAGGTGGGAATCGCAAACGTTTGGTTGGACTTCGAGCAACATGGCCATATTCCAATGGTGCTGAGCGACAAACCGCTGCTCAAAGAACCAGTGCTGGATTGGCGTCAAAGGTACAACGCCCGTGACCTCATTTTGAACGTTGTCGTCAAATCGCACGGTGTCAACAAACTGTGCTAGCTCCGCAATTGTCGGGTGCGCGAAAACTTGATGGATCGCAAGTGAGATACCTGCTCGCTTCGCACGAGAAATGACCTGGATGGTAAGAATGGAATCTCCGCCCAGCTCAAAAAAATCATCGGTGATTCCAATGCTTTCGATCCCCAAAACCTCTGACCAGATTTCAACCAGCGAGCGTTCAATGGACGATCGTGGCGCAACATGCGTGGAGTTACGAGTGCAATGCGACTGCTCTGGTCTCGGCAGTGCGGCGTGGTCCACTTTTCCATTACCGGTCAGTGGAAATGCATCCAGAAAAATAAAGATGGAGGGAATCATGTATTCAGGCAATGCCTGTGCCAAATAGGAACGCAAGCTCTCCACGCTGGGCGATGCCGACTCGACAGAAATCAAGTAAGCGACTAGCTGTGTTTGACCTGAAACCGAATCGCTGGCCACTGCGATCACGTCACATATGTCCGAATGCTCACGCAACGCCTGCTCGACTTCGCCCAACTCGATCCTGAAACCACGAATCTTCACCTGCTGGTCGCGACGGCCGAGAAACTCGAGACGCCCGTCGGGCAAGTAGCGACACAGATCTCCCGTTCGGTAGAGTCGTTCGTCTGGTAACTCCACGAACGGGCTCGATACAAATTTTTGATTGCTCAACTCAGGATCATTGAGGTACTCCCGAGCTAATCCATCACCTCCGATGCACAGCTCTCCGGGGATACCTATCGGCACCGGGCGCATTTCGCCGTCCAGCAAGTAAACCCGCGTGTTGGAAATTGGACGACCGATAGGAACCGTTGCTTCCAGCTGGTCCGGATTCGTCATCGGATAGCAGCATGTAAACGTGGTGTTCTCTGTAGGGCCATACCCGTTGATAATCGTGCAGCCTTCGAGTGTTTCCAGCGATCGGCGAACGTGTTCTACCGAAAGTACGTCGCCCCCGGTAATTAATTGCCGCACTCCCCGCAGCCCGTCAGGATGGCTGTTCATCATTTCGTGGAACAAGCCAGCCGTCAGCCAGAGTGACGTCACGCCGGCGTCCTGGATGACGCGAGACAGATCTTCGAGCGACGCGTGTCGTCTCGGAAACAGAACCAGCCGCCCTCCATTAAGCAAGGGACCCCAAATCTCGAATGTCGACGCGTCGAACGAGAGTGTCGCGAATTGCAAGAACGTTTCGTCCGGCCCGAAACTGGCGTAGGCAGTATTTTTGACGAGTCGCACCACTCCACGATGCGGAATCAGTGTACCCTTAGGACGACCGGTCGAACCGGAAGTGTACATGATGTAGGCCAGTCCGTCGGCATTGACGGCGAAGTCTGGATTCTCTCGCGGCTGCCGGGCGATCTGTTCAGATGCAGCGTCCAGGCAGATGACTTGGGGAGCGAATTCCTTCAGGCGTCGGTGGTACTGCTGTTGGGTGACGATAACGGGCGGTTTTGCATCCTCGAACATCAGCTGCAGTCGTGCATCGGGATACGAAGCATCCAAAGGCACATACGCGGCGCCTGCCTTCAGGATTCCCAGAACACCGATGATCATCTCAAAAGAGCGATCGCAGCAGATAGCGACAGCGGTGTCCGTACCGACACCCAGCGAATGTAAGTAGCGTGCGAACTGGTTGGCGTGTTTGTTTAAGGACTCGTAGGTCAATCTAGCATCGTCGAGCACAAGAGCGGTCGCGTTGGGGGTGCGTGCGACCTGCTCCTCAAAGACCTTGTGAATCGCCTTGTTCTGCGGGTACTCGCTCGCGGTCTGGTTCCAATCGAACAACAGCGTTTGGCGTTCCTTGGGAGTGATTAGCTGTAGATCGCCGAGACGCTGGTGTGGATTCTCGGCAATGCCCATCAGTAGCGTCTCAAGGTGGCCGAGCATGCGTTTGATGGTCTGGGCATCAAACCTATCGGTGTCGTACAACAACCGAATGCTCAACTGCTCTTTCGGTTCAACCAATACGACAAGGGGAAAGTTTGTTCGTTCGAACCAGCGTACGTTCCCAATCGCAATCGACTTGCCCATTCCTTCCAAGGACGTAGATTTGTGATAGTTTTCGAACTGCAGAATGCTCTCAAAGAGCGGTTGTCCGCCCGGCACGTCGCTCCAACGTTGAACTAGATTCAGTGGACTGTGTTCGTATTGCCGCATTTCGAGTTGTTGGACTTGCAACTCGACAAGCCAGCGATTCAACTCCATGTCGTCAGGGCACTTCACGCAGATGGGCAGTGTGTTGATGAACAATCCGACCATGGACTCCACACCCTGCAACGTTGGTGGTCGGCCGGAGACGATGCCGCCGAACACCACTGTTTCGTTGCCGCTGTAACGACTAAGCAGTAGTGCCCAGATACCCTGCATCAACGTGTTCATCGTGACACGCCATTGCCGGAGCGTGCTATGCAAAGAGGCGGTGACGATTGACGAGAGGTGAGTTTGCTCCCAATCAAACTGCGGGACCAAATCTGATCTGGGGGGCGGGGAGCGGTCCACAACTAAAGGCGTCGAGCACTCGATTCCATTCAACGCTCTACGCCAATAGGATTCGGCCGCTGACAGATCCTGGTTTTTTTGCCAGACCACCAAATCGCGAAACGGCCGAGGCCTCGCTAATTCAAGCGGTTTGTTCTCTCTGAGAGACTCGTAGGTCGTGAACAGTTCCTGGAAAATCAAGAACATGCTCCAACCATCAAATAGCACATGGTGGAAGGTCCAAATCAACTCATGCCGATCGTCCTCTGTTTGGATGAATAGTACTCGCATTAAGGCGGGTTTGGAGAAATCAAAACCCGCATGTTCTTCCTGTCTCCGCCGGGCTTCTATTTTCGTGTCCCGTTCACGCAACATTACATCCCGCAAGTCCTCATGGTGAGCCTGCACATGAGCGTCGCGGTGAACAACCTGTATCGGCTCCTTGACGCCCTCCCAAACAAAAGAGGTGCGTAGAATTGCGTGGCGGCTGATCACTTCCTTCCAGGCTGATTTGAAGGCTTCGGAATCCAGTCGACCGATTAACGAGCACGTAAATTGCTGCGAATACGCATTCGATTTCGGATTGGCCAAGCTCTCATACAGGATTCCCTCCTGGAGTGGAGAGAGCGGATAGAAATTTTGTATCGTATCGCCTTGCATTGCTAATGACTCTCAGTTGATTCGCCGATCGCTTTCCTGATCGCTTCCAGGTCAGCGTTATCCCAGCCAAAGTCAGAAGCCTGCACGTTTTCGATTTCGGTTGAATTCTTTTCGCCGTTCAGTGGCTCGTCATTGCTTACAACCTGATCGTTGCTGCCGGCGATTAGTGTACGGAGCGTTTCGAGGAAATCAGCGGCTAAACCAGTCACCGTCTTTTCCGTGTGCGCATTCGCACTGTAGGAGAAATCGATTTGTAGGCGGTCATCAATCACCCAACTGACCACGTCAATCAAGTGGCCGCGTAAGCCCTTTGGACTGTGATCAAAACCGCATGACGTTTCGTGGTTTGCCAGCTTGTACAACGTCGTCCCTTCAACCACCTGCCCAAACTGACCCAAGTAGTTGAAATTCACTTCCGCTGCCGGCAGCTTCGCGAATTGATCGCCGATTTCTGGATCGTCTTGAAGGTACCTGAGTAGCCCAAAGTGAAAACCGCGGTTCGGAATTTCTCTCATCTGCTGCTTCACCGACCTCAAGAGCATCAGTGGAGAGATCTCAATCGGGCTGATTAGTAGAAGAGGATAATAAGAGGTGAACCAACCCACGGTTCGTGAAAGATCGACATCACCAAAACAGTCCTCCTCGCGTCCATGAAGTTCAACATCAATCAGTGATGATGAACTTCCCGACCATTTCTGCAGAGCAAGATGCAGCGATGTAAGCAGCACCTCATTGATCTGAGTGTGGTAGAACTTTGGTACGAATCGCAGTAGCTGATCGGTTTCGGCTTTGGTAAGGCAAACGTTATGAATCCTTGAGCTTTCTTCGGTATTTGTTTCTCGGCCATTTTCGTGATCGAGCGGAAGGCCGTCGATTGCCGCGCGTTCTTCGGTCAACCAAAATTCTGCTTCCTCCAAAACCTGTGCTGTTTGAGCATACTGCCCCAATTGGTTAGCCCAATACTGAAACGAAGTAGACTTTCGTGGCAGTTCAATCGATTCACCCTGTCCAATCTGGGTCAACGCGAGCTGCAAGTCGTCTAAAAGGATCTGCCAGGATACGATATCAACTGCCAAATGATGGAGATTCCAAAAAAGCAAGTCTTTCCGCTTGGGCCCAAGTTTAAACACGTACAACTGCATGAGCGGACCGTGCTCAAGGCTCAAGCAGCTCTGACACTCAGAGCAACGATTTTCGATCAGTTTCGCAACATCCCCCTCAGGAACCGTTGATAGATCAACTGCCGTCACAAGTGGAGTCGCCGTGAAAGGCTCAATTTCTAAACTCCAACTGTCTTTGATCGTTTTCCAACGTAACCTTAGGATGTCATGGTGCCGTAGAAGCGCCGATGCCGCTGCCTGCAAATCATCAAGCGCGATTTCCGATTGCAACTCCAGCAGCAGTGGCATGTTCCAATGGCTCAGATCGGGAGACTGTCGAACTCTAAACCAATGATGAATGGGGGTCAGTGTTACTGACCCCACAACCTCATCTTGGTCCGCATGGGTCATCCGAGCATTGTTCAAATTGCCAAACAAATCAGCGATCGTCTGATACTGGAATAGTTGCATTGGCGTGATCGGAATTCCATGTTGATTAGCTCGTGCTACGATCTGAATGCTCAGGATCGAGTCACCCCCTAATTCGAAAAAATTGTCGTGAACTCCAATTTGTTCTTGTCCAAGAACCTCTTTCCAAATCGCGACAAGCTTTTCTTCCTCAGCTGATCGAGCATTGACTACATTGCTTCGAGTATTGGAATACGCGGTGCCAGGTGACGGCAAAGCTCCACGGTCAATTTTTCCATTTGGGTGTTTGGGCAGACTTGGGAGCACGATGAAGGTGGAAGGCATCATGTAGTCGGGAAGTTGCGTTGTGAGAAGATCACGCAACTCAGAGATCGTTGCATCCGGTGGCTCTTTGGTTGAAACATATGCGGCAAGCCGTTTGCCACCGGAAAGGTGTTTTTTTGAACTGTCCTCGACATTCTCGGACCATTTTTCGCTGTCAAGTGCTAAGACGGCAACTTCCTGGACGGAACCATGTTGAATCAGAACCGACTCAATCTCTTCCAATTCGATTCGGAATCCTCGGATTTTTACCTGATTGTCAGCCCGCCCTACGAACTGCACGTCTCCGTTTGGAAGATGTCGCAAGAGATCGCCGGACCGATACAGATAGGCGTGAGGGTCCTCACTGAAAGGTGATTTGACAAACTTCTCAGCATTCAGTTCCGGTCGATTTAAATAACCAGGCGAAAGCGCGGGTCCGCCGAAAAAAGCTTCACCTATGACACCTATCGGAACGGGCTGCATGTGACTGTCAAGCACATAGATTTCAGCATTGTCGATCGGTCGCCCGATTGGAGCTGTATCAAGCGTCTGCTCGCGACAGTCGTAAACGCTATTAAATACCGTGTTTTCAGTGGCGCCGTACTCGCTATATAACTCGACGTTTGGGAGCAAACGCTTGTGCAAGTCAACCATTATTTTGGGACACGGTTCTCCGGCGACTATCGAGGTCTCCAAATGATCAAGCTGCCCAATGCTCGAATGCTCAAGAATCAGAGAATAGTATGATGGCAGGGTGAGCAAATGCGAAACTTGATGCGTTGCGATTACCTGATTCAACTCTTTCAGGTCACGTTGAATGCGTTCATCAACGAGTAGCAAGCAACCGCCTGTCGTGAGCGACCAAAAAATCCCAACCACCGAACTATCAAATGAGAAAGATGAGAGCAACAAAAACTTCTTGACGGGGCGTTTGAAGAAGGAAATTCTCGCCGAATTTGATATCACTAGTCCCTCGTGAGTTATCATTACCCCCTTGGGCTTACCCGTAGAACCCGAAGTGTAAATTACGTACGCAAGGTCTTTCGCATCTGCGTACGTTTCCAAGTTTTCCGCAGGCTGTTCCTCGATCGCCGATGAGTCACGATCGAGGCACACAATCTCGGACGGGGGTTCGAGTAAACGCTTGCTAAGTGATTCCCGAGTAATGACAACCGGTGCTTTGGTGTCCGCCAGCATAAAATCAAGACGCTCTTGCGGGTAACCTGGATCCATTGGGACGTAAGCTCCCCCAGCTTTGTGCACCGCAAAGATGCTGACTATCATGTCAATCGACCGTTCAAGGCAGATACCGACCAGGACGTTTGGTCCAACTCCCTTCGTTTTTAAGTGATGCGCCAATCGATTCGCGCGTAGATTCAACTCGCGGTACGTGATCTGGCTGTCTTCAAATTCCAATGCGAGCGATTCAGAGAACTGCTCAACTTGGCTTTCAATGATGCGATGGATGCACGATTCCGCAGGTGAGTCGGTAGCCGTGTCGTTAAACTGAGAAATTAGCGTGTGACGCTCGGATTCCGATAAAACATTCAGATCGCAGACGCGTTGGCTTGGTGCCTCCACCGCGGATCGGAGTAACGCATCAAATTGCGACAGTAGCCTCCGGCAATGACTTTCGAGAAACCTTTGTCCGTCATAATGAAGCATCGTCGTAAAACAATCGCCAGACACTGCACATTCAAGCCACAATTGAGTTGGTGCGGGACTAACCGAAGCTGCTTCGAAGAAGTAAGTGATTCCCGAGCTTTGGAACGCAGGGGGCAGTTGCTGGAAGCTAAATCCGATTGACGGTGCGAGGTGGTCGTCATCCGTGTCGGAATCTGAAGATTGCGTGCTTGGGTTGAAAACAAACTGCCACTGGTGCGCCTTGCCCAACTCTTGGTCCACCTGCCCGACCAATGTCAGGAAGGTCTCCTCAAACTCGATTTCGCGAATCAGTGGTAAGAAACGTCCCAACGGCCCAATGACATCTGCTAACTCTGAAATCACTCTACCGTCGCAATAAACTCCGCATCCAACTTGACGCGCGTTAGTTAGCCGAGCCAACAAGGCATACCAACCAGCCAAGACCCACGCTTGTTCAGAAAAACCAGAGGTCTTCGATTTTGCTGCAAGAATCGATCGAAAGTCATTACTCATTTCTTGAACGCAGCCAGACAAGCTGGATGAGAAAGATTCGCAAGATGAGCCTTCACATGGCAGCTCAAGTGAGTGGCAGGGAGAGGATATGTGATGATGCCAAAAGTCTGCTTCTTCATCGCCCGCTGCGCGAAACAACTCCCATTGCCATTCAGCAACATCCGCGAATTGGGGGGATTCCAAGTGAGCGTTTGGATACCCCGTAAGAGCGTCATAGGATTGACCGATCTGGCTTACGAGCAAGGGCAGCGATGACCTATCAGCGCACAAGGAAGAGATCGTCAAAATCATCCGAATCTCTTCGGTCGCACAACTTACCAAGTCTGCCCAGAATAACATTGCTTGGTTGAGATCTGCTGTCTTGGCGGCCGCCGACCGCATCAGTTCCGCTAACTGCTCACTCTGCTCATGATTCGAAAAACCGGAAAAGTCATGCCACGCGACCGCGGATGTGTTCGAGGCTTCATTGATAACCTGCAGCGGCTCGGCATCTCCTGCGCGAAGGTGGAAAGATGTGCGCAGAATCTCATGATCATCGACCACCCTTTTGATCGCCCGTTCGAGGACTTCATGTTGCACAGGTCCATGAAGACGCACCTCAACCTGTTGAAAATTCTTCCTCGGTGAGTCAGTTGCGCATCGCCACAGCCGCGTCTGCAGAGGCGATGTGGGGAATCCAACCGGGTGATCCATTCGCGAAGCACAAAATAAAGGTTTCCGTCATATTATTCGATCTTCTAAGTCTAGTCCCGCGATTATCATTTACAACGAAACCGACCGCAATGCGTCGATTTGTGCTCAAGCATCATCCGGTATGCAAAATGAGCACAACATGAAGAGGTGTTGGCGGCAAAAACTTGGTTGCCACCTACATCAAAGGATAAAAAAATGTAAGTTCCAAGAGTTTCCTTCGACGGCGTTTCTACAACGAACTAGGTTGCGAAAGATCAAGCGAACGAATGACGTTAAAAAAGTCACGAGCGTTAATTAACGCCTAACCCTTATTTTTAAAATATTTTTGTGCTGACTGGATTGCCTTGGATCACGATGCCCCGCGATCATCAGCTCAAGCTCCGTTCTTTGAGAACAATCGTTAAAAAACACTTAGCGTCAACGCACGCCGGACGCAGTGAAGTGGTCCCCTCTTTGTCACAAGCTTATGAAGGAATGGGCTGGGTCATTCTTTTCATTTCGCTTTGCCGCTATCACGTAGGAAACGCAGCGATTGAAGTTGAAGCGGCACAGCAAGCGATGATTCATCTTCTTTCATCTTTTGAGGGGAACGCTGTGTGCGTTTAGGTTGCCCTTGCGTTCTAGCATGGCCGGCGATGCGATCCGAGGTAAGTTTTTTGAATCTAATTGACCGTTTCGCAGCGTTGTGCGGGGCTCAGTTGTTCTTCTCCAGAGCTGTCTTCACAATTTGTTTGTCCAGCTCAGCCGCAGAGTGCATCTCCTGGAGACGCT
>JAYZAR010000358.1:0-4315 GCA_036339635.1 Planctomycetota bacterium | reverse complement strand
GAGGCGAGGATCGCAAGTTACGAACTGGCTGCGCGCATGCAAACCGCTGCGACCGACGCTCTTGACATCGCACAAGAAACAAAAGCGACGCACGAACTTTACGGATTGAATGATGACGCGACACGCGAATACGGAACTCGCTGTTTGATCGCCCGTCGACTGGTCGAACGCGGCGTTCGATTCGTTCAGCTGTTCCTGAATGGTCAGCCCTGGGACAATCACAGCAATCTCGGGAAAAATTTACCAAGCGTTTGCCGTAAAACGGACAAACCAGCGGCCGCCTTGGTGAAAGATCTCAAACAACGAGGAATGCTTGATGAGGTCATTGTTCATTGGGGTGGTGAGATTGGTCGATTACCGGTGACCCAAAACCAGGGTGCTCCAGAAAAACACGGTCGAGACCATAACGGCCAAGGCTTTAGTATTTGGATGGCCGGTGGAGGAATCAAAGGAGGAATGACGTTTGGAGCCACAGATGAATTCGGTCATCGGGCTGTCGAAGACGTCGTAACACCCAACGACTACCAGGCGACTATCATGCACCTTTTTGGACTTCAATCAAACGATTTGATTTTCCACCAAAATGGCATTCAACAAACAATTACTGCAGATCGGCCCGCCCGCATTGTCCAAGAAATCCTGTCATGATCTGCAATACAAGTCGTTGGTATCGACCGCAAACGCATAGAGTGTTAGTTCGCGCAAGAACAGTAAACCGAAGGTCGAAACTCCGAAGCCAAAATGAACGGGTATCACTATGCGAGCATTGATAGCCGTCATTTCAACCTTGTTCACATTACCGATGACAACCATCGGTCAAGTGCCAAGCTCGATATCCGAGTTCCTTCAAACTTATTGTGTGGATTGCCACGGCGATCGGGATTCAACCGGCGGAATCCAATTCAATGATTTGGAATTTGACCTAACCGATCAAGAAATCGCGCGAAGATGGATTCTGATTCACGACCGTATCGCTGCGGGCGAGATGCCACCAGCAGACACGGATCAACCTGACACGGCAGCGACCGCAAGTTTTTTAAAAACGCTTGGCAGGGCGATTCAAAGCGGCGAACATGGTCGAAGTGATGTGGTTCTCAGACGACTCAACCGGCATGAGTACCAAAATACGGTGCGTGACCTGTTCCAAACGGATGTACTCGTCAATGGCCTTCCCAGTGACACATCAACCAATGGATTTGATACTGTCGGTGAAGGGTTGGCGACTTCAGCTGAAGCTATGCAAGCTTACCTTGACACCGCGGATCAAGTTTTGGATGCGGTATTTGGTCTGCCGACTAAGCCTAATTACATTCGGCACAAAACGAATCTGTTGGACCAAGTTGACTGGAAGGGTCGACCTCAGCTGAAAAAACAAATCGGCAAGATGTTTCGACGCACAGAGAAAGGGCTGGTGATTTTCCAATCGAATTATTGCCCTACCAATCTTGTCAACTTTGCGCGTCTTCGAGCACCTGCTGGCACCTATCGGGGAACGCTTCAGGTTCGTGCCATCCAGAGTGATGAACCTGTCACACTCCGTATCTATGGCGGCGACACAATCGTCAATCGACGTGAGCAACATCTTGTCGGATACTTTGAAGTCCCGCCCAATGAGTGGACATCAATCGAGTTTGTGGATCGTCTCGTTGAAGACGGTGGCACTTTTTTGCCAAAGTGTTACGGTACGCAAGGTACGCGCAGCAATGCGGATACCTATCCAGAGCCTGGCATCGAAATTGGTGACATATTTATTGAGGGCCCGCTGGAAGAATGGCCACCGCCAAGCCGTGCCAAATTGCTAGGGAGCGTTGATACAGAAAAAGCCGATGTCACCGACGCGGAACGAATTATCTCGGAATTATTACCGCGAGCATTCCGACGCCCCATCCAGGCAGGCGAATCGGTCCCGTACGTCGAACTTTTTAATCAAGCGACCGCTGCGGGGCGAGACTTTGAATCAGCGTTGCGAGTCAGTTTAAAGGCGGTGCTTTGTTCCCCGGAATTTCTGTTCCTTGAAGTACCGGGCCCAGCACAGGTTTCTCCGGGCGAAAGCCCCACTTCGCTCGAGACGATTACTCAGCTCAGTTTGGCAACCCGACTCTCGTACTTCCTCTGGAGTACGATGCCAGACAAGGAACTAATGAGCCTAGCGGAGCATGGGCAACTGCGGTCCTCCGATATCCTTCACCAACAAGTGGAACGAATGCTGGAATCGCCCAAAGCTGCCGAATTTACCAAAAACTTCACCGGCCAGTGGCTCGATCTTCGTGACATTGATTTCACCGAACCCGACGCCATTCTCTATCCGGAGTACGATGAACTACTTCGAATCTCGATGATACGTGAGACAGAACTGTTCTTTGAGCATCTTCTAAAGAATGATTTGCCAGTCACTCGTTTTGTCGATTCAAATTTCACCTTTCTAAACCATCGACTCGCAAGTCACTACGGGATCGAAGGAGTGTTGGGACAGGATTTACAGCTTGTGCAATTACCTGAAGACAGTCCGCGTGGTGGACTCCTAACGCACGCCAGCATCCTCAAGATCACCGCCAATGGCACCTACACCTCTCCGGTGCTACGAGGTGTTTGGATCCTGAACAACATTTTGGGAACCCCCACGCCCCCACCACCAGATAACGTTGGTTCGGTTGAACCTGACATTCGGGGTGCATTGAGTATTCGAGAACAACTCGCCAAGCACCAAGACCTCGAAACTTGCGCCGCCTGCCATTCCAAAATTGACCCACTTGGCTTCGGATTGGAATCGTTCAATCCTATTGGAGGGTTTCGAACACACTATCGAACAACTGTTCAAGGGGCTCAACGACCCAGCATCAGACAAGCGCCGTTCACTCATGCCTGGGTGAGATACCGAATCGGATCACCGGTCGATTCATGGACGCCATTCGATGAGGGTCGTGAATTCAAAGGTGTGAGAAATCTCAAACAACATCTTGCATCGCAACCGGACCAGATCGCCCACAACCTTTCTCGCCACTTACTTACTTATGCCCTCGGTCGCAAACTCGGCTTCGCTGACCGTGTCGCGGTGAATAGTATTGTCGAGAAAACCGCAGACCATGATTACGGTTTCCGGTCACTTATCCACCAGATCGTCATTAGCCCCATCTTTCAAAAGCCATAATGACCATGCACCGCAGAACCATTCTTCGTGCCGCTGGCGTGTCGTTAGCACTCCCCTTTTTGGAATCTGCTAATGCTGTGTCCCCAACCACCCCACGGCGAATGGTCGCGATCGATATCGGACTTGGACTCCATGCGGCGAATATCCTGCCCGAACAATCCGGACGGGATTATAAGCTACCAACGTATCTACAATTGCTGTCGGATTTCCGTAATCGCTTCACTGTGTTCTCAGGAGTCTCTCATCCGGAAGTTGGCGGCGGGCACCTCTCTTACAAGTCGTACCTGACTTGCGCGCCTCATCCGAATAGTGCCGGCTTCCGCAACACCATTTCATTGGATCAATACGCCGCCGCCGAACTTGGCAGTAAAACACGATTTGCCTCTCTCGCCCTAAGCAGTTCGGGACCCGGACTCTCGTGGTCCAGGTCTGGTGTTGAAATCCCAACCTTTACCCGCCCCTCCTCTGTCTTTCGCAAGCTTTTTCTAACTGGCACACTTGGTGAACAGGCCACCCGACTACAACAATTGCGTGACGGCCAGAGCATCTTAGATGTCGTCACCGACAAGACACGATCAATGGAGCGTCGTCTTGGTGGCCGAGATCGCGACAAATTGAATCAGTACTTCGAAGCGGTGCGCGAGGCCGAGCGAAGGCTTGCTAATGCAGAAATCTGGGAAAACGAGCCGAAACCACAAATCAACGCGGAACCTTTGCAAGATGAGACCGATCGCAAGAAGATTGTCGAACGCATGCGTCTGATGTACGACGTGATGCACTTAGCAATCGAAACGGACGCGACCCGTTTTATCACCTACAACTTTGCCGGAATGAACGCTGTTCCGGTGATTCCAGGGATCGACATCGACTACCACAATCTGTCACATCACGGCAAAGATCCGGAAAAAATCCGCCAATTGACGATCGTGGAATCAACCCTGATCCAAGAATTTGGTCGCTTTCTGAAGAAACTCCATGACAGTCAGCAGACGAATGGCTCATTGCTCGATTCGACAATGGTTTTGTTTGGATCCAACCTTGGGAACGCAAGCAGCCACGATACTAAGAATATGCCGATGCTGCTGGCTGGAGGTGGTTTCGAGCACGGCCAACACTTGGCATTCGACCGCAACGACAATTATCCGTTACCCAACCTGTTTGTCTCAA
>JAYZAR010000357.1:0-10241 GCA_036339635.1 Planctomycetota bacterium | reverse complement strand
CCTGTTCGAGACCTTTGAGGCTAATTTTTGTCGTGTCAACGTTCGCCTTTTCTTGTCGGTTGACAAGGCGTGGAACGACGGCACTGGCGATCACCAGAAGGATCGTGACCACGAGCAGAACCTCAATCAGAGTCATGCCTTGGCGAACCATTGTCGATTCTGGCTTGGATGGCTTCATGATGAATGCTTTGAACTACGAGAGACTATCTGCAGATTGAAGTACGGGTAGAAGTAACGCCAGCAGCAAGAACAAAATCGTGGCTGCCATGACCAGCAGCAGGATTGGTTCGAGCAAACGGATGCCAAGATCAAGCGAGCGATTGGCTCGTTTCTCGAGACTCTCGCCAGCCTTTTGAAGAATTTTGTCGAGACGGTTGGTTCCCTCGCCTACTCGAATCAACTCGATAAGTTCTTCCGAGAATTGCCCACTGTTGGCGAGCGGGGCAGCTAGTGAGTTTCCAGATGCAATGCTCGCCGATGCTGTCTTGATGGCGTCACTCATAACTCGGTTCCCGGTCACCTGTCTTGAAACTTCAAGCGAATCAATGATCGGAACACCATTCTGCAACATCGTTCCAAGGATGTGGCAGAAGCGGGCCGAAGCAAATTGACGCGACACCGAACCAATCCCCCACAGCTTCAACCGACATAGATCCCATGCATACTTTCCGGAATCTGTTTTGAGCCAACGCCAAACATATACGACCAATACTGTTGTGAGACCAGTCAAAACCAACCAATGTTCTTGAATAAGGTCACTCATGCCCAATAAAAGCACGGTTGGTGCGGGTAAGTCGCCTCTTTTTTCAAGGCGGTCAAAAATCACTTGGAATCGGGGTACAAAAAACAGCAGCAAAGCAATCAGCTGCAATGAGCCAGCCACTAAAAGGAAGGCTGGATATGCGATCGCCCCAAAAACCCGACTCCGCAATTCCTCATTTCGCTCGGTAAAGCGAGCAAGGCTGCTGAGCGATTCCTCCAAGAAACCGCCCTTCTCACCAGCTTTGACGATGTTAACGGCGAAACTATCGAAGGCGGCAGGATGTTCGCGCATCGCTGCAGACATGTTCTGTCCATTGGCAACGCCGACCCGTATTTCTCCGATGACCGAGGTGAGGGAATTGCTTTTGCTTCGACCAACCAAAAGTTCCAACGAACGAACTAATGGAACGCCACCTTCGAGAAGATCTGCCAGATTCGAATAGAAGAGTGCGACGTCTCGGTTACGGATTCTTTTGCCGCCAGCCAGTTTCTTGATCGGCTCGACCTTGATCGGGAAGAGCGATTGCTTTGAGAGACTATGCAATGCCTCTGATCGGGATCCGGCATTCAGTTCACCTCGAACGATGTTCCCGGAAGTCGTTTTGGCTACATAACGAAAACTCATGCTCTGACTCACTCCGATTCTTCACTCGTACTGTTTGTCAATCGGAGCACTTCTTCGATGGTTGTGTTTCCTTCGCTTACTGCAGTCCAGCCGGCTTGACGAAGTGTCCGCATTCCATTGGAAACGGCTTGATCGCGAATCGCATTTGGGTCAAGTGTGGTGAGGGCGATTCTTGTGACTTGCTGGTCAAGCACGAGTAGTTCGAAGATGGGAAGCCGCCCTGCATAGCCCGTTTGCTGGCACTGGCGACATCCCGTCGCGACCCAAGCCTGTTCGATAGACGTTGGGAAATCCTCTGGTGTTTCCAAGGCACTGACACTTTTAGGAGTCTTGCAGTTTGGGCACAACCTTCGTACGAGACGCTGTGCCATAACACCGCTTAGCGTTCCCGCGACCAAATAGGGTTCGACCCCCATGTCGACGAGCCTCGGGAGTGCGCCGCAGGCGTCGTTTGTATGCAAGGTGCTGAAAACAAGGTGACCAGTCAACGAGGCCTGTACTGCGCTTTGCGCCGTTTCGTGGTCACGAATCTCACCGACCAGAACGACATCCGGATCGTGTCGTAAAACGCTGCGTAGTCCTTTTGCAAAAGTTCGGCCAATTTTCTCGTGGACTTGGATTTGATGAATACCTGGAAGGCTGTATTCGACCGGGTCTTCAATGGTAACGATCTTGATTCTTGAGTCTTTGATGGCGTTCAAGGCACTGTAGAGCGTCGTGGTTTTGCCGCTACCCGTCGGCCCAGTAATGAGAACCATGCCATTGGGGCTGCGAATAAGATCGAGAAATTTTTTTTCCTCAAACTCGGGGATCTCGAGCTCCTCGATTTCGAGTACTTTGCGGTTGCGATCCAAAAGCCTCATCACCACGTTTTCGCCATGCAGCATCGGGATCACCGATACTCGGACGTCTGTCTCGCGCGTGCCGATCACACTTTTAAAACGCCCGTCCTGAGGCAAACGTCGTTCTGCAATGTTGAGCTTTGACAGAATTTTGATTCTGCTAATGATCGCTGATCGGTACTGCGAAATCTTGGGTGAGGTGCTGACATGCCGCAACAGTCCATCGACGCGATAGCGGATTTGAAAATGGTCTTCCTCGCATTCGAGGTGAACATCACTTGCTCCCATTTGAAGTGCATCGACCAATAATTCATCTACCAACTTCGAGACAATCCGCTGCTCGCCCAAATCGTCGATTCCTGAAGAGTCTTCAAGATCCTCCAATTGGAAAGAGTCATCCGCTCCTGCTGCATCACCGAACGCAGTCGAACCGACTCCCAGGCGTTGCTTCAAAGCTTTTGCTATTTCTTTCGGATCTGCCAAGAAAGTCCGGATCTTCTTGCCGCTAAGAAGCTTGATTTCAGTTGGAAGATCGAGATCGTGGGGATTCGCAATCGCAACGAACAGTTCTCCATTCTCAACCGCAAAGGGCACAAATCCTCGGTCATTCAGCTGGCTCGCTGGAAAAAGACTAAGGAGCTCATCCGCAATATCGGTTGCAGTCAAATCAATGAACGGCATTCCGTACCGCGAATCAAAGACCTCATTCATGGTGTTACGAAACCTTTTAAAAGGTGCCCTTTTCCCGTTTCAGTTCGCATCCCAGTTTGAGAGTCAGATATCTCGACAGAAACACCATGTTCCTGTACCCGGTACTCAAACGGACCGTGGCAGATACTCGAATGCGATTCATTTCGTCAAAAATATGCGTTACGAATCGTGCCTCGAATCGCAAAGATGAAGGAACTGGTGAAGAGCAACCACAAGCATTGACGAATAAAACGAATATGATGCCTTCTCGAGGACCTCGCCGACTGGCTCACAGTCCGAGTTTCACCGCCTGAATGTTAGACGGATGGTCAAGTATCTCGCACTGCTATGATGAGCCCGAAACGATTCCAAGGTAGCCTTCATGGCAGCCCCCCTTCATGCGGGGGGCCCTTTCCGCGCTGTCGAGACAACCTCATAGCCACCGTTCGAACGCATTGTCCCGATCAAGCGTATTGTCCCAATTATTCGATCGATGAGGGATGCTGTCCTGTACTCGCCTTGAAGTTGGGATTGGTTACTCGCGACGAGATAATTCGAATTTAGCCAACCCACTCCAGGTGGATTTTTGTCCTGATCTCGGGGTGCATGTGACTATCTTCCCGCAAAGCTTTTGGACTTGCGGGGCCATACTTACTGATTCAGCGAAGTGACAGAAAGTGATCACTAGCCACGGCGAATCAAACCACACCAGATTCCGTGGTCTGATGATTTTGCGAACGTAATGAGGTTTGATCGCCTCCTCCCCAAGTTTGCGGACACTCAGATCGTCAGCTACATCCAAAATTCCGTATCCCTCGCGGCCGTGCATCGAGTGTTTCGGTACAGGTTGCTTGCTGGATGACAAACTGGTTGACTGCATTTGCGAAAGCGATTTGAACAGTGATTGCCTTCTAGCTGTCGGGCAGAATGCAATTTGTGATGGCGTTTAAGCCATTGAGTCGATGAGTGTGCTTTTTCTTTCGAGCAACGGCCTGGAATAAGCGGAGAGGAGCTCGCCATCATAACGCTAAAAAACCTGTTCATTTCACCAATGAAAAAGCACGGTCGACGCATGTTGCGTCGACCGTGCCACGTCAGGATCCCTGACGATACACCCCTCATCACCTTCCCATAGAGTAGGGTAAAGAGACACGGGACCCATGTTCATGAATGAACCGAACGATTCCTATTCAACGTGGGTGCGATTCTCCGTCGTCAAACCACCATCTTCAAGGATTGCGTCGAATTCATTTAACTCACGTCCGCCGGGCAGTCCACCTTGACCGGTTGCCTCAATCTCAACGTATTGTGGGTTACCAGACCGATCGACACCATTCTGAATCCGCAGACTTGGATGGTCGAAAGGAGCAGCGTTGATCGACGCATTTTCATCAGTTAGCGTGTGCATGAAAGCGACAAGGCTGTCGATCTTCGAAGGATCCTCACGCAACAGTTTGATACCGTTGACATCAGGTGACCGGTCGGCTTCGTTTTTGAAGTTACCACCACGAGCGTAGAACTCCACCACCTCTCTGAGCGACTTCATGCTTCCGTTGTGCATGTAAGGACCGGTGTACTGAACGTTCCTGATCGTGTTTGATTTGAAGGAACCATTAACAGCAGCGAGATTCGGGGCGGTGCCGGTTCGCAGGGTTTCAGACAGAGGTGTTCCCTCGAATCCTACCCCTCCGAGTCCGACGTCCTCAGCGGTTGGCGTCACTCCAATGTTGTAGAACCCGGAGTCGTATACTTTAACGATATTGCCGAACTGCATTTGCATCGGTTCGACCGGTGCTTCCGCACCAGTGACGCCGGCGAAGAATGGACCTTCGTGGCAGTTAATGCATTTACCCTCATTCAAGAAAATGCTGAGACCCTCTTTCTCCTGATCGGTGAATCCGCGACGGAAGCCCGATCGAGCGAATGCGTCATACTTGGTTGCACTTGGGATAAGCGTTCGCTCGTAAAGCATGATGCTCAAACCCCAGAAGAGAGAAAAGTTTGCTTCCATCTGCGTGTGTGCTCCGTCACCGACAGATGCAACTTGATACCACTCCGGCTTAAAGGCAGCGCGAACCAAGTCCGCGTAAGTCTTGCCTGCAAGGTAGTCGTTTCCGAGAACGCTGTCGTCTGGAGCAATCGTTTGCGTTGCTAGAGGAGACAATGTCAGAGTTTTCTGACCCAATGTCGTGAAGGCTCGACCGATGAACGCCATTTCGATATCGTCCGTGGGAGGGTTAGCGGCTTGTGAGGCTAACGCAGCATTTTTGATCGAGATTGATACCTGCTCTGCAACGACTCCGTCAGTCGATTTCCAAACCATCGCTGTCGGGTCGGTGTCGCCAAACCTGTTGACGCCATTGAACTCGTTTTCAGCTCGTCCGTCCCAATAGAGACGCTCGTGGAAAGCCGCACCATAAGTGGTCGGGGCGTTTCGACCGGTGACGGCGCGGTGATCTGTACCCCGCGAACGGAATAGCTTTGTGAAAGCGGATGCACGACGCCCTCTTTCTCGTTTCCCGCTCTCTTTCGCTGCGTATTGCGTGCCAAGATCAACAAGCTTATTGAAGAGCTTTCGCTGAATACCCTGCGATCCAACCACATCGTCATTATGGCGAAGCACATTGGCTTCGTGATCATTCGGATCGACATTCTCTCCCTCTAAGTTATCACCATTCGGGAAATCGATCGTCTTCTTCAGAGGATCCACCTTGGCGTGGAAGGGAAACATGTCAGCCGTCAGTTCCTTATTCGGCCCGTAGAATGAGCGATCTTCGAAGTCGGGTGATTGGGCGGAGGCGTGACCACCAGGAGCAACTGTATTTCGGGTTCGCACATCTGCACCAAAGTGATAGTGGCAAGTAGCACAGGCCACGAACCCATCGCTGGCAATCTGCTGATCCCAAAACAATGCTTTTCCGAGTGCTACTGCTGCTGCTTCATCCGCGACGTAGTCTGACAAATCAATCTCGGGAAGCGTAAGCGTTTCGAGAGGTCCAGGAGCAGTCGCGGCAAACTCTTCCGCCGAAATTACAGCTGTGCGTTTTTCTGCGGCGAGACTTGTCGGTGCCGTAAATAGCGTTGACTCGCTCGCTCCGGTTTGAACTGGAGTCGTAATTTCAACCTTTGGTGCCGGTTGCGTTCTAGCGGACTGTCGCACGGGACGTGACGCACGGGCACGCCGTCCCCTCCGTTGTGCTTCTACCGTCGATGAGGCGACGAACACGGCCGATAAGGCCAGCGCCATCGTTAAGTAAGGTCCAATTTTAATTTTCATTTCAGTGTCCTTTTTCGCAATTCTGGGTGTGAGGAGTGTGCCGATGCGGACAGACCGGGGGGATGGTCTGATCGCGCACTTGGAAAGGGTCCGGCTAAGTAAGCGGGATTTCCCAACTGCGATTCCAGAATGTGTCGAGACCGTGTCGTTGGACACGCCCGAAAGGGATGAACCAACAGTACCGGAAACGGAGAAAGACACGGCAAATTACGGGAGGAAAACTTTTTACCCCTCTAATCAGAACTCCTCAAAAAAGATTTTCATGACTGACACTCAATTTGTTTGCCAAATACAGATCTCGGGCCACACTGAGCGACTATCGCTTCGGGGGATTGCGTGCTCTGTCGGATATTTTTTGCCGCGGGGATCAGTGAAATGCCAGTGGCAAGATCCCCCCTCTCGAGAACTCAAATGGATAATCAGTTACCCGCACCCCTCGTTGGTTTCGTATCTGCCGTCGGTACGACTTCAATCGAGACCACGGTCTCATCTGCACGGACGAGTCTCCTCGAATCGTCGAACCTGGAATCGGTTTACGAGGACCTTAGAAATTTGGCTTCCTGGCTAATTAGGTCAGAAAAAAACGCGTTGTCACTCGAAGAGGTTGATTTGGTTCACGAGTCCTACCTACGGCTCACCAAGTCTTCAGAAACTCTTTCTTTTCAGTCGCGCAAACAATTGATTAATCTGCTGGTCACCACAATGCGGCGGGTTTTAATTGATCATGCAAAACAGAAAGCGACTGAGAAGCGTGGTGGGAATTTAAGGAAAGTTTCCATTGAGGGAATTGACCTTTCGGATAACCGAAGTGGGTCCGGTGAAAGACAGGAGTTGCTTGACTTAAATGCCGCACTCGATCGGTTGGCCAGCATTCACGCGCAGAGCGCGCAAATAGTCAAACTCCGCATTTTTGCGGGGCTTACCTTCGATGAGATTAGCGAGTTATTAGATGAGTCGCGAAGCAGTATCTATCGGCAGTGGATGGTAGCGCGAGCATGGCTGAAAGCCGAGGTGGATCCACACGCTAATGCTGATTGTGCGTGATAGTCGCCATTTTGGACGGGATTCTCTGTTGTAAAGAAGTGAGTTACGCTGTGGATGCAGATCAGACCGCACTTAAACTGCTATTTAGCAGTCTTGCGTCGGATAACAAAGCCGAACAGGCTCAGATGATTTCACTGAGCGCTCCCACAACAGCGATCCGTCGCAGAGCCTTGGAACTGCTTAAATTTCATCACGCCGAGGACCAAACTTTCCTGCCCAAAGAAGCGAAAGGAAGAGTCAATCTCGTTGATTGCGACTATGGATCGAAGATGCTTTTCGAGACAATCGCCGGGGAGTGTGATGAATTGGACACTTTTAAATTGCAGGACCGGATCGGTAGAGGCACCTCAAACGACTTGTTCCTTGCTAAACAAAATCCCGCCGACAAGAGAAAACTAGTGGTGAAGGTTCCGCGGTTCATGTCAGCGGAAAAAGGCTTGAAACGGCTGTCTCGCGAATTGCTAATGATGGAACTGGCATCACACCCCAATGTCGTCCGCGGCATTCGCGTAGGGACGCTTGCGAATGACCGACCGTTTTTGATGATGGAATACGTCACGGGCAACCGATTGGCAGAGTTCCTGAAATGTTCTCAGTGCAGAATGGATCAGGTCTTCGATGTTCTGTCCCAGATTTCCGCAACAGTCGGAGATCTTCATCGACGCGGAATCGCGCATTGCGACTTAAATCGAGACAACATAATCATCACCAAGCAGCTGCGTGGTTTCCATTCGACAATTATCGACTTCGGAAGCAGTCGGCCCCTAAATTATTCGGGGCGTGACCACTTTGCCCCGCTAGAGAGATGCACCACGGGTGGAAAGAACATAGCGGCGAAAGGGCAACTGCCTGTCGCCAGTGAAACACTTGTCTTGAAGGATACGCGTGCACTGTCGATGATGGCTTACTTCTTTATCAAAACGAACGGTAATGAATACCGCCTCCAGAAAGAATACGGCTATGAAGTCACTCACCAAATAAAATCTTTATACCTCGACCTTATGTCTTCGAATTCGGTGAAAGACACACCAACGGCAGATTCAGTTGCAGAACGATTTGCAAACATCGCGTCGCGAATCAAAGCCTGACTTATTGCGGCCAGTGTTTTACACGATAGTAACGCTCTATCTTCTAACGGTTCGCAGTTCGGTAGTGGCCAAGATCATCTCGTCAGCCAATGCGATGGTAATGAGGAACACCTCTATCGGCGTTTTGCCATTGCACAAATCTTGTTGCAAAACGCGATTTCGCCGAACTCTCTCTAAAACTTGCTTGTGGATTCGTCGCTGAGGCCATTGGAAGTTGGGCGCTTCGGTTTTGTAAATGTGTGATCGAAGTCCTCCAAGACTAGGTCAAGCTATCACTCTTGCTGATCCTTTTTGCCTCAATACCGCGCATCGCGGTCGGGCAAGATTCGCAGTAGCGGGATTTCGTGTTCTTGGAAGCAGGGCATGACGCGACCAGGGAGCAGGTCGACGGCAGTGATTAGGTGCTTTTGCCTTTGAGCGGTGCGGGCCGCCAATCCTGCGTAATCGATTCGACCTCACTCGCGGGTAACGGTACCAGGAGACGACGCCAAACGATGACACTTGGTCGTGGCAAGCAAGCCGCGGGGTCGAATGCAAAGGAAATGCGGCCAGCCGCATTTCCCTGCGTGTTAAGCGAAATTTATAGCCTCCGCGACCCGTAGCGTAGTTTTTTTCTAAAAAAAGAACAATTTTCCGAATTATTGCGTTTGTTATTGGGAAAATCGCGGGTATACCAAATGGGGTAAATAGGGGGAATGCGATTTATGGAATTTTTAGGTAATCTGGGTTAGAGGGGGGCGGCGGTTCGGCCCAGGCGAGCCCTGATGATTATTTGCAAGCCAGGGAATGAGAATCGCGTCCTAGATATACCCGACCCTACGACAGGTGGTGGTAGGCATAACGGTAACGTACGGATGGTCCATTGTTCACCGACGACATTGAGTACTTATTACGCGATCATCAACAGAAGAAAAACGAGGATTCAAGTGCGACAACTCACGAACATGTTAATACTCGCCGCGGGCTTAGCCTTGATAACGCCCGCGGTGGCCGTAGGGGCAGATGTTGAATTGCAAAATGGCTGGGAAGCGTTCAAAGACGCCGAGGCGAGAGCAGCTGGAATCAGATTAGGCAAGGCTCTTTTCTGGGATGACCAGTTGGGGAGTGGGAATGGTGGCCAGTACGCTTGTGCATCCTGCCACTATCAGGCAGGTGCCGACTCCCATCCTCTACGCATTGCGGCAGGTCAGCAGGGCGCGACGTTCGGTTCGTTGGGGGTCACCGTGGCTGACTTTGTGGGAATCGCTGCGGTTGCAGACGATCAAGCTCCGGGCGGACTGTGCGCAACCCCCGCGGACGATTTTGTGGAAACTGGACCACTTCACGTCACTGGACGAAATGCACCGCCGTCCGTGGACTCCAACAGTGTCCACAACTTTTGGGATGGTCGAGCGAATTTCATTTTTAACGGACTCGATCCAAGCGGAGAGGTTCGTCCCGGTCTGCATACTTCAGCAGGGATGCAAAGCGTCCTGATCCGGGAATCGTCGCAAGCTTCGCAAGCGGTTGGACCTCCAAACAGCGATGTCGAAATGGCGGCTGGCGGTCGGCTTTTTTCAGACCTGGGATGGAAAATGTGCCACGTGATCCCACTCGCAAATCAGACGGGAGATGTCGCGGACGAGCTCGCTGCTGAAGGTTACAAAGTCCCTGGCGGCTACATTCAGATGTTAAATGATGCATTTGCAGGCGGACCGCTTGACCGCTTTTTGGGAACCGAACTGGTAACTGGCGTGTTCGCTCGAGTGTGTACGACTCCTGGGCAACCGGTTGACACGCCGATCACGATCACCGAGGCAAACTTCACACTGTTCTTTGGGTTGGCGATTCAGGCATACGAGCAGACACTCAGTACCGTTCCAGCCATCACACCCACACGTGCGATGACACGTGCGTTCAAAGAGCTGCGTTGC
>JAYZAR010000356.1:0-55476 GCA_036339635.1 Planctomycetota bacterium | reverse complement strand
AGTGCCGAGAACTACCTTCAACAACAGATCAATCGGGGACTCGATTCCATTTTCGGCCGCTAGTTTGATTCGAATCTCACCAACCAACAGCCAACACTTACATTTGCATTTCGCAAATCGAGAGTGCATCAGCAGCGGTATTGGCATCTAGAACAGGCGACGTTTCGCCGTTGTCGATACTTCGCGCCGCGGCGTCGATTTCAGCAACAAACGCGTTAACCGGATCCCCATCCCCCAGTTCTGGTTTTTCCATCGTGCCATCCTGCTTCATGATGGTGACCGGAACCAGCGTCGTTGATCCATCCGCATAGCCGGCGAACTCGAACCGCACCGTCGCCTGCTCAAAGCTTACTTCATAGCCATGAGTGAACGGTCGTGCCGGCGAGTCAATGACACCTCCCCCCGCAGCCACAGCCACGCCCGGTTGTTCGAATTCAAAAATAGTCTCATAAAACATTGGCACGCCTTCTTTCCGCCGACTGACGGTATGTGCGGCCGTTGGCATCCCGAACAGCAACCGGATCAGATGGGCGTCATGAACGTGAAGATCGACGAGAGGTCCACCGACACTGGACCGATCGTAGAAATCGGGAATCCAATCGGGTGGCCCGATCGTGCGATGGAACCGCCCTGAAACGGGCTTTCCCCATCGCCCATCGCCGGCTGCAGCGACGAGCAGGGCAAACTCAGGCATCAGCGGCAGAATGTGGGCGACCATCAACTGACCCGGTGCCGCCTCATCGGCTAACTGTCGAGCTGTGGCAGCATCTAAGGCCAGCGGCTTTTCGCACAGAACATGCTTACCCGCTCGCAGGCATTGACGAATCGTCTCGGGGTGGAGGGCAGGGGGAAGGCAAATATCGATCACGTCGATGGAATCGTCTTCCAACAATGGCTCGAGCGACTCATGGACGGCCATGGAGGAAACATCAATTTGCTCGCCAGGAGGGCCAAAATTACCTTTGATTCCACGCCAATCACCGGTTCGTTTCCCCGGATCACGACTGCAAAAACCGACCATCTCCGCGAATTCGCTTCGTTGGTAAGCCAAATAATGGATCCACCCCATGAATCCCACGCCAACTATTGCGGCCCGCATTTGAACACTCCACGTCTTTTCCAGAATCGGGTACGGTGCAGAGAGAGATACTGGTGCCCTCTGAACTCGCCGCAGCTATGATCATCGATTGTCGGCAGGATCGAAAGCCGACACCCTCACAATTGTCCGTTCACGGAATACCTGGAATGAATCGAATCTGGTCCGTTTTGATCCTACTCGTCGTGACCACTATGACCACGCCCCAACTTTCCCGAGCGGAAAACTGGCCAGGTTGGCGAGGTCCCCAGGGCAATAACCATGCCTCTCCACAAACCGACGCACCAATTCGTTGGGATTTGAACAACGGGACCAATATCGTATGGAAAACGCCGCTACCCGGTCGGGGCCACTCCTCACCGGTCGTGATCGAGGACAGTATTTTCCTGACCACCGCCGAGGCCGAAACTCAATCGCAATCTCTGCTGAAATTTGACCGCGAGAGTGGTCGACTAGTTGATCAATGGGTCATACACCGAGGCACCTTGCCAAAAGTGATTCATCCCAATAACTCACACGCATCTCCAACCCCCGCTTGGAATGGTGAAAACCTGTTCGTTGTCTTTTACACCGACGACGCTATCTGGTTAACCGCAATGACACCCTCGGGCCGCGAGGTCTGGCAAACTCGAGTCAGCGACTTCAAACCGGCCGCTTTTCAGTTCGGTTACGGAGCCAGCCCAGTCATCGAGGATGATGTGGTTATCGTTGCGGCTGAATACGACGGTCCCGGCAGTGGCATTTACGCCTTGGACACACGGAGCGGCAAGATTGTCTGGAAGGTGCCCAGACCTAGCAACTTAAACTTTGCGTCTCCTGTGGTGGCGTCGATTGCCGGGCAGCGTCAGTTGCTAATTGCCGGAGCCGATATGATCGCATCCTATGACCCGCTTTCTGGTCGCAAACTCTGGGTCGTTGAATCGAGCACCGAAGCGATCTGCGGAACGATCGCGTGGGACGGTCGCCGCGTCATAGTAAGTGGTGGAAACCCTCGCTCAGGCACTTGGTGCGTTCGCGGTGACGGGACGCAGTCACCTCTGTGGGAAAATCGCGTGAAATGCTACGAGCAATCCTTGTTAGCAATCAAGAATTTTGTCTTCGGAGTCGCTGACAATGGCGTTGCTTACTGCTGGCGAACCGTGGATGGCAAAGAGACTTGGCGAAAACGTCTGTTCGGAGGACCAGTAAGTGCTTCGCCGTTGCTGGCCAACGATCGCCTGTACATCGCTTCTCAAGCTGGCACCGTCTATGTCATCTCGGCGGTACCGGACCGTTGTGACCTACTGGCCGAAAACAACTCGGGTGACTCGATTTTCGCAAGTCCAGTCGCGGTCGATGATCACCTCTATCTGCGAGTTGGCGTCGGTGTTGGCAAAGAACGCCAGGAATATCTGGTCGCCACGGGTCGGGTCACCCAGCAACCGAGACAACCACGCCGCGGTTTCTAAAACCCGAATCACGCTGAAATCAGCACGGTCCATAACGAGCTGATGCGAATTCACTTTCTACCCTTTGATGAGCCTGATTGATGCCACGAGTTCGTATCCTTATCGCTAGCATGATTCTTGGGCTTGGACCCGTGCAACCGAACCCCAGCACAGTCGTGGGACAGCAACCGATGTCCCTCAAAACGGCTACTGCTAACGATCTCATGCCACAGAATGTATCGCAGCAAAATGCTGCGCCGGCGAAAACAGCGCTACGTGAGACAGCAGCACGAGCAAAAGCATTGATACCGCGGTTTGTTGGGGGCAAGGACTCCACCGCCGATACCAGCGGTAATGATGCAAACAACTACTCCGACCCAATGCGGCAACTACAAACCAAAGCAATCCTCAACCAACGGGCGATTTGGGCGTCCTGGGGAAATGACTTGGATAAGTTCACGACCTGGACGAATCACAGCAATCGACTGGTCCCCGTCTATACCTTTGGCATCACACTCGACTCACTACGAGCGCGCGGTAGTGCTTACACGGACCCTGAACGACTGACGGAGCTGTATGGCAGAGTGCCGCAAGGCACCGTCAATCCAACTGCGACTTACTATGACCAGACTGATATCTACCACCTACAACTCGCGGCTGTCGAAGCCGGCTACAGCAATATCATCTTGATGGTGTTCGATGGGATGGACTGGCAAACAACACGGGCAGCAGCTCTTTACAACGAACCTACACAGGGATACGAGAGCGGTCGCGGAACAGGCTTGAAATTTTTGGACGATCGTCGAATCCGAACGGACTTTGGATTGGTTTGCACCAGCCCGCGATTGACGAGCGCGAAACATGACGTCAATGCCCAAACCGTCAATGCTGGAAATACACCGGCAACTGGTGGATATGATCCGCGAATCGGTGGCGAATTCCCTTGGTTGGAAATTCCCGGCAGCAACTACCTGCTCGGACTGTCACGGGAACAGCCTCACTCGGTCACCGATTCGGCAGCCTCCGCAACCAGCATGACGACGGGCATCAAAACCTATAACGGTGCGATCAACTTTGACGTCGATGGAAATCAGGCCATTCCGATTGCTCGACAATTGCAAGCCGATGCTGAATTTCGGATTGGTCTCGTCACCAGCGTCCCAGTCAGCCACGCGACACCTGCAGCCGCCTATGCAAATAATGTCAGCCGAGGCGACTATCAAGACATCAGTCGTGACTTGGTCGGCCTGCCATCTTCATCCCACCGAGGCAAACCTCTTCCTGGAGTTGATGTGCTCATCGGTGGAGGTTGGGGAAAAACCTCAAAAGCGGACAGTGGGCAAGGCCAAAACTTTCTCCCCGGCAATCGCTATTTTCATGAAGATGACCTCGCCAAAGTTGATCGCCGGAATGGGGGTCGTTATGTGGTTGCCCAACGCACCCCAGGAAAGCGAGGACAGCAAGTCCTGATGTCTGCCGCTCGCGAAGCCATTGATCAGGATCAACCGCTGATCGGCTACTTTGGTGCCGAAGGAGGCCACCTCCCCTACCAAACCGCCGATGGTATGTACAACCCAACCTACGGTATCACAGGCGTTGAAACTTACTCCGAAGCCGATGTTATCGAGAACCCAACTCTCGCCGAGGCAACCCGAGCCGCTTTATTGGTGCTGGAGCAGTCCATTGAAGGATTCTGGTTGATGGTAGAAGCGGGTGACGTTGACTGGGGAAATCATGACAACAATCTGGACAATAGCATCGGAGCCGTGCTCAGTGGCGATGATGCCTTCGGCGTCGTGATGGATTGGGTCGATGAGAACGACGCCTGGGACTATACCGCTGTCATTGTCACCGCCGATCACGGACATTATTTGGTATTAAAAGATCCCGAAACCATCAGCCGAGCAGGAAAAGTGTCCACTCAACGTTTACAGCTCCGTGACCAATCAACCCCTGAATAATCGTCACTGAAAGATCTGAATAATCGTCACTGAAAGATCAATCGGTTCCCGGCCAGATCGATCCTGGCCAGATCATCGATACCCCGCTATTATGACGCGAGTCGTCGCATACCGGTGATTGAGTTAATGCAACCCAATCACCGGCATGTGACATGGATTGTCCGCCCCTATTTCGCTGGCGGCCCTCGTCAGATTCCTTTGCCCTTAGGCGGAAGTTGATCGAGCGAGTGGGCCCAAGTCTGCCATACCGTGAACTCATCGGAAAATGTACATCCGGATGCCTCTGACATCCAATTAGTGGATGACTCTGGCAGTGCGGACGGCTCTGACCAGGCGTCCAAACTTGCGCGATGCCAACAAATCATCGATTACAAGTTTGAGGATGCCGGACTATTGTTGTCGGCGCTAACGCATGCCTCGGGGGCTTCCCATCGATTGGAAAGCAATGAAAGACTCGAATTCCTGGGAGACGCGGTCCTTGGATTGACCGTCTGCCAATGGCTGTTCGAGGATTACCCGGAATACAACGAAGGCGATCTGACAAAAATCAAATCGGCCGTCGTGAGCCGCCGCTCCTGCGGTAAAGTCGCATGCAGGTTGGGGCTAGATCGCTGCCTAATCGTCGGGCGCGGCGTCACCCGTAATCGCAGCTTTCCACGCTCACTGGTCAGTGATGTTTTTGAATCGGTTGTGGCCGCAATTTATCTCGATGCTGGTGTTGAGGTTGTCAAAGAACGACTCAAAAAGTGGTTAGCCGAAGAAGTGCAGCACGCCGTAGAGAGCCAGGGTGCAGGTAATTTCAAATCGACGCTGCAACAATACGCACAGAGAGAGTTAGCCAGCACACCGGTTTACCGACTGGTTCGAGAGTCGGGTCCCGATCACCGCAAGTCTTTTCTGATCTCGGCGATCATCGATGATCGCCCATTCACGGCAGCCTGGGGCAATAACAAGAAAGATGCCGAGCAACGGGCAGCATCCAATGCATTGGCGGAACTCCACAATCAGCCATTACCTTACCCGCAAGAGAGTGAATCGCAGGATGGTGACTCGCAGCAATGAGCTACCTTGGATCACGCAAAGCGTTTTGTTACCAAGCAGTCAACGCCTGATTCATCCGGCGTGTTCAGCCGATCACGACTGAGCCTCGATTCACGTGCTCCTTTTTTATCGTTCCAGTCAGGCCCCCCTGTCAATTGACAAGAGCGCCTTTTCTGGATGCGGACGATCCCAACAACGGAAGATTATTCGCTAACGTTCGGCATACCAAACGGAATCGAAGGCGTGGAGACACCCTCGGTTGGCTTGATTGGCATCGGTCGCGTCGCGGAGGAGGGTGTTTTCGTTCCGCTCGAGATCGACGCAGAGACTGCTTCAGTTGGCAAAGCAACTCCGTTTAAAGCGGGACCTTTCGCAGCCTCCGAACTCACCGCGGATGGGCTCTGCGGACTCACCGCCGCTGCGCTCTGGGGATTCGCCGGGGCTGGAGATGACTGGCTAGTCTGCCGAACGGCTGTTCCCTGTTGGAATAACGGGCCTCCCGCAATCGTCGCTTGCGGAGCAGCCTGTGCGATCGGGCCCATCGTCGCGTCAATCTTTGCAAGAAGGTCTCGCGACCGCTCGACCGCCCGTTGAACGACTGCGTCGTCAGAAGCTTCCGGCTGCGATTGCATCGCTTGACCAAGATGATTCTTGGCATCCAACAGCTGACCATTCTTGAAGTGCAAGTAGGCCATATTGAAGTGGGCGACGGCCGGTTTATTGTTTGCCGCGAGTACCTCATAGGCTGCGGGCGCTTCGCCAGCTTGGAATTTGACGCTCGCCAAATTATTCGCGTAGCGCGAAGTCCCGGGCGCAATCTCAAGAGATTTCTTTAATGCCTGCGAGGCAGCTTGATAATTACCCAACTTGCTGAAGGTCAATCCGAGGTCGTTATGCAAGCCGGCATCGTTCGGTGACTGTTCGATCGCTAGCCGGAAATACTCGGCAGCTTGCTGATGGTTGCTTTGTCGATAATGCAAACGTGCAACACTGGTTAAGGCAGGACCATTATTTGGCTCACTCTTCAAAGCCAGCGAATAGCTCTCCATTGCCTTTTCAAAATCACCGGTCGATTCCCACAGTTGGCCCTGGGCCACGTAGACCTCTGGACCAATGTTTGTAGGTTTATTCGCCAGCGATAGTGGATCGTTAGTTGCTGTCTCGAGGCTTGATTCCTTCGCGGCAAATACACCCTTCACTGCGTCCTTTGTTTTAGTAAGGGCGCTCCGGGCTGTCGTTCCAAGCGAACGGATCTGGTTCGTTGAACCGCTGGCGGTCGAAGCGATGGAATCGCTAAACGAAGTCTGAACACCAACTCCAGGCTGAGCCGCTGCGGGAGACTTTGCGAAGGGATTCATCGATGCAACAGAAAATCCGCTTGTGGTGCATCCAGTGAAAAAGACACCGCTGCCAGCGATCAGGGATGCTAGCAGTGCCTTGCGGACAGGGTTTTCGGGTTTCACAGTCATCTTCTCCCCCGGTTCTGCAGCATGCAAACGATCAGTCAGCACCGATGCAGAACCCGGTCGTATCGAATATTACAGTAATGCCGTTTAGTTAGCTCGGTCGTCGCAAGCGGAAAACTTGACCTCAATACTGCGATCCGACCAAACCAATTAAAAAAGGCGATCTTCCGCAAAGAAGGTCGCCTCAGCAAAGCCGCGATTTTTCGAAAGCAATATTTACCCAGAACAGGGCTTAACTTACCCAGAACAGGGCTCACAATTCGTCAAACGACTGGCGTCGCAGCGAACAGAAGCGTTTCAGCTTTGCTCACGGGACTGGTTAATTACCTGTGGGCGTCGTGACACCGGTTTGCCCGCTTGGACTTTCGCTTGGTAAACGCGGAGCAGCCAAATTTTCCAACCATTCTCGATTGATTTTGGTCGCCCAGTCACCCGGCGAAGTGGCGGGTTCGACATCGGTCACCAGAACGTTTGGGACCGGGCCATTGAGGTTCATTCGGGAGAGAGCCTGCTGCACCGATGCAACCCGGGCACTAGTTTCAGCATTCGATGCGCTCTGCAAAACGTAAACGGTTCGACGATTTGCAGGAGCCTGGGTTGCAATCCACCGGACGCGATAATTGCCAGACGCCAGTAGCGCTCCATCACCGGGTTGGAACAATTCGTGCCCGATCGTGTTGTGCATTTTCCATCCGTTGGCCTTCATGACTTGGAAGGGGGCCATCACTTGAATTGCATCCGCCTCGTTGAACGGGTCTGGCCAAGCGTTATTGCGATGAAAACCGATGTGAAGATTGTGCCAGAACGAATGCCAGTCAGCCGAGGCGGAGGTGGCTGTCGTTAGTAATGCGAAGCCAGCGATCATCACCCTGGCAAACTTGCTAGTGGATTTCATATTCGGCAGTTCCTTCCGCCTCGATCCATGGCAGACGATGCAGCCTGCGTGGTCTGTGTTTGACATCAACAGCTGGTTTTCACTCAGCCGTCACCCGTGATCAGTTCATCGGCCACTTTCCACTGCTGACTTGGCTAGACAATCTGGCGAGCGCTTCATTTATCAGAACCCGCAAACTTTCGCACGCTTGTAAAGTGGGCGCAGCAAACGGCGACGAGTAAATTGCTCCCCCCTCAAAACCAAACCAAAAATGCCCCCGTCTTGAACCTATTCACATCTCGAACCTACAGGTTCAGATACTGGAATATCCGCTGACCGTGAGTGTATGGCCAAGCACCTCGACAACATCCCCGACCCTTAATTGCTTTCGACGTCGCACCTCTACATCTCCGTTGACTCGAACTTCTCCGGATTGAATCCGAACTTTTGCTTCCCCACCGGTCCCCACGATCCCTTCATGTTTCAGGAAATCATCCAACCGGATCACAACTGATTCTGTCTCGTGTTTGTTCATTGTTGATTGATTTTTTTGAGTTCCGTTGCTTCCAAAAGCAACCGCTGGGGTGTTTTTCGTTAGCTTGATGGGATTCAGCGGTGCTGGATGGTCGAATTCGTGATGCTGAAGTGGCAAGTTTCGCTGACTTCGCGAGGCCACATTGTAGAGAGCCGTGGTTGGATGGTTTAGGATCAACCGTAAAACCAATTTGTCTATTCAATCTCCACCGCAAAACATGAACCAATCCCCTAACGACCGTCCTTGGTACAGCCGGATCGGCCCGGGCCTCATCACGGCATGTGTGGTAATCGGTCCCGGCAGCATTGTGACCAGTTCAAAAATTGGGGCAAACCACGGCTACTCGATGCTCTGGATCGTTGTTGTATCCGTCGCCTTCATGCTCGTTTACATGACGATGGGAGCCAAATTGGGAGCAGTTGCCAAAGACACGCCAGGAAATCTGATTCGCGCAAAAGCGGGTCGCCCACTGGCCATGATCCTTGGTTGCAGTGTGTTTTTTATTTCCGCCTCCTTTCAATCGGGCAACAACATTGGTGTCGCAGCCGCGTTCGAAGCCTTCATCGATTCGAAGTTCGTGGTGGCCGCCTTGGTGGTTGGTTTCAATGCCATCGCCCTCGCATTTCTGTTTGCATTTAAAAATCTGTACCGTGTCCTCGAACGACTAATGATGGGCTTCGTGGCGCTCATGTTGGTTAGCTTTGCGATTAATCTGATCACCCTCCGTCCAAACCCGGGCGACATGGCCGAAGGATTTATTCCCCAGCTAGACAACATCCTGGATTTGGATGTACTGGCCCTGATTGGCACTACCTTTGTGATCGCCGCGGCGTTTTACCAGGCTTACTTGGTACAACAAAAAGGATGGAATGAAGGGGAATTGCGGAGCGGAATCATCGACGCTCGTATCGGTTCAATCATCATGGCTTTGATCACTGTTATGTTGATGTCGACAGCCGCCGCAGGGTTGTTTACCGGACAGCCGGTCGCGCTGAGTGATCCAATTGCCGTCGCTGATGCGTTGGAACCAACCTTTGGAAGTCGTGGACGCGCCATTTTCTGCCTCGGGCTTTTCTCCGCTGCCTATTCCTCCTTTTTGATCAATTCGATGATCGGAGGCTTCGTTGCCGCCGATGGATTTGGGCTCGGCTGTAAGCCATCGGACTTGGCACCGCGAATTCTCACTGCAGTCGCACTGATCTGTGGGATGGGCGTGGCCTTAGCAGCGTTTCTACTAGGATTCGACCGATCACTTTCCATCATTGCCGCCCAAGCAGTGACTGTCGTTGCCGCACCAATGGTCGCCGCCATTCTGTTATGGCTGACCAGTCGGCGCGACATCATGCATTCGCAGGTCAATAGCATCGCTGTGAAAATTCTTGCTGCGTTTGGTTTGGTGTTGCTACTGATGATCGCTGGAAAAACAGCGTTTATCACTTTGCCAAACAGCATTCAAAACTATCGCAATAAGAACCAGCCAGCAGAGGCAACACCGACGACGGAAAACCAAACGAAAATCAGCAAAGTCTCGGTGCTCTCAGCCACCTTCAAGACGGAGAATCTATGATGCGGGATTGGCAGTGCGTTTCTTTTTCGATCATGGCATTACTGACCACGCAGTGCATCCACGCAACGGAGCCTGCCAACTCATTAAGTGATTCGTATTTACCTCCACCCCAATACCGCGGTGAGTTTGGTGACTTTCGATCACCACTCCTAATGAGTAACGGCAAGACGGCATCCAATGCAGAACAATGGCAAGGCCGCAGAGAGGAGATTCTGCTGGCATGGCATAAGATACTTGGACCGTGGCCACCTCGAATGGAAAAGCCCGTCGTGGAAGTCATTGAAGTGAGGGCCAGGAAAAATCAGATCCAGCAGCATCGTTTACGGCTCGGCATCGGTATCCGCGGCGAAATGGTCGATGCATTTTTATTAGTCCCTCCGGGTGATGGACCATTTCCAGCTGTCGTCGTTCCTTACTACGATGCACAGACTGGGGCCGGACTGGGCATCCCGTTACGTGATTTCGGCTGGCAATTATCAAATCGCGGATTCGTCACTCTATCAATTGGTAAACCAAACTCCGGAGTCAATCTCCAAGATGCTCGAGAAGCCGGCCACCGAGGACAGTACTTTGGCAGTGAAGGAAAACCGGTTCAGGTTCAACCACTGTCTGCGTTGGCCTACACAGCAGCTTGTGCGAACACCTTTCTCGCGCAACGAGCCGATGTAGATGCCAACCGTATTGGAATCGTCGGGCATTCGTTCGGCGGTAAATGGTCGTTATTTGCGTCCTGCCTGGACGACCGGTTCGCCTGTGCGGTATGGTCAGATCCCGGAATCGTGTTTGACGAACGGGACCGCCGCAAAGAGAACCCCGGTGGCAGCGTCAACTACTGGGATCCTTGGTATCTCGGTTTCGAACTCGGTGAGACAAATGATCCAAAGCAATCGCAACGTTTCCGAAAATTACCCAGCGAAGGAGAACCGCGAACAGGTTCCTATCGGGTCTTGCTAGAAGGAGGGCACGATCTCGTCGAGCTTCATGCTTTGATGGCACCCCGGCCTATCTTGGTCTCAGGTGGAACTGCGGACAAACCTGAACGTTGGATCGCGCTCAATCACTTGATTGCGGTCAACCGAGTCCTGGGATTCGAAAACCGCGTTGCCATGACAAACCGTGAACAACATTCACCGTCCCCTGAATCAAATGAGCAAATTTACGCATTTTTTCAGCATTGGCTGCAACCAGATGATCGCCAATAGGCACCGACTTGCCAGGAACTTATAAAGACCGTCGTTCTTCGAGTCTCTTAGGCCCAAAGCCACGGACCAGCGCTTGTCTACCAAATCGGACCATTCACCAACCGATCCATCAGCAACGGAGGCGGAATCCTTCCCGCCTTTGGTGGATGAGGCGATTATCCTGACAGGTCCGACAGCCGCTGGAAAAAGCGCGGTCGCCCTGGAATTAGCCGAGCGAATTGGTGGCGAAATACTTTCCCTTGACTCCATTGCCGTTTACCGAGGGATGGACATCGGGTCCGCCAAGCCAAGCCCCGAGGAACGCCATCGGGTGACCCATCACCTACTCGATCTGGTGGAACCAAATGAGGAATTCAGCGTTGCCTGTTACCTCCGCGAAGCCCACCGAATCGTCGCCGAATTGAAACAAGCTGGCACACCAGCCATCTTCGTCGGCGGGACACCAATGTTTCTGAAAGGCGTCCTGCGAGGATTTGATCCAGGTCCGCCAGCGGATTGGGAATTCAGACGTTCAGTTGAAGAAGATGTCCACCGCTATGGTGTCGAGGCCCTTCGAGAGCGACTAACACAAGTCGACCCGCTGGCGGCTCATCGCATCGGGCCGCAAGATACGCGGCGAATGATCCGCGCGTTGGAGGTTGCAAGACACACCGGCCAACCAATCAGCCACCAGCAAACTCAATTTGATCGACATCAAAAACCAGCGGACTGCGACGTCTACTGCCTGACATGGCCCCGTCCGCAACTTCATCAACGGATCAATCAACGTGTCCACAAGATGTTTGCGGCAGGACTACTCGATGAAGTCCGCAAACTAGTGACTACCTACGGCGGACTTTCTCGAACAGCATCTCAAGCAGTCGGATATCGCGAAGTCCTACGGTGGCTAAAAGAGCGTGGAGACAAAGAAGCACTAATCGAAGAGGTTTCGGCGCATACCCGGCAATTGGCACGTCGTCAGGAAACTTGGTTTCGATCGTTTCATGAAATTAGCTCTATCCAGGTCGCCGACCCACTAGAAACAAGCGAAGTCGTCGATGAAATCGTGCAGGCGATGGGAACCGCCTAAGACGGTAACCACACTGCAATGACTCACCGCTGCTAGGTGACCAAACCTTTGGTAACCGTCATGAACACATCTTCAAGGGTCGGATCGCGATCGTTGAATGATTTCATTCGGACGCCAGATTCAAGCAAATGTTCCATCAAGGCCGCTAACCCCTCATCATCTGTTTCCAGTTCAGCAACAACCGCGTTTGGTTCAATCTCCAAGGACCGCAAATGCGGACTACTGCGGAGAATCGACATCCCCGCATCCTCCCCGGATAGAAACTGAATCTCCACGATACGGTTACGTCTAATTTTTCGATAGACACTCTCGATCGGACCATGCATTAACATCTGACCGCGTTCGATGATGCCAATCGACGTGCAGCAATCTGCCAGCTCAGTCAGGATGTGACTGCTGATCAAAATCGTCTTTCCCATTTTCCGCAGCTCTTTTAGTAGAGCCTTAACCTCGACTCGCGCCCGCGGGTCCAAGCCACTTGCCGGCTCGTCCAGAATCAGCACCGGCGGATCATGGACAAGCGTTTTGGCTAAGCAGAGTCGTTGCTTCATTCCGCGAGACAGACCGTTCACAAAGTCGTCTCGCTTGTGCGTCAAATCCAACAACTCGAGAACGTTATCAATGATCTGTCTTCGCTCAGTGCGTCCAATCCGATAGGCGACGGCGAAGAAATCCAAGAACTCCCAAACGCGCATCCCATCGTAGACACCGAAGTTATCTGGCATGTAACCGACGGCCTGTCGCACACCGACCGGATCCCCCATCACGTCACATCCCGCAACCTCCCCTCGGCCGCGACTTGCACGCAATAGTGTCGCCAAGAAGCGAATCGTTGTGCTCTTTCCTGCACCGTTGGGACCGATAAAACCGAATGTCTCCCCCGCATCAATCTGCAGATCGATACTTTCAACCGCTGTAAAATCGCCATAGTCTTTTCCGAAACCTTCCAGAGTGATCATACTTCTTTACCTGTCCTCACCGGCGCGTTGTTCTTCCTCGATTTCATCGTCCCTCAACATCTTGCGAAGATCTCCGAGCAAGTTGAAATCCTTCTGCGGTGACCGACTTGGCGCGTGCCGCAGATGACCAATCACGATGGTTTGTGAGGTCCGTTGGATAGCCGCTGGTGTAATGGTCATGCCGGGAATCACTTGCTCGATTCGGGCAACTACGCGCATAGAATCCTTCGGCATCGATTCTGGTGAACCCAACAATTGAAGCATGGCCCGGGTGCGTTCAGGGATTTCATCGGAAATCAACAATTCTTCCTCATCGCGAAAACGAACACTTGTCGCCAATCCGGCTTCGCACATTCCCAAAGACGCAATTCGAACACGATCATCAGCCATCCTTTCGACTACGAACGTATCCAACAAATCAAAATCTGTTCCATTGACAAGCTGGCCGCCGGAACTCATTTCAATCACTCCACCAACATCGACCATTTGCTCCGCGTGCAACATCCGCACGGTGTTACTGGCAACCGCCAAATCCGCAAGGGATGGACCGTCATTGAATCCAGTACGAAAGCTGGCTTCATCATCCTCCACATCACCAGTCACAATTGGTGATGCAGCCGCATCGACCGTGTTGAAATCAATGTTGTACGTGCTAGAGAGCGAGTTATAAATCGACACAATACGAGATAGATGGCCGCGGTCGTAATCGGGCTGCAACTCCAACATCGCGATCTCTGTTTGACTACGGGCGAAGCCGATGTCCAAACGTGCGGTTCGAGCAACCCACACCGCACCCCCTAGGGCGATGAAGGGCACCGCCATCCAGGCATATTCAAGTCGGCCAATCAAACGGAAAAACAAATAGTTGACTGGCACCAAGATCAGCAGGTAATAACCGAGTGATTTGATCACCAAGGTTGATTTCGGTATCTCGATACCAGATTCGTCCCGCAGCACCTGCTGAGCCACTCGAATCGCATCACTTTGATCCGTCCAACCGCCCACCCCGGTGATTGAATCAACGGCAACCAATGGGTCAACGACACTACGAGATGCAGTTACCGCAATCTCCTCCAACGGCAGACTTGTTCGAAGCACCGCATCACGTGCTGTAATCCTGAATGTCGAATTCATCACTGGATCCGAAAAAGCATTTGGCCAATCAGGATATTGCTGCTGAATCGCATCGAGACCGATACTGGATTCCGATTGGACAAACTGGCGGCGTGGCCGGCCTAGCAAAGTGGCGTTCACAAAACTGTCGTAACTCTTCCAATCGGACAACCAGTTGCTGCTGATGTCAAATCGAGGCTGTACGACGGTTCCGGCTCCCACCCTTCGGGACAGAACCAAATTGCCAGTTCCCGGTACGCTGGTGGATTCCTCCGCGACATTACCATCCACCGCGACCCTTCCTGACTGACTACGGAGCACCACTATTTGTTTATCAACCGAGGCATCGGTTTCGACGCTCCAGGAACGCAACAAATCAGCAGCAGAATCAGGATCGAGTTCGATATTACCAGTCGGCTGTAACGGCAGCAGTGATGATAGATTCGTCTTCGCGATGGAATCCGAAGCGACTGCACCGTTCACGATTAGCTTGCCCCCGAATCGCACCCAATCAGCCAGTGCTGTTTGCTGCTGTGGTGTCAATGCGTCCGGCGACAAATCATCCCACAGCACAACCGCAGTGCTGGTCCAATCCAACATTGTTTCGCTAAGTGGCAGCAGATCCTTCGTGGGTGGGATGACGATTCGGTAGTTCGCAGCCGTTCCACTGAATTCAATCGATTCATCTCGATACGGACGCACCCAGTCAGCCACTTGAAGTTTTGCAAAACGCTCAGGGCGATTGGTCAGAACGATGAAGAAAAACTCTTCACCAGAGAGAATATTGAATGGCTGAGAGCCGGTCTCAAAGAAAACAGACCGACTATTTGAACGAAATTGGCTACTCAGGTAACCACGTTTCTGATCACCCGAAACAGGTAGCGGTGCAAGGATTCGATAATCGAAACGCCTCGACTGACCTTTGGGCAAAACGATGGGGCGTATGTTGGGCAACAAACCTTGGGATGTGGTCTTCATGCCAGTATCAAAACTGGCACCTGTCGCCGAAGATTGGCTAAGCAACTCACCACGAGCATCCTCTTTGTTACTCTTCAGTACCTGCGCTGCGGTCATCCAGTGACCTGGCTTGATGGCACCCCCAGTCGCGTTCGCAGGTCCCGGAAAGGCTTGTGCGGGCCGTGCGGTAAAATCGGCCTGAGCAGGCAAATCGTCATCCGCACCGGGTCCCGAATCTTGGCGGCATCCCTCGCATCCAATCACCAATGGAAGGCAGAGTAGCGCGAGCAAGTAGGAAACGCGCGGCATCAACTTTTCGTGGTCGGCAGGGCAGTCGGACAGAGTCTTCTATTCACACTTAGCTTGGATTCTCATTCAGTTTAGCGAATCAAATAGCGGCCATAGGCTACCAGCCCATTACCATATTCGATTCAATCGCTTTTCGGGCGTGCTCCAGATCACTGCCGGTTTCCATTCGATAAAGCCGAATCGCGTTCACCTTATCCCCAGCAGAGCGACTCAGGCATTCTCGAGCAACGGTGCATGGGTCCAATCGTGGGCTCGTCAGACCCAACGCGCCCTTGCTAATCACCCACGTGTCACGTGGACGCTTGGTCAAACGCATCACTTCATCGTTCGGGTACGCATCGGCTACTACCTCCCGGGCCGAATCCTCGCCATCAGCCCATGTAATGATTATGTGTGAATCCGTCTCGATTTCAAACAATGGCACCGCGCAACTCCCTTATGGATTGGGCAGAGTAAAACTCGTAGCAACAGGCTGCGGATTAATGATACCGGTGACCCACCAGAGTGCAAATTCTTTGCCACACCTTAAACCGGCAGCAACTGAAGGAACCAGGAGGCCGGAAAACAAGGAATCGAGATCCAAGGGGGCGAGAACGCCCTGAATCGGCCGCTCAACTTCTCTGGTTCCCAACTTCGCTAGCGGCGATTTCCAATCCGCCAATCGTTTCGATTACCGGCGGTTTTAAAAGGGCGGCAGCCATCAGTTTTTCTAGCGGAGCAAAGAATGTTCGCCCATCGCCGTGCTGACTAGGATCCAGCGCGTGCCGAAAATCTAGCAAGGGAATGTTTTTTTGGACCAGCGGTCACCTGATCGCTGATTTTCCGCACCGTTATGCGTGGCGTATTACTCAGCGATTGATACCGCTACCCTTCAGGCACAAAAAGCCAAACAGCACGGCACACCCAGCTAACACGCCGTAGTGAGTTTCGTCCATCGTGCCAAAATAACGGCTTAAATCGCTCCAAGCGTCAAATAGCCAAATCGAGAATGAATAGCGGTCAAACATTGAAGTTAGAAACCCGTTTTCAGTGTACGAATCCGAGAAATCAGCGAAATCGAGCGTCCCGCCGAGAAAGGTTAGGTCAAACCAGCGCTTTCATTGACTAATCGGGACCGATGCAGGACCCTTCTGGGTCGACATACCCCCGCTTGGCCCCTAAACCCGCGTGACCGGTAAAATCGCCAGGTAGAGAATCGCTTCTTGGCGAGTCGTTCAATCTTCGAACAGGCCGGTCTTGCAGGGGAAACAGCCGGCGATATACTTTTGACTTCTAGGTGACCCAAAGGCGCGGTAGCTCAATTGGTTAGAGCCCCGGACTGTCGATCCGGAGGTTGCGGGTTCGAGTCCCGTCCGCGTCGCTTCATCTGGCAACAACTTATGACAACCAGATTCGTTGCCGCCACGGGTCACATGTTCACAAACATGCCCATCGCCGCAATCACAACAGAGACCCAATCGGGTATCTCGCGTGTGCGAAGATCACAAACAGTTGCGATCAACAGCAGCATGATGACGATCATGGCGATGGAGGAAAATGTCGGTCGACCAATTGGAAGGAATCGACTACCGAGCTTCCCGCAGATAGCGATCCACGAACGCAACTCAGTGAACTGTTGGTTCAGCGAAAATTTCAATCGATGAAATAAAACCAGCCACGGCGGTTTAAAATCGCCATGGCTGGTCGGAATTTACGAACAAAAACCGGAACAGCTCACTACTCGAGAATCAGGCCGCCAAATCCATCGGTCGTCCCGTCGCCGCCTAAAACGTTGGCGTCAAGCCGACCCGTGTCGTTATTGGCGAGAATTGTGGTGGCATCCAGATTGATTTGGCCTGAATCAGGACCTGTTGTTTCAATAAGTGCGCCGCTCGCAAATGGCCCGTTGTCGTCGGCATGGGCGCCCGGCAGTATTGCTGCGACTGCCTTGATTAGGTCACTCGTTTCGCAACCGAACACCGAAACGCTTGCGGCGCAAATCAACGCGACACCAGCGATCATTAGTCCGTATTCGACCAGTCCTTGGCCCTTCCTACACTGAGATAGTTTTTGAGATTTCATATTGAGTTCTTGAGTTAAATGAGAATGACTGAACGTGTAGTGCAGGCGTCACTCGGTTCACATGGCGCAAGCGAGTGCGACCAGTGAATCGGTAAGAACGCCACATCATGCAAGTGCTGAACTACAACACCAGCGAAAGACTGAAGGAGCCCCGCCGAGTGATGCACAATTGATCGGTTTGGTCGGACCATTGATCGATCACACAATCACGCAGCAGGACGCAATGAGCCACCTAGTCACCCCACTACGAGCATGCCCGTGTAGGCAAGCTACGCATCAGGATTTAGGTGGTCGAATCCGGCCAAGATTGGCGGTCCACGTGGATGAGCAGCGGCGATCCACAACTCGGGCGCAGCGGCAACAAAAAATGCCTCAACGCGCTCAGCAGCAATGTCAGTCGCCAGTGTCGAAGAGTGTTCCCATGTGACGCCCAGCGGGCACGCCAGTGACTGGCAGACCGCACACGAGTCCGAATCGTGCGGCGTCTCAGGTCGCTTTTCGCTACGCTCAGATGCCACGTCATTGTGGCGATGGTGGCAGCAGTGCCCACAAAAAGGTTCAGATGCAACCTCGACTACCCATGCATCACCTCTCGCCACGTAAAACCACGCAGGAGCGTGGCCATTCGCGGCAATAATGCACAAAAGAGCGGTAAGGAAAGGTCGGACGGGTTGCACAAAAGAATCGCAAAAGAATGTTGGTTAGTCCGACCATAGACTGGAGCGTTATACGATGACACAGGATTGCCTGTTCGTCAAGATCCGATTGGAATCTGATCTTGTCACAAATCGTTCTCGATCGCGAAGATTGGCTCGAAACACCATTTGCAATCACAGTTATCGCAATGGGTCTGGGTCTTACCTTCTTTACGCGAAAGCCCGGTGGCGAGAACTAACAGCCCACCTGTTAGCACTGCGCTAGTTGCCTTTGCTCTGCTTATTCTCTCCTTTCGTTCGACTGTCTTGGTGCGGACCGTACCGTGTTCTTGGCAGTGAGAGCAGCTGAACCCACCGTATCCGGTGGGCATGAGTTCTAAGCAACGAAAGCAACTTGACTGCGTGGATTCCGATTCGTCGGAATGCAGTCGACAACTCTCAATGAAGACTCTTGACATGGAACCAAGGCTATTATCTCGTGGTCAAACTGCAAACATACTCGAAGTGTGTGAACGAACCGTGACGGGGTGAGACGCCAGCGAGAAGATACCCAGGCCCGTCCGCTTGGGTCGCTTACTGCGTTGGCGAAACGACGAAGTTGAACGCTGGCTGCTCGTTGGGTGCCCAACACGAACCATTTGGGAACGACTCGACGAAAAAGGCGACCAGGCCCAGCGAAGGCCGCCGCGTCGGACCTGGAGCTTGTAAGCGGGTGATGTGCCACTGGTCGAGCGTGCGAAAGTTACTGGCGTCACGCCAGCTTGTGGTGAAGCAGCACGTCACAACTGGGCAGTTGCAGAAGCTCGCGATCAATTACCGAAAGCGTACTGCTACTACTTCTCAGACTGTCCCCTAACCACCTCTATGTTTCATCTACAACCTACTTATTCAAAATCCTGAGTTGTGAAAAAAATTCGAAAATAGTGACCAGTAAGTCGGTTCGGGTTCCACGAAGCCTCGGCTTGGCGGCGACACAGAAGAACCGAACCATAGAGCAAATTAAGAGCATGCATTTAACCTTTATCACGTTGACAACGCCGTGCATTGCGATCAATGATGACTTCACGAGTGACTTAGGCAAGGAAGCTGTCAGTCCGTGAACGACTTTGGAGTTGTCGAACAGTTGCGTTGCGAGTCGCGCGGCCGTGCAATGTCGCAGTCGTCAGGCGACCTGGCGAACGAACTCAACATTGACCGTGGTAACCTTCATAAATTCATCAATGGCTAAAGAGGCTTCAAGTTAAAGACGTTCGCGAGAATCTGCGAGATTCTTGATCTTGAACTCAAGCCAAGGCAAACGCCGCGAGGCGGTTGAAGAACCAAACAGCATACGCAGCCACTCGGGCATAGAACACCGACAATAGCATCCGTCTATAAACCAACTTACTCGTACACCGATCGAGCAACAGGAACGAAGGAGACGCGAAGGCTATCGAAGTGGTACGTGAAGTACAAAAGCGCTGATGGTGCTTGGGAACGAGTGGCAGGATACACTGAAAAATCGGCAACGCATCAACTCGCGGCGAAACTAGAACGAGAAGCGGAGCAAGAACGCGAGGGCATCCTTGATCCCTGCCAAGCAGCATCGACAAACGCCACTTGCGTCCCACGTTGCAGACTTTGAGAATCACTCCAAGGATAGAGGCAACAGGGCAAACCCTGTTCACTTGACGATTGATCGCGTCGACGCTGCAATTGAGTTCGGTAACTTTCACCAGACAGGTGACGTGTCCGGAAACGTCGTCGAAAGGTTCCTCGGTAGACTGGTCACAGAAAGTCGTCTTATTGGGAATCCGGTCATTTGAATCTTATGCTCTCAACTTGTTCGTTGTGTTTAAAATGCTCAATGGAAGAAATCTTCTTACCTCCGATCAAAACATTGTCGAAGGTCAATTTCATAATTTTGGCCTGTGGGGCACCCCACAGTGTGTCAGGTTGACCCAACACGCTTGCTGCAGCGATCTCGATATCTTTAAAAACGACGCCCGCAAGGTGACCTGCACCACGTGCCTGACCGGGATCGAAGTAGGGTTGTAAGCCTTGCATCGCAATCAGAAAGTGCTGCAAGGTCGGGCGAGGATCCTCGACGAAAATATTGCGGAACACGACACCTTCGCCGCACGCTCCCTTGCCTTCACCCCGCATGTTGAACAGCCGCCCGCCGCTCCATTTGTCCCAGCCAGCTCGGGCATAAATCACGTCGCAGTTTTCTATGATCAGCTTTCGATTTGGAAGAGACGATAGAACAAATGTTGAGCCGTTGAAGTCATTCCAATATGTCACGCCGCGTATTCCCAGACCATTTGCATATGTGGAATCGTCCTGTGTTCTGATGAAACAATTCTCAATCAAACAGTTTTCAAATGGATTGATACCATCGCCATTCACACGCCAGCCAATGATCTTTGCCCAACGAATCATTGTCGGTTGATCGGGGCGGTGGGCGTCGATGAGCATTAACGAATGGTAGGCTGGATCAGTGATTGTGATGCCTTCGACGGATGAGTTTCTCGCTCCTACAATGCGAATCGAGTTATGAAGATTGGCTCGAATGGGGCGTGGAGAAGCATGATTGGGATGAGCAATCCTTGCCATCGAAAGCGTGCCATAGCCAAACACACGAATATCGTGGCCGTCGTTCCATTGCTCATGATTACTCATCGTTCCGTAAACAATTGCATCACCGGGGATGTAGTAGTTCCTTGCTGCATGAAGCGGAAAGGCAACCCCAATGTCATGAACGCCAGGGAGAAAATAGAGAGTCTCCCAAGGCCCATCGCTCGGTGCTTTTTCTCCCGGTTTGACCGCGTATACCGTTGGGTCAGCGAGGGAGGGACGGTCTCGCATCAGTGGGTTTGCGAAAACCGTTAAAGAGTGAATGGGAGGCCCCGTGTATCCTTTGCCTGTGTCGTGATCTTCCATTTGCCCGTCGATGTCGACTGACACTTGGCATGGCTTGTCGAGTGTGACGTATGCTTTTCCGTCGCGCACAACACAGGAACGCACTTTGCGCTGCGGTCGAACGATTGCTTTTCGAATCGGTTGACCGTTGACCTTTCTTATTTGAATTTCAACCGGCTCACCCATTTCGATGTTGATGTAGCTATGACTCCAACCACTCAGATGAGGAAAGTAACCGTTTTCGCCCCGAATTCCAGTCTTGCATCTCGTTATGAATGCGAAGGCATCTCGCCACGGCTCTTCTTTTCCTGACGACCTGACCGCGAGGGCGTACTGATCTGATGCCTTGGCGTCAGGAACCTTGCCATACACGATCAGCGCATTGTCCCGCCCTATGGCGGAACCACTCGTGAGTCCAATAAAAATCAGACAGGAAATGAAAAATCTCATCTAACTGACTCCTGTTACCGTGAGTTCTGTGTCCGCTACCTGACACTGCGTCTTCGCACCATCGGGACAAGGTGCCACCGAACCACTGCGGCAGAATACTTGTGGTCACCGGAGACGAACGGAAAAGTTCTGACCAGGGAATTCGCTTTTGGGTTCTCCGTCGCACCACTTAGTTCGTCGTTTGACTAACCTAAGCTCAAATTGCCGTCTAAATCGGATTGGCAACCGCCCATGTGAGAATTCCGAGGACGGTTGAACCAACAACAGTGACCATAATAGCAGCAATGGCAGATACGAATCCGAGGATCAGAAATCCACCGATTGGTCACTCAAGTTCGTTAACGTTGCCCCCTTATCCGAGTCCACCGGTGGAGTTGGTTTCCTTCGTACTGGACGCTTTTTGAGGGAGAGTCAATCAGGCCAAAAAAAGGTGATCGAGCCGAGGCGGGTATTCACAAGCTTCGGGAAGCCGAGGTGGCCCTCGCCCAGGGAATGTCGATCGCAGAAGTTCTCCAAGCAGCTTGGTGTTGCCTAGCAGATCGACCACCGCTGGCGGCGAGAGTATGGTGGTTGAGTGGTCGATCAGGCCACAAAGCTCAAAGAGCTTGAGAAGGTGGACGCCCGCAATCACCATGCCGGGAGAGTTGAATAAACCGTTGCCGAGACGCTCGCAAGCCCGACTCAGGTGCATTCGATGGTTATCAACCGTCATGGGTCGGAAGATTCGTCGCACGGTTTACTACAAACAAGGTGGGAAATGAGATTATTCATTTCGGTTGCGTAACAAACCAAGCCACGAACGAAATCGGGACGATCGTGCAGGCCGATAAAAGGGCGGAAACCACAAACACTCGTCGAAGACCAATCGGACCGAAACGTCGTTTGGTACAGGCATAGCAATGGTCTTGAAGAAGTCGACCACATGCAATCCCGCCAACAGTAAAAAAGATTGCGGGCGCTGAGATGACAGCAACTGAAAGACGCTGAGTCACCCAGTAAGTGATAAGCGAACCAAACATCGTCGCCCCAATCAATATCGCCATCGCGGTCACGCCGGTGTCACGTTTGATATCGCGTTCAACCACCGTCTGGGCGATCAGGACGAATAAGTTAGCAGAGAAAAACGCTGCAACGAAAAGCAAAAGAGGTGGCAAAACAAAGTAGATCGCTAGTTCCAGTGAAAAAACGTTGGCCATGTCACCACTTTATTCAGATAACGACACAAATCACCCGGCGGCGACGAACGATTGTCCACTTATGTACACCCGACTTTGCCGCTCGCGTGCATCAGTTTGTGATGCTGCAATCGGTCCACAGAGTCTATACGCTCTTGCCGAGAATCATCAAAAAAGCGAGTGCCGACTGAGCCAGCGAGATGCCGGACAGTACGGCCAAGACGGTGGTCTGTGCACTCCGTGCACGCGAACCAGACGTGAACCACGATGAACAGCCAATCCAGATAAAAAGCCAAATTGCGATGATGGCAATTCCAAATGCGGTCTCGCTTAGGGGAAGAATCACGTATACGGGCAAGAGAAGCAGTGCAGTAAATCCGCCAAAGAACAGCACCGCCTCTGAAATCTTGTCGAACATTGAAAAACTCACGGCTATGCCGAGCATAGGCCACACCGCCATTGCACCGAATGTTAACGCGAGAAATGCCGAAAACTGCCACGCGGCTCTACCATTGTGTGTCGCTATATTCACTTTTTTAATGCTTTGATGTGCGAACCTCGGCGAAATCTGCCGGCGCAGGACAATAACGACACTGGCAATCCGGCGGCAGCCAAGTGACGTTGAATTCAAAACCAGCCCGATTCGCCGCTACCTGTGCAACGGCTCGTTCTGCAGTTTTCGCTATTCCGCGCGGAGAATTTTGGCGATCATTGGACGTGTATCTTTGATGCGCTCGTAGTCCAGTTCCAAACCGTAAGGGCCGAGAATGCCCTGTATGAGGTCATAGATTGGCTTTACGTCCTCAAAAGGCCCGGCCACAGAATCAAGGGCTGTTAAACCTGAGTTATTCCGCGCGTTCCGATCCGCGCCCTTTGCGAGAAGTGCTTTGACGATCTCCGTGCGACACAGAAAAGCAGCGGTATGAAGTGCAGTGGAGCCTTCGTTGTTTTTCACATCGAGATCAGCGTTGGCTTCAATCAACAGGCTTGCGGTTGCGTTTTTCCCATACGACGCCGCAGCAATCAGGGCCGTCGATCCGCTTTCAGGATTTCGTTCATTCAGGTCGGTGCCCGCCGCGATATGCCGCCGAACTGCTTCGACATTTCCCAAAACGGCGGCGTCGGTTAGCGATATATCTGGAGCTGAAGTGGATGCCGATTCGAACACAGTTGTTGTGGGAGCGGAGTCCGGCGTTGATTCATCGGCTGACTCCGGCTGCGATTGAGCCATCGTGTCCCGTGCTGCCATATTCGTATCACTATTCGATGAATCGCCGCATCCCACAAACCCAATCGTGGTGAGCACAGCGGCAACAAGAATCATTTTCGCCCGTCGATCGTTCTTTTTCATTCCGACCCTTCTACTGCATAACGGTTACGATCACCGAGCCGGAACGGAGATCCTTACTTCAATTAACACGCGCAAGTCCGGCGTCGCGTGCATCGTATTACTATACGGCTCACTACCTGAGTAATACTGTTTCACCATGGTGAATTTCAATCTCCGTTTTTATCTCAAGCGTCCGGCCTAAGAACTCATTTAGCCGTTTACGTCTGTCAGAGGCAGGCTCACCGAGTCGGAAATGCTCATATTTGCCATCCATATCGAGCATCTTCATTTTCTTTTCATACAACTTAAAATAGTCGTCGACACTAACGCAATTCAATTGCTTCAGCAGTGCTGCCGCCAAGACGATCGAAGCCTGCTCGCCATAGCTGCGACGAAGGTCGGCTTGCTTGTCAAGAAACTTTGCGTGATCGAGAATATTCGCTAGCGAAGCAAAATCGTTGTCAGCATGGACAAATTTCTGTGTCAGATAATAGCTGTCTCGAAGCAAATGCTCAACGTTGTGTTGTACCGCCAAGCCGCTTTCTTGCTCTGTCAACTCTCGCTCATGCGTAGATTTCAACTCAGCCTCACATCGGATTTCGAGCATGCTCGGTGTACAAAGCAACGCCCATTCCAATCGTTGTGGTCACTGCAAGGAGATTGAAAAACGAGATTTTCATTGATTGGAATCACAGCTAGACAACGACCAAGTCCAATCGGCGGGCGCGTTTGCCGATCAACTTGAAAGCAACGTCGCCGCGCGCTCGCGTGCAACACTTGGTTCGGCGTCTGCTCAATTGGTGGTGGGAATTACCCAGATCCGAACCGTTCCGTCCTTGCTGCCCGCCGCCAGGGATTTGCCATCTGGGCTGAAAGCGACCGCTTCGACCCGGCCTTGGCTCGGCAGCGTAGCGAGTTGCTTTCCTGTATCCAAGTCCCACACCCGCACGACGTTGTCGCCGCCGGCCGTTGCTAGCTGCTTGCCGTCGGGGCTGAACACAACTGCTTGGACTGCCATCTTGAGACGCTTGACCGGCTCTGTATGCTTGCCGGTTTCCAACTCCCATACTCGCACGGCCGCCCCGGTGTCCTCAATGATAATGCCCGCCGGGGCTCCGCGACTGCTGGACGTTACAGGAACAGCCACGCGTTTTCCGTCGGGACTGATCGAAACGTTGGCGGCCGACGCCCACTCGCCGTATTTCGTCTCGGGCTTGACCGAGAAGCGATGCAAGGGCTTGCGTGTTTCGGCATCCCATATCCAGACTTAACCCGCCTCTTGCAGTTCCCCGCCAGCTCCGCTGGTGCCCGCAACCAGCAGCCTTCCATCCCTGCTCCAAGTCACGGAACTGGCAGCCGTCGATAGCTTGTCCGACTGGTAAACGATTTTTCCGCTCTCAGTGTCCCAGACGATTACGATGCCGCCGGGCAACCCATGCCGTCCGCCCACTGCGGCGGTCGATCCGCCCGTGGCGAGCCACTTCCCAGCGGGGCTAAATGCCATTGCGAAGACATCCGGACGGAAGGCGGACCTGTGTCCGCGATCGAGGATCGGGTCGATCTTGGTCAGCAACTTGTTGTCGGGTGAAGTGCGGATCGTGATCTCACCCCAATAGTTGACTGCCACGAGCTTGAGATCCGTGGTGAAGGCGACGACCGGACTGCCGTATCCTGCGCGGGTGATCTTTGGCACGTCCGCTAGTGGTTTCCCAGTGGCCGAATCCCAGATCCGAATCGACCGGTCGTCACTTGCAGTTGCTAACGACTTGCCATCGTCCCCCCAAACCACAGTTAACACCCCCGATGTATGTCCTTTCAGCACCACCGGTTCCTGTAAGTCGGCTGCTTTCGCAGGACTAGTTGCCAATGCTAAAACCACAGCCAAAGTCATCGTAAGTAACGTTTTCATGATCAGCACTTCCGAATAGGGATTCGTTAGTTAACTTCAAGGTCGAACGGCAGGGTCCACTGAGCCCGAACGGAAAACGTCACTTCAAAACACGCGCGCTTGCCGGATACGCACGCAACACATTGTTATTCCTCAGTTATCGTTATCGGTTGTGTCCGATTGCAGATCTGATCTTTGATTCATTTTGGTGTTTCCCTCAGTTCCGCAAGGTATTTCTGCAAGCGTCCAAGTAATTCAGCCTTGGTAACTATTCGATTGAAATCTTGAATCATCTCGAGAAATATTCTCTGATTATGTCTTTGGAGCTGACGTGGAAATTATTTTGAACGTTCACCGGGCACTTCGTGTCCGGTAAATGGATCAACTATTTTCGGTAAATAGACAATGTTCCATGGTGCTGTGAGCGCAAATGGTTTTTACGTCCGACCGAATACATGGGAAAACAAGTAGTTCCTAACGAACTTACAGCGACGTTTCTTCGTTTTCGAGTCTCCAGTTAGATCACGCAGTCGTTTTGTCGGTGCCGCATGATTGGTGCTGTCGATCTGGATGTTTTGGTTGCCTGTCACTGACGCGTACAGGTTCACAAAAAGATGGGAGTTCAACCCGTTTCCCCCGAAACTGCGAATCGTAACCGCGTCACCGTTCTCGATACGTGATTTCAGCCCAGTCTATTCGGCGGCAGCTTCGTCAAAGGGACGTGTATTATCTCGTTCAGCCCAAACTCGAAAAAATCGGCGGGAATGGTGTTAGAGGCGACGAAAAATCGTTGGTAAGCATCCCGCATAAGTTCAGAGGAATAGCGACCACCGTCACCGGGCGGCGGACGTTCACGCACCATCGAAGAAACGTCTCCACCGCCGCTCCGTTGCATCAGATGGCTCGCTGCTTGTTAGGACGGTAGGTCTCCGGCATCTTCCGGTGCCGGTCGTGGATCAGGATGCAAATCTGAGAAATCAGCCAGGAGTATATCCGTTGCTTCGGATCGCGCGTACAGAGAATGGCCCCGTGAGAATACGGTGCGTCCACTGTGATCGACCCCAGACCAATCTGTGTCAGGCACAAAATCGCCGCGAGAGTGAACAGGAGTCTCCGCATCCACAACCTGTAGTCCGTTGAGCGGAAAATCTTCATGAGGCGAATCGAAAACGCATCGCAACGCGAGCGTTCGATTGTTGATAAATCGACCGCCACCACCGTAGGTCGTACCCTGGGGCCACAGTGTCAGCGCTTGAAGGTAAGGTACACGGCTAACCGCAGTCCACGCATGGGTTAACGAGTTGTCGAATCGCGATCCCTGTAGCACGAAGTAAAGCAGCAATTCGCCATCCGGCGAAACATCGCACCTGTCTTCGTAGATGCGGCCTTTAATCCATGAACCGTGCGTGAATTCGTCGGTCCGAGTGTCCCATCGGATGATGTGGTACCAGCGCGATGGACCGCGTCGCAGGATCACCGCGATCGGAGCGTCGCTTGCTTGGAGTACGAACAGATGTGCCATATCCAGCGAACGACCCAAAATCACCCGGTCGCGACAAGTGATTGTCATTTTCAACCAGCACCCCTTCACGACTCGGGTGCATTTTTTGTTATGCCGTGATTCGATTCAGGAAATCGGGCCGGTCGGCGTCATCCATCGCTGCTTACATTAGCGGATAACGTGATGCCCACCGTTTTGGCAAAGGCAAGCGAAACACGGCCTTATGCAAATACGGATGCAGCAACCTAATTGTGCCCCAACGAATTGCTTTCGAACGCCCGAACTTGCCACGGAAGCAAATGCAAAGGTTTGTGGACAGAGATGCGAATTGTCTTGCCATCGTCCTCTCCCTTGGTTTGGAACTCAGCCTTGGCACTTCGCCCAAAAAGGCTGTACGAGTAACCTCCAGACAGGCACAGCAAGTCCCGTCTTTCGTATCCTGTAAGCTTCTTGACCTCGGAAAACACGCCATCCATGGGATTACCGACAATGGAGCCGGCAGCGTTAACCAATAACGCGATGCAAAGGAGCGAGCCTCCTTTGCTCAACCATTTTTTCTTGTTCATCACTCAACCCTACTTCTAGCACAAGATTTACGGATCACCGGGTCGGCACGAGGGACGTTGTGGTACCAATGTCACCCTGTTTGCCGACTTCGGTGCATCCGATGGCCAGGCGTATTTGCCCTCGCATATACCTATTTAGTCTACCGGTACAGCCCCCGCAACTTCCACGCTCGTGGCTGGATTCGGATCGTCCCGTGGATCCATCAGAATCCCGCTCTTCATAGTTACACGCAGAGGCTTAGCTTCCGTGTCTAGATAGAGGTGCTCGTAGTTGTCTCTGTCTCCCAAGTCTCCAACGTCAATGGGCACGACATCGCCGTCCTTCGTGGCGACCGAGTATCCACGTCGATGTTTCTCGTGTTTTACGCCGGGCATGGGACGCACGCCACCGGCCCACACGACAACAATGATCTGTTTCGTGCCTGGTGGATGCTTACCCTCGATTTTTCCGGGGTTGGCGACATACGCCAATACCAGTGAGGGTCCGTCCGCCAGTGGAGTCACTGCCACCGACAGGCCGTGCGCATCGGCACCCCCTGCTAGCGTCAGATGGCCGGTCACCTCAACTTTGACGGGCGGGTCATCAGGCTCATCACCCAGCTCACCGATCAGCAAAACGGTGTGCCGCTTCGCCGCATCGTTTGCTGGACGGGTGGTGGCAACAGCAGGTTGGTGTCTCGCTCCTGAGCGAGTGACAATCGTGAATGCAGCAGGTTCAATGGGCTCCTCAACTCGCCTAGAAAATGTCACGGGCATCCCGTCTCGGCCTGGCGTTGAGCGCGGACGTCGCCGGGGTAGTTCGTTATCCAAGCCGAAAAACGCACTGACCATTCGCGGTGGTTCGTCGTCGAGCGAAGCTTTATCGGGGATCCACTTTGGATGCAGCGCAAGCGCCATGGGTGTCAGGGTGACGACGCACGAGGCAGCCACATAGAGACCAATGAACAAACGGTGTTTGTTCTCTTTACTCATCTCATCCTCCTTTCATCACGTGTTTAGAGGCCGCGACTAAAGCCGAACGCTTGAGGTAACCGGGTTGCCGGGCCAACGGCGTTGACATTGGCACACCGAGAATTCAAATCGAAAGAAACGACCATAAAAAACCGAAAGGCAAGTCAATTCCGGTTCACCGATTTGTTATCTGCTATTCATTGCGGAATAAACTGCCGTTGTTATTCTGCCGGGCACCGCGCCTTGGGTATTACACATAACGACTACTCCATGGCCCTGATTCGGATAGAGGACCATTCGCGTCCTTGTTTCATCTTGCGATCCGTTGTGAGAGATTTTTAGTGAACGCCCTTCGCCTTCGACCACAACACCTAAGCCGTAGTTTGACTTCACACCATCAACAGTTTTTTGATTTGTCCACATTGCTGTCGTTGTTTTTTCATTAATCAGTTGTTTGTTGGCCAGTGCGCTAGCAAATTTTGCGAAATCGCGGACGTCAGATTTGTAGCCACCAGCTCCATGTTTCCAAAAGTGTGCATAGTCCTCTATGGGTTCCGGTGCTCCGTTGGCAATTTTGTAACCGATGACCCAATTCTTTTGACCCGTGAATGGAAGGTCAAGTTGAAAGGATTTGAGATCGAGCGGCCGCCCAATTCGCTCAACAAGCTGTGTCTCGATTTTTTTCTTCCCAGCAGATTGAACTACGGACGACAAAAGGACATATGCGTAGGATGAATAATCCGTTTTTGATCCGGGACGAAAAATCAACGGCGAAAGCGCAAAACGATGAATTGAAATAGATGGATCAAGTTCCTGCCGTGCGGTTATTCGTTTTTCCGAAGGGACGATGCGGCCGTTGGAGTAATGCGGGATTCCACTTTGATGACATAGCAATTGACGGGTTGTTACAGCACTCAAATGATCTGGCAAGTCAGGTAGGTACTTCTCGATTGCAAGGTCGAGATCCAGCTGGCCGGTTTCGACAAGCTGCATCGCTGCAACAGCCATCACCGGTTTCGAATTGGAAGCCCAGTTAAAAACACTACTTTCGTTGACAGGCGTACGACTTTCAAAATTCGAAAACCCGTAGCCCTTCGTGTACACAACCGTTGAATTCTGAATGATTCCGATTGCGACTCCAACCAACCTCTGCTGTTTCATTTGCTCTGCGACAGCGGAGTCTACTGCCGCGGATTTAACGAAGGAATCCTGTCCGATTACTGACAGCGGTAAACAAAGGAACGCGAAACAAAGGACATAAAAGGTTTTGATCCGAATTTTCATTTCGAATTCCTTCAACAGACCGAAGCCGTAAATAAGCTCGCAAGTGTTTGAGCGGGATAGAATGTGACGATGCCAACATCCCGCGAGATTCCCCACGATGTGACGGCATCAGTCAAATGCATTGTTATCCGCTATTCTCAGATGTAGCGACACAATCAATGATATTTTCGAGTAATTCCAAAACCACAGCCTTGTGCATGAATTGATTTAGCCTGCTACTAACGAAGTAGTCAGACTCTTCGTTGCAGGTACAGTCTATTGCACGCTCAAATCCCTCAACCATTGTTGCTGTTCCGAAATTCGTTGCCGCAAGTCGAACCGCCTTGGGTGTAAATCCGAATGCCTGAATACCGCGACACTCTGCCACGCATTCCACCTCAAGAGTGTCAATGATTTGCCCACCATCTGTAAGGTATTGATCTAAATCAACGGTATCTACCTCATCTGCATCGAATGGGATGTGGGTAATTACGCGTTCAGTATCAATCATGATGGCCATTGAACACACGGCGGCGTTAATTCAAACAAGGCGGATAGGGACCAGCGTAACCGGGCCAGCGTTTGATCATGCCCGAGGCCGCAGCCAGGTACAATCGCGCAGCACGACGAAGGCCGCGACCGATACGGCAAAACCGGCTCCGGTGCATCACCTTGTTGTGTTGCGTATTTGTCAGCGAAACGTTGAAACAATTTGAGTAGGTCAACATCGTCTTTGGAGGATTGTAGCGAGTCAATTGTCCGTACTGTGACCGAGATAACTCGAACAAGTATTTCGGTTACCGATCTAAGTATGGTATATCAATTGACGTCACATTCTTGAGCAGATCGCCCAGATAGAAATCGCCTTCAGCAAGCGGATTGTCTTCGAGGGCAGTGACCACTGTGGGCATCAGAAACTGCAGTCCGATATTCCGCCCAATCATGATCCGGAGATCTTCGGAAGTGAAGTCTTCGATCGGTTTCTGCAAAGCTGATGGCACGTGGAAATGAGGTGCGAGTCGAGCTCGGGCACGGGCCAGACTTGGCTCTCGAGTTCTTCGAGCGTTGGCATTGGATAGCAACAGAACGGCCAGTGTCACCGGTGCCCGTGCGTTGAGATTCAATTCGAGTAAACATACCAACGGGCCCCCGCGTGCACGCAATGGTTATCCGCCATTTACTGAATCACCATGCCGATTCGGGATCCGCGCGAACCCAGATATCAAGGTCGCCTGTGGCCCGCGGAAAACCATGTGCGGCAACTGCATACGCGCCAACCACCAGGTAGTCGACACTAGCGTCGTTCAATGCGACCAACATGTCGCGAAAGTCTTGGTTGAACGACATTCGGATCCTTTAACTTCCACGCAGTCAACGTGAGTGGCCAAACCATCAAGACTCGTTGTTCGGGTGACAGTCGATCATAATCGTCCATTGTGCCCTCTTCCGAAAGGGTGATCTTCCGAATCGTGTTCCGGTTCGAGTGGGACAATGGCGTCGACCGCATACCATCAGCTTAGCACGAGTAACGCACAAGTTGAACGAGCCGCCAGAAAGGATTGCATCTGGTCGAGCGGGGACACAATGGTGCGCAGCATCATCCCCGCGAAGACATATCGTACACCGAAAACGGCTTCGGTCCAACGCTTTGTTATGTTGCATCCCGGTTTGCTTGTGGGCAACGGATCAGACGATTATATCTCCTGGCTGAATCTGAAATGATTCAAATTCATGTGAGCTGTCGAATACTTCAAGAACAAGTCCATTGTCAAAAACGATGATGATTGATTTTGGTGCTGCGATCCTAGTGTCAACCACAATTCTCCCAACGATCACATGAAGTCGCATGCATTCTTGCTGCTTTGGGTTTTTACTTTCGTCTAGCATCTCACCATTTGAATCGCGAAGTTCCCAGCGACCTTCAATTGAGATCGACACAGCTTTCGTAAAGTGGATCTGGACTTGATGTAGGCCAAGGCAAACCTGAGTGCACTCGACGCCTGTAAAATATTTCAAATCAAGGTTTGATGGCACACCGAATACAACAACATTCTCTGGTATTTAAGAGCAACATAATGACCACTATCACCGGTTTACCGCCAGCGATATCGATTCAAAATTCAGCCTGGACGGCAACTCCTGTGCAGTGTATCGCTATGCGTCTTCGTGGATGAGTGCAGCCAACCCTGATGTTGGGGGAATTCCATTTTCCGTCAGCAGTTGCTTCCACCGCGATTGAGAATCAACTGGTTTTGCTTCACTGAGTGGTATTGTGACTGATAATGTGAGCCCTGAAATGAATCGCCCAGTCTGAGCATCATCTGGTTTTGGACCCGCGATTGTAGAGCAGATGAACTCGCAAACTCGGCACCGCGCATGAAGTCGTATACCGTTGCCATTCTTGAGCGCTTCGTATCGTTGTCGTGTCTTATCACGGTTGTTGTCAGAAGTGGGCCATCGGACCCATGTGTCAGTTGCACGCGACGTTAGGTCATCCGCAAACACCCAGAGGATATCTCCAGTGTGACCATTGTCTTGAAGGAACGCTCCGAATCGGGCCACTGCCTCATCAAACTGATCCGGGATGTTCGACATTCAGTCACTCTCTGACGCATAACGGCAATGCACACCGAGCCGGGACGAACGATGAACCATTTTCAAAACGCGCGCAAGCCCGGCTTCGCGTGCAACATATTGTTATGTCGCGTTCCGTGGTAGTTTCAAAGAACCACACCAACGGATGGAGGATCCATCAAGAGCATTTCTGCAAACTCGTATACGGACGCAGCCAAAAATCCCGGTGGTGTTTCGCGATCACATACATAATCAATGTAGACAGCAGAATGTTCGTCGTCGATTGGTTTGACGGCATAGAGATGCGACGAGATTAGCCAGTCTGCGATCCAGCAATAATCCCAGCGTGATTCTGTATTTTCACAAATGAGGCGTTCTCGTCCCCAGAGTTCGAACCTTCGAACGTCGGGATAGCGATCAGGTATTCCACCTGTATTTGAATAAACCGCAACAACATCCGGCGTTACTTTAGTGCCAAGGCTCGAAAATAGACTATCCAGTTCATTCCGCGAGAGTGGAGTTTCGGTTGGCGTTTCAGGTTAATTTCGCCAGATCGCCAGCAATTTGCGAATCGCGACCAATCATCTTCCGAGAGGTTGTCCCATCTGTCGTCTCGTGGTGACATAGTTCAGTTCGGATAACGACACGCATCAGCGGGCCGGCGCGAGAAGTCTCAATTTCAAGGCCGACCCGACCGCCGGCTCCGTTGGATGCGATGGTTATTTCATTCGTTCGGCTGTGCCAAGAGGTTGATTGCCACCCGTTCGTCAAATCGCGTGATCGCATCGGGAACGGTAATTTGGCCATCCGTTCCAATTGGAAATGTCCATTGTACGCTAACGAGAGTTGTCCCATCGCGGAAAATGTGAGCAAACATCGCCGCAGGACCTTTCGCCCCGTCGATCTTCAGGCGAAATCGATGAAATTTGCGACCGTGAAAATCGACATCGCCTTCATCAACTAATTCGTACGCTGGATGAGACGTATACTGTGTGCGATTGGCATCCAGATAATCTTCAAACGGAAGTTGATCCAGCGGCAAATCTTTTTCTATTTTGATGATATAGCTGTACGGCCCGGACGATTTCAAGAAGGCTTGCAAAAGGTTTCCTGGCCGGTCAAATGTATCTCCGGAAGAGCTCACATGCGATTTCTGCCAGCCATCGCCCAAAGGGGCTGAGATATCGAAGTTCTCGCTACGCCATTCTGTGGCAGCAAGGGGAGCAGCCGTCTCTTTCGAGTTGCATCCACACAACACGACAATCGCAACGGAGACGACAAGCGTGAGAGGCTTAGGAATCTTCATAATCTGCTGCTGTAGAAAATAAAGTCTACATTCACTCGGGCGCGACGACTGATTGTCCATTTGAAAACGTCCCGACAACGCGACTCGGGTGGAATGTCTTGTTATGTGCACTCCTTCACCACGCGCTCGCCGGCCTGGGGGACGGCAGCAGGTGACGTGATCGGCACCCCCGCTCTGCCAAGCGCGGTCAGCAGCGCGTCGCAGTCGCGACAATTGAAAGCGTACGAGCGGTTTGAGTGGTTGGTAGCAATCTGAACGCCACGGCCGTTGCGAACGATGTACGCAATACGGCCGAGACGCCAACGCCAGCCGAAACCTCCCCAATGTGTCCAGCGAATGTCAACCCGTTTCGCCTCGATGATGTCCGAATAGTCAAAACGTTTGTTCCATCCATTGAATCCGAACTGGAGGCCGAATCCGTCTGTATGGATGAAGTAGGTCCATGAGGACCATATCAAAAAGCCAAGGACGCCGACGGTCGGAATAAGGGTCATGATAAACGGTGTTCCGCCGGCCTGACCCCAACCTTGCTCGACAACCTTCGACCCCCAGAGCGCATAGATGACGACGCAGACTAGTAGCGTGCTCACAAATGCCCAGGTAAACCACGGCCTTTCGCTTTCCGAATACATACGATGCCAATCGATAGTAGTGTGACACGTCGCGTCACTTGCGGCTGCTTGTACATATAACGTATTAGGTAACCGGGCCGAGAGTTCAGCCCAAATCACGAGTGTATCAAAGGCCCAATCTTGCGGCCAATTCGGCTCTGGTTCACCGATTTGTTATGTGCCGTTCTCGAGCAACGTAAACAGTTCTTCGGAACGGATTGCAGCAAAATTCTCACCAAACAATTCGGTTGTTTCGAGGGAATTCACAACATCCGTCAGTCGCTGGATGTCGTCACGCCTGCACGCGAAGTAGGTGGTATTCTTGGCGACGCCGTCACCCCAAACTGCAACTTCAATTCCACGAGATTGAATGGCGGCGAGATATCTGCACGCGTCGTCGTCGAGTGGCAAGCCGTGATCTGTCGGAAGTGATGTTGGGTACGCGAAAAAGGTCCAGGGGCATTCACCCGTGCGTCGATATTCATCCGCATCAAACAGCAAATCGATTTTGACGGATTCGGTGTTCATCAAGACACATAATGGCAGCGTTAACGCGGCGGGCACATTGGATGATGATCTCAACATCGGCGTTATCGCCCGCTCGCGTTCAACGCCTTGTCCGGGGGCAATTTGTGTTTGCGCCGGGATGTACCTGGCTGTTACTCAACTGCGATTATCTGCCTTGGTCGGTCGTCGTGCAACCTGCAGTCCATCAATCGTATAAATTGACGGACTGTCGTCATTGGGATCGGTCTCAGCGAGGACATATCCTTCGGCTGACCGTTGAATTGTCAACTCGCGACCACCAGCGTAGTCAGTGATTCTGAGTTGATCGCTACCATTATCCCATTTTCCAGCAAAGCCGCACGAAATCACAGCATGTCCTCGGTCTCCGTGTGGTCTCGGTGGATCAAGCGAGATCTTGATTGCCGCATCGCGATTCTCAAATAGCTTGATTTCGACCGTTCGATCACCGACTGTGCCGACGAAGAGGTGTCTTGTGTTACGGTCGCTGTGTGAACACATCTCGTAGATGAACCATGGCAGTGCAAGCAACGCAATGAGTGTGCCGAAATCAACGACCGCGGCGAGCCACCAGTATGGTCTAGTCAGCTCAAAGCCGAGGAATCCAACCGCAAGGAAAATGCCGCCCAATAATGGAGTTGGTGAGACATGCTTCTCAGGCCGCGAGAGGAAAATGCTCGCCCAATTGAACAGTGACAGCAGCAGCCCAAAAGTCAAAGCAATTCCCGCCAGCAGTTGCATACGCTCTCACCTCTCGTTTGCCCCAGAACGATTGTGATCACGCGGTCCGAGCGATTCGGTAACCATTGCCGACAGCAACTCGAGGACTCGCGTGCATCACCTTGTTCTGTCACGTTTTGCTGACGGCGTCAATTCGGCCGCCATTGCCCAATCCCGATTGTACCGAGGACAAAGTTCGAGAACACGTTCAACCGCCCAACCTGAATCACAGAGTACGGGAGTTCCGTGTACATCCAGCAGCCCGATGCGGAACAGTTTGCGATCAAACCGTTGTCCGTCGTGGTCGGCAAGTGTCAGGTCGAAATCAAATGGTGCGATCCCGTCAGTTGCAATCCAAGTCGTTCCACGCAATGTGTGCTTGCGGTTGTTTTGACGCCCAATGCGCAAATGGGTCACGCCATCGGACCACCAACCACCGAGAAGCGACGATGGATCATGCGAGAGGCACTCGCAAATGAACCATTCGAGAATCTCTTTGATTTGCTGTTGCGCCGCCGCGACACCATCAGCGTTATCAGCACGAAAGTGCGTGTCCCATGTGCGGAGGGCCTGAACAAGGAGACGTTCGGCCTCGGTCCATTGCGATTCAACGTTCGAGTTGCTGCAGGCAGGCGCCTCCAAGTGACAGAACTTCTACGATCACTTAGCCGCCGAAGTGATCGTTGGTTCAAAACACGCGCTGTCGGCGGCTTCGCGTGCATCGGTATGTTATCCCGTGTTTTTTGCGTTGGCAATTTCGTCAACTTCCGCGATTGTTTTCATCAACAACTTTCTCAGCGAACGTTTATGCAAAACAACCAATATCCAAGGCCAAACAAATCCCCAAAAGGAAACGTTGCCCCAAGCGAAGTATACATTTTGGTCAATTGTTAAGCCCGGCAATCTCGCGCTGGGATTATTTGCAATGTATTGTCTGATATCAATCGTTAAAAAGATTGCGACCATGACGAGTCCAAGAATCATCCCAAGGCCGACGCAGTACGTTGTCCATCGCCAATAGCTCAAACGATATTGGATTTTCCCGGAATCAGACAAATCTAGAAATAAGTCATTCATGCCAACGTTTATCGCAGTCAACCAATTTCCTGCACGAACATTTGCAGATAGACTTCCACAATCGACCAATTCGTAGTTCTGCCGCACCCCAGGAAGGTTGTTCAGAAACCCTCGGTTGACTCGCTGCCGAAGAGCCGTTGAGAACTGCTTGGACGTCGCTCGAATTGGAATTTCGCCCGCGATAAACGGCAAAAGCACGGCAATCTCCTTTGAGCGGGATAACGTTTAGGATAACCGGGCCGGGAATTAACGTGAACGAGCGAAGCGAGCCGGCCCGGCTGTTCCGGCTCCGGTTCAACGGTTTGTTATGTTCCGTTCTCGAGCAACGCAAACAGTTCTTTGGAACGGATTGCAGCAAAATTCTCACCAAACATTTCGGTTGTTTCGAGGGAATTCACAACATCTGTCAGTCGCTGGATGTCGTCACGCCTGCACGCGAAGTAGGTGGTATTCTTGGCAATACCGTCAACCCAAACTGCAACTTCAATTCCACGAGATTGAATTGCGGCGAGATATCTGCACGCGTCGTCGTCGGGTGGCAAGCCGTGATCTATCGAAAGTGATGTTGGGTACGCGAAAAAGGTCCAGGGGCATTCGCCCGTGCGTCGATATTCATCTACATCAAACAGCAAATCGATTTTGACGGATTCGGTGTTCATCAAGACACATAACGTCAACGATCACCGGGCCGCGGCGATCGACTTGCAAGCAGAAAAACCCGCGCGGCCGGCGGCTCCGTGTGCATCGTATTCTTATCCGACGTTTGTCAGAGGAGTAGTTCGTTCGGGTCGTCACAATATCGTCGCATGAACGATGCGAATGAATCGTCTGCGACATTCCCCGGAGGATCCATCCCAGTAACGAATCTGACTGGTGCGCGTTGCTGCCTGTCGTTGGTCAACAACACCGCGTAATCCCAAGAGCTAATCATGTAGTCAGCAAATGTAAAGTAGTTGGGGTATGCGTCACGGTCAGGATAGTCGTGATTGTCGCCATTCAAAACGTCAAACACCGGACGCAATTCTTCAAGTTTCCAAAAGTGGAACATGTCGGCACACATTGTGTCCTCCATTCCATCGACGAAGCTGAAATAGTTATTTAAGTCTTGGGGAAGCGCGACCGAGTATCGCTGCTCAAATGTGACAATCTCTTGTGCCGAGACTCCCGGTCGAATGTCGAGGTCGGATTGCAACCACCGCGTTGTAAGGTCAGACCAAAGTAACATTGTTTAAGAATGGGATTAGTCGGATAACAATTAATTACCAATAGGTTACCCACGGAATATAACACAAAGTCCTCAACTGACCCAAGGAATAACACCTTCCACCAGAAAGCGGTGTGTTTTGCTGACTTGCCTCCCCGTCCGTCGTTGCTAGACTCGATTCAGAAAGCTTCGTACTCGCATGGGAGGGGCAACCATGTCGCTAGCGAAATTCTTGCGCCAACTCGATTCGAACCGCTTCTCCCAGAAGGAACGGAAGTGGATCCCGAAATGGCTCTCCGGATATCTGCAGCATCATCAATTGGGTGAGAACAAGATCCCAATCAGCAAATCGCATGTGATTTCCTTCCTGCGGTCCCTCCGCGACTCGAACATCCCCGCGTGGCGGAGATTGCAGGCTTCCCAGGCATTGGAAGCCTATCAACGGCTCGTCTTGCGAAAGCAAGATGTCGATTTCCATCCCATCCTTCAAAAACTCCGGCAACTCAGTCGACACGAATCCCTTGCCGACAAGTTTTCAGGGGAAGCCGTCTACTCCAATGATTCGAATTTGGTTCCGGGCGAAGGGAACTCCGGCATCATCGATGGCTCGGAACCTGAAATGATTCAAAGGATGCGTCGCACGCTTGGCACTCTGCACCATCCAAGGTCAACCGAAATAGCTTACGTCGGCTGGATCCGACGTTTGGTTCGGCACCTCGATGATGAGCGTCTAGATCACTATGGCGAACGGGAAATCGGTGACTTCCTTGCGGACCTCGCCGTCACGCAGCATGTCGCTGCCAGCACTCAGAACCAGGCTTTGGCTGCTTGCTTGTTCTTTTACGAGAAAGTGCTTGGGCGTGACCTTCGTTTCATCAACACGATTCGCGCTAAGGCCAGTCAGTACCGCCAGCATAGCGATGCACTCGCCCGATTTTCTGGCAACAAGTTTCGATTTGCCTCAGTGACTACAGTCGCGGCGACCGCCCAAGGAGCTTTCGCCCTACGTTGCCTACAGACTGAAAACCAAATTCCGAGAAAAATCTGCGATTGGATCGACCAGCAAGAGACAACTGAGATAGGCTCCCATGGAGGGAAATGCGATGAAATATTCAAGCTGCCATATTCTTATCGTGGAAGACTCGTCTGTCCTTCGACTTGTTCTGCAACGCACCTTGAGCACCGCAGGGTTTTCCGTAATGACAGCAATTGATGGGGCGGCTGCTTGGCAGCTTTGCATGCAGCACGATTTCGACTTGATTGTGACGGATGAGCAGATGCCGGGCCTGAACGGATCCGAACTCTGTCACCAACTGCGAAAAACAACACGCTTCGGAAAAACGCCAATCCTCATGGTAACCGGAAAAGCATACGAATTAGATCAATCATCACTACGTACCGACTTGGGAATCTCCGCTGTGTTCGTAAAGCCGTTCAGTCCCACAAATGTTCTTCGCACGGTTCAGCGAGAGCTTTCAGCATCCTCTGCGAGCTCAGTTTCATCGAAGTGATTTGCCAGCCTCCCTGAAAAAGCTCACATCTCGCAAAGAGACGCAGAAAATCTAACGACGAGTTAGTTACTGATCCGAGATCTCGCAATCCGCGGTGGTCAATGCTCTTGAACCAAGGCTCACGGCAATTCGATGGCAATCTCAATCTGACGCCTTTGCTTCCGTTGCTCGCGCCCCAAGCCAGCATCAGCCGATCAGTCACGTCCTTCAATGTGCGACCGATTGGCCACAGTCAAGCCACGCAAGGTCCATCTTGAGCCTAAGGTGATGTCATTTCGCTTCAGGGCGTTACGGATCAAAAGCATCATGATCTGACTGGCACCATCAAAAAAGACCAATTTGCGACTGCCCAGACCACGCAAAGAACGAATACGACATAAGAAAACTCGAATTCTCGATGGTTCCCGAGAAGAAAGCTCATGTCATTCTGTGGTGAACTTCGTCACATCCCATAAACGCCACATCCCACAAGCACTGATTGCTGAAAGTAGATTTGATTGGACCACTGGCCGCGCACCCCAAGTGACAACTAAGATCGAGGCTATGAAAGACCCCCTCGATGCCACCGCGGCTTCTCTCTCGCTGACGACTGCCGCGTTGTGGGGCGGCATCGCAGTCGCTGTCAAGTACTCCGAAGACACGCTGGATCCGATTGCGGTGGCAGCGATCCGATTTGCGATAGCCGCCTCATTTATGTGGTTGTGGTGCTGCCTACGCCGATTCCCGCTGCGAATGAACGCGAAGGAGACCCGCCTCGCTGCAATTGTCGCGTTACTGCTGCTGGTTCAGATCTTATTGTTCAACTTTGCCATTCATTATTCCAACACTTCTCATGCCGTGTTGATGATCAGCACCTACGTGGGCTGGGTCGCATTGATTGAGCACTTCATTACGAAGGTAGATTATTTGACGCCACGGAAACTCAGCGGAATCGGCTTGGCCGCATTCGGAGTGGCACTGACCGTTTTTCAAATGAGAAATGGCGATGCCGCGGTCTCAGCGAATCTCGATGTCGACTCGCCGACCATGATTGGTGACATCCTGATGCTTCTCAGTGCGCTCGTTTTGGGGATCAAAATTGTCTTCACCAAGTATTCAGTCGCTCGCGTCGAGCCTAATAAGTTTCTCTTCTGGCATCACCTGCTGGGATCCGGATTGTTTGTGATCTGCTGCTTTCTCGTAGACGGGATCCCGATCAGTAATGCCGCCGCTTGGACCGGTCCAGTTATCCTGGCATTGCTTTACCAGGGCTTGATCGTGGGGGGCTTCTGCTTCGCTGTCCAGGCAACCTTACTACGCCGTCATACTGCGACGGCAATTTCCGTATTTGGCTTTGCCACGCCGCTATTTGGTGTGCTGTTCGCACTCGCTTTCCGCGGTGATCCGTATTCTCATTGGCTGTTGCTTGCGGGATGCTGTGTCGCTGTCGGAATTTTTTTGGTGAACCGCAAGCCAACGTAATCGAAGAAATCGCGATGAAATAATATCCGCCGTAAAACGTTGGCCGGAAGAAGCACGTGGCATCGTAGAATCAGGAAGCCAAAGCATCCTCAAAGCGTGGAAAACCAAGTCGCCAATCGATCTATCGCACAGCCAATTTTTCCTTCCAGGAATCGTGTTCAGCTACCAATTGCTTTAGAACATTGCGTTCCTTCACGGCGAGGTTCGTCGACTCTTCTGAGTCGCTTCTTAGATCAAATAATTGCCAAGCTTCTGAAGGTCATTCGCGGACAATTTTCCAACGCCCCATACGGAGCGCCGCATGAGACCGGTAAGCAAAAGAGAACGAACGATGTGGTGACTCACCACCTTGGGTCAACAGTGGAAGTGGATTCTTTCCATCCAAAACCAGACCAGAACCGTCCGTCTGCAGCTCTTTCGACAGATCGAATCTTGCGATTTCGAGACATGCCACCAAAAGATCGGGAGACCATAACGATTCATTCATCACTGAACCAGCCGTAATATGCCGTGGCCACCTTGCCATTGCAGCGACCCGCAAGCCACCCTCCCAAAAGGTCACTCCTCCGGATCTTAAGGGGTGGTTACGACCTACATCAATCCCTTTTCGATTGAGTTGAAACGCGCCATTGTCAGACATAAAAAAGATGAACGTACGGTTAAGTTGTCCTTTCATTTCCAATGTCCCAAGAACTCGACCGATCGCGCGATCCAAAGAAAACACAACCGCTTCATAACGTTGCCTCGGATCTTTCTCAGTTGGCGAAAGGCCGATTATCTCAAACGCATCATCGGGTGCTTGCCAGCGTGTTGGTTGACCGGGTCGCTTGTTACCCTCAGACGGAAAGTGCAGAGCATTGAACGGCAAATAACAAAACCAGGGTTGCCCTTTACCAATTTGATGCTGAATGAAATCGATCGCTGCATCGGCGAACAAGTCTGTCGAGTATTCTCCCTCACGAAACAGATGCTCAGTCTCCTGAGACACTACCCCACGATACAAATCGTGTTGCCGTCGATAGTAGTCCATATTGCCTGACGCATGCCCTACGAACTCATCAAACCCTCGTTCTGTGGGACGAGACCCCAGTGCGAAACCGATGTTCCACTTTCCAAAACAACCGGTCGCGTAGGGGTGAGATGCGTGTTTAACAAATTGCGGAAGCAGCCGTTCTTGTGGATTCAGGCCAACCCTGTAGTTCCCCTCGACGCCGGGCAATTGTCTTTCCAGTCCATGACGCTGGGGAAGCCGTCTAGAAGTTTGTAAGCCGAACCCCTTCGCTAGCCAGACGACTGAGGTTCGGGGCAACTATCGACGATTCTGAGTTGTAACAAGGCGAGTCTCCGTACCCGAGATTGTGGCACGTAATCAGCAAAATATTGTGTGGAAAATCCGCCGCGGTAAGCTCTTTGTTGACAGATCGTCCGGAAACAATCGCAAGCATGACGACCAAACGCAGAACAACAGCGGCTTGATAAATACGATCGCACCCCACAGAATCGGACCTCCCAGATGGACTTGGCTGACTGACGTCGCCTACGTTAACCACTTGGCCACGTCCCCAGCATCGGGGAGATCTGTTTGACGGAATTTGCTAATCCGACCGTCAGAATCGTCGTACAACAACATGGTAGCCGCCGACAGATCAGACGCGATCGGCGAATCAATCAACAGCGCTGAATCAGATTGATTCATTTGCCCCAAGATCCGCAACTCAAGGTCGTGCTGGGATGCCCGCGGTAGCCACCGGGAAAGTGTTTCTGCGGAACCACAGATGAGTAAGACAAAGACACCTGCGGCAGGTCCATCACGAAGCACTTGCTGAAATGCCGCCGCACCACTTAGTTGTCCACTTGATGCATCCAACGAAAAATTGAAGGAGTCATCCTGTCGCAAGTCACGGAACCTCTCCAACGGATCGATGACGAGCAGGATTGGGGCTGTTCCCTCGGACTCATCTCCTCGTCCCGCAATCAGTTCAGCCAATCGTCGCATTTCTTGCTCGCAGTCACGTGGCTTGATGGTTTGAAGCTGAACGCTAGCTGTTTCAAGCCACGGTGCAGTTGACGGACCGTCATCTACGCGATTTCCATCGAAGTACAGAACCTCAAGTCTTGGATCAGATTTTGCCAGTCCAGTCACGGCACTCGCAATCAGGGCTGACCGGGAGTCTGGTGGAGCAATCATCAGCACGTTACGACCATTGTTGCGTGACAGCTCTAATGCGATCGGTGGCCCAAGCTCCACTGACTCGCCCAGCAATCCAACAAATCGTTGGGCGTCCGACATTGCTGCCTCCGCCAAGGACGAAGTCCACCGACAGGGTCGATTGCCCTCGAAAACAACAGGCGGCGAAAGATCAGCAGCAAACGACTCATCGCGAGCAGCGATCGAATTGAGCATTTCGCGGTGCTCCGAGGAAGAAAGCCATGCCACCTGAAACGGCTGATTGCCTTCCACCAAACCACCGGCATCGTTGTAGATCGCTTCGCCAGGTCGGCTGATGAGTCGCGCAGCTGTATTATCGTCTGACAAAATCAATGCGGCATCCGACTCACTGCATTGCATCGCTATCCGCACCGCCATTTGCCCCAGTGTCGCTCGGGGCAGTGAGTAGGCACCCGCCAATGACTGGCTACTCAAAACAACGTGCATCCCAAACGAACGACCTTGTCTCACAAGACGGTCGAGCAACATGGTGCAATCACCCGCTAATCGGTCATCCCGGACAAACAACTCCTGAAACTCATCGACGACCAACATAATGCGCGGCAACGTCTTGCCTGTCGCCGCTCGATAATCTCCTAACTCCTGAACACCAGCAGAACGGAATAACTCTCCCCGCTGTTGCAGTTCAGCATCCAATCGTTGCAACACACTGCGGCCAAATTCACGCTCACTCTCGATTCCAATGACCCTCGCGTGCGGAATTGCGAAATCGGCATACGGTTTGAACTCAACACCTTTCTTAAAGTCCAACAGATAGAACTGCAGTTGATCGGGTCGGTAATGATGAGCGCCCGAGGTAATAACGGAATGCAACAGCGTGCTTTTTCCAGAACCTGTTTTTCCCGCGATTAAGACATGCTGGCGAACGCCTTCGCCTAACTGCAAACACAAAGATCGGTTGGCTCCCTGCGAACCAACCACTATTTCCAAACCATTATCCGTATTGCCGTCACCCTCTCCGTCAGCTGACAAAATCGCTCGGAGCGGAATCTCTACCTTGGATGCTGAGATGGCAGCTCGCCCAATCTGCTCGATGAGTTCGCTGCGCAGCGCACTTGGCGGGGCAGGAGCCGGAACAAACAGCAGCTCCCTTAACCCCTCCAAATCGAGATGCCATTCACCCTTTTCATTCACGCAGAGTGGCACAATGTTGTCACCGGTCGGCAATGGCATATCAGCTGGCCATGGCTTCGCTTCATCGCAAACAAGCACGGTAAAAATCCCACAACGCTGACCGCTTTGTAATAACGCTTTGAGATGCCGATAGCTTTCCCGCGACAATCCTTCAGGAAGACCGACCGCAGCCACAACGCGGTACGGTTCGGCCATCGTTCCGGCCAATTCGTTGTAGTCCTCAATTCGCTCGAAACGATCACGCAAAGATGACTGCAACACATCCTCAACGTGGTGCGATAATTCGCCTAAGCGCTCATCGATATTGCTGTCCGTTGTCCAAACGCGATGTCCTACCAGCGACGGGTCGTGGTCCGCCAACGCCATAAAACTTGTGAAATGCTGACCGCGACCGAGCGGGTCAATCAGTGTCAACTTGGTTCGCGACGGTTCAGCACCGGTCAGCGCGCGCCACAAAACTTGGTGCGCCAACTCAATCGCCTGATTCATTTGAGCCTGGTGCGCCCGAATCACAACGCCACTGTGCAATCGTCGGTGCAACCCTACAGGCATCCGCTCCGGAATGGGCAGATCCATCAGAATCCCATCTGAATCTTGGACAGCTTCTCGCTGATCAGTCCCATCAGCAGAAGCACTCGCGAGCGAGGGTGGTTGGAGCAGCGAATGAAGTCGCTCATCGACCTTCAACCATCCCAAGGGCAGGAAATCCAAGTTACCCGTCGGTGTCTCTCCTCCCCTCACATCGGACCAATCTGGAAAACGGATATCTGCTTTCTGCTGACAGACTTCAATTTGATGCAGGCCACGACGAATCCCATCCTGCAACCGAACAGCAAGTCGCTGTAGATGTTTATGGCGTCTCTCAGCGCTCGCTTCGCGATGTGATTGAGTACGCTGATCTGTATCAGCGATTTTCTGTTTGATCCGCTCGGCAACTTTATCTGCCTGAGATCGCATCCGCTGATCCATGTCGGCAGCATCTTTTGAATACGATTCGTCAGCAGTTTCCAATGTCAAGAGCAACGACTCACGAGCCTTTTCCTGCTCGGCCTTGAGATTCGTCTCTAGCTCCTGCACCTGTTCTAATTTCCACCGCTTGGTCGCATCAATGTGTGCATCACGACGTGCGATTAGCTCGTTGGATAGTTCTGCCGCTTCCTGGCTCGAGATCTCGCGGCCTGCTGCGGCACACTTTTCAGCCGCATGAAAGAGTTGCTCGACCTGAGGGTACAACCTTCGCGTCATGCGTTTGAGAGGCCATAACAGAATCAAGTAAATTGAAAAACCAAGAAAGCCTGCAGGTATGATGCCGGCTGCCATCCACAGCCACGGTGGCCAAGGCGCAACAAAGAAGGCAACAATCGCCCAGATGAAAATAAAAACCGCGACTCCACCCGGCAGATAAAACGAGTCAACAATCTTTGATGCCGCACCGGACTGCATCTCGTTGACCGTTTTCTCACACTGCCGCGTTAGCCGGCCAATCGTTTCGATTGATTCCTTGACCGACTCTGGCCGATGGGAGGTAATTGCTTTGCCCAGTGACTCATTCAGGTCAACATCCGGTAAGTGGTCCAAACGGCGAATGGTGAGTGCCCGCCCCCACTCGAGATGTTCTTGAATCGGTCGTAAGGATTCATCAATGTCTCGATGCTCTTTCTGCTGCTGTTTTCCAGGTTGATTCTTGCGATTGTCGTATTGCTCTAAAACTGCTTGCCGACGTGACTGGACCTTATGATTGATCGTTGCCCTTTTTTCTTCAGCTTTGCGTCTGAAAATGACTGCGAGACGATTCAATTCTTGCCGACTGTTGATGATGGTTGATTCGTAACCACTAATCAGCTCTTCTTCTGCCCGATCCCACTGCGATAACATTTCACGCCGTTGTAGACGGCACTCCGCTGTTGTCTCAGCGACCATGTCGGTTAATTGCTCACTCTCATTCTTCACTTCTTCGGCGTGTTGCAACCGCAAATCTCCTTGTTGCTCAACACATGACCTCAATCGTTGCGATAACCCATCCAGCAAGCGTTGCTGACGCCGATTGTCAAATAGTCCTACCGGACCGACGGAAGAGTCTTTCATGGAAACTCAACTCAGCAGAGAAACGAAGCAAAGGCAGAGACTTTCGATAGGCCTAAACTACCTTTCGTCCAGTTTAGTTACTCGCCACCAGCTCCGTGATGATCGCGCAGATCCCCTTCCGCTTTTCGAACAGAGTCACAGAATTCGTGTAGCTCCGCCGTAAAACGTCTCAAACTGGGCCCGAGAGAGTGCAGATGCTTTTGTTCAAATTTGCGACACTGGTCATCCAACCAATCTTCCCGAACTGCGGCCCAAAGACGTGCAAATTCAACATACTCCCGTTGTAATCTACCCTCGAAATCTGTAATTCGACCGAGATTGAAGGACATGCTGCACTCGGGGGGAACGGAGCCGATCACGAACCGGTATTGAAAGTTCGCAACATTTTTCTTCCTTTATACAGGTTGAAGACGTCCTCCGGGGTCGGTGGACGCAATCGTCCGGAAATTGGCTTGTCGATCGTTTCCAAACCATCCGTGACAACGACACACTGGGTGTCATCACGAACAGCTTGAAATACCCCTGCATGCTCATCTAGAAAGAAGCCTAATTGCTTGGCATCGACCGACTCGTATCCCAATTGGGAAAGATGTTTGGCAAAAGCCGCCATCATCCGAGCTTGGACTTCGTTAAATGATTCAGCCGAGATTGAGAAAATGTCAGGATGCTCGGCGTGCCAGCCGGCATAGATTTCAAAAATATCATCGACGGGAAAATCGGCGACGTCTGCGGACATTGCGAATGTCACGGGCCCACAAATTCCTACGTTACTAAATGCACGATCGCCGAAGTTGTATTCAAAACGCACCAAGGCGATATCGACTGGATCGTGAAAACTTGGCCATAACATCCGACGCGTTTCAATCACTTCGACATGTGTCGGTGGTACGCCCATTTGTTGTGGCTGGCTCAACCAAACCGCCATCTCTGCTTCTGCTGTTGCGTTATCACTGCGATAGGCATCATCCACTGACGCACCTAAATCGAGTTCATCCGCGTAAGAAATTGCCCTCAACCGAGCGGCAGGATCCTCGGTCAGTTCAATCAAGCGCTTTTTTCCAACCTCATCTCCAAATCTCGCCAAAGCACCAGCCGCCTCGCACTGAACTCGCCGATGTCGCAATTCGATTGCTTGGTTCAATTTACCAATCGATGATTCATCACCGATCAGTGCCAAGGTGTCGCAAAGAGAAACAGCCAAAGCAACTGCCTCACCTAATTTTGCCTGCACGACCTCCACACTATCGCCAAGCACCCGAGGGTCTTGCTCAAACTGACTTAACCGGCCACTGACCGCACCCAACAGTTCATTTAACATTGGCAGCCGTTCTGCAGCCGGGTGCCGTTCCACCTGTGACTTTCGCAACAAGAAACTTGCAACATCGAGCACCGGCGACGCGAGGCTTGGTGACTGCAAGCAATCCAAGATCTCGGGATACAGTGCGTCAACCGGCCAATCGTTGCGCTGCATCAAGGGACTCAAGACCTGTGCGGCGGCTATCCACTCCTCCGGAGGCCTGTTTCGCAAAGAACCGGCGAGCAGCCGCAGCGATTGATCGGATTGAATCATCGCGTACAGATGCTGCAGCAGGTGTTGGTTGGGAGATTTCGCTGGCAAAGAACTTTCAATAAGGTGCAACTGACCTGGATCCAACTCACCTATACTCTCCGGACCAGACTGCAACACGACCATGTGCAACAAACGCAACAAACCACCAACGATCGCCGGATCTGATTGGCGCAGCTGATTCGCCTCAGCGGCCAATGATTCAACCAGCTCCTGTCCACGGCCGGTTGATCCCTCCGCGAGTTCACGCAGCTTAAGACCGGCCTGCACAGGATCGACATCACCCCCTAACAAGGCCGACAAGCCGTCCTTGACCGAATAAGAATCGAAGGCCTCGTCAGCAGTCACGATGAATCCCTATTTAAAAAAATGCGTTGCCCAGAATTCGCCTCATTCTAGAGCCTTCTGCCCGATACGTAACGGCACCAAAACGATTCTGGCTAGATTGGCACTATTCGAGCCAGCCGCAAAACTAGCCGGAAAAAACCGAGCCATTCGGTGCGATCTGGAATGAAGATGACAGCAGTCTATCTTCTCTAAGGCGACCCCTATCTTCTCTAAGGCGACCTCTGCACGCTGACACCACAACGTTGTTCGACGATCTGTAGATGGTGTTGAAGATGACCGGCGCATAACCAGGCCATGGCCCTAACGGTGATCGATTGCTCATCAACCGTTGCGTAATGATCCCAACAGGATGGGACCAAACGTTGAAGCAGGCAAAGGTTCGCGTTTCGAAGTGCCCCAACCTCACTGACAATGGTGGTAAAAGTTCCAAGTCCGAACCGACGGCGGGCGTATTCGTTCTCGTCCCAAGTACTCACAGGGGTCGTATCGCCCGCCGCCGCTCGAAGAATCCGGTATCCAAACACACGCTCCGCATCCGCCACATGCTCAAAAACCTGCCGGATTGTCCAGGTGTAGGGCGCATGCACTTTATCAATCTGCTCGACACTCAGGTGGCTCGCTAATTCACACAACCAATGCTGCTGCTGACGAAGGATTGGCATGACATCATCCCCATCCAGCAACGATATCAGTCCGTGCTGATATTCAACCTTGTATTCCGACCGCTCAGGTCGGCGGCCACGAAGTCGTTTCATCATTCAAGTTACGCTGGTGTGATTCGAAGGCGAATTCATCTCTTGCCACCCATTGCCGGTGCCACATTCAAGGCGACCCTAAAAACACTCGGTGAGAAACTTGGCTTTCCGATTCACCAGAAAGCTATGCCTAGAGATCCCACCAGACGTTGTTATACGTCGAATTGTCTTATCAGTCGCCCAGACCGCAGCCGTAATTGTGATTCCGCAAGCAGAATCGAATGATTCAAGTTTCGGCAGCCTCATCGATGGAGTGCTGCATCAGTTGCCATCGCAACAAAAACTGCCATTACCTCACTTGGCGAACGCGGTGATCGCCCCGGAGAAACCAAACGTTGAGCAACCCAACTATTCCTCTACCAGTTTTGCCAGTGCGATCGCAGTCCGCTGTACAGAATCGACATCAATCGTATGCGGCCCCATGAACGAATGAAAGTCGATTGCAACGTCTGCATCACGCAACATTTCGTGCAGCGACACTGCACTGGAGTAAGGTAGAATCGGATCAACCTCCCCATGTGATTGAAAGACAGCAGTCTCGTGCAACCGATTCAGATTAGCCCGCCATTGCGACTTACATACGATCGTTCCAGAAAACTGCAAGAGCAAGGCAGGTGATTGCACCGTACCGCGTAAAGCAGTGTCCATTGTCAGCATCGCGCCCTGCGAAAAACCACCCATGACAAGGGGCGTAGACTCACCTTGAATCGATTCACAAAGCGTATCAATTGTCTCACATAGTTTCTCGCGGGAATGATCGATCCCAGGCGGAACCTGTTCATGCAATTCATCAAATTGCGAAGCTTGCACTGCCTCGGCCAACTGGGCCATATTGATCGGCCACCATGCGCGAGCGTCCGGCATTCCCAAAGCCTCCAATGAGTGGGGCGCATTGGGAAAGACAAACTTAAATGCCTTTGCCTTTTCGCCTAACAAAGCAATCCATTCACCCGACAGAGGCGCCAGATCTTCGTAGGAGGCTCCGTAGCCGTGGCAGATGACAACAGGAATCGTTGGTGATTCGCCGCCGTCGACGACAATACAATCCAAGGGCCCGATGCGGGTGCGGTGGGCGGTAGGCATAAATAACTCTCTTTTCTTAAGGTTGCCAGCCGGCTTGCGATAAGACTGGGCTAGGGCTGCCAAGCAACGCGACCAGCTCGCTGCAGGTGCAGCATCAACTCCCGCTGCAATTCGCTCGCGATTTGTCCTTTGGGTTGCTGTGGGTTTTGCTCGAGGGGATCCTCGTCCATGTTGACCAGCACCATCGGTTCGAAAGGGGAACTCTGCTGCAATTTCCAGGGACCTTTTCGAATCGCGTAGTACGCTCGCCCCTGATAGCGTTGATTTCCTTCTCTTCTCACCCACACCATGATCCTCTCAGGATCACCCTGACCACCATACAGCCAAATGTCAGCGAGTGAACGACCATCAATCTCCGCGGTCACCTCCGCTCCAGCGATTTCACACAAAGTGGGCAGGAAGTCCATCGTCATCCCCATCTCCGGCGATCGCTTCACCGGAATCTTGCCGGGCCAAACAGCACAGGTCGGCACGCGAATCCCACCTTCCCAATGATCCTGTTTGCCACCACGAAGTTCGCCATTACTCTGTGCGTGACGTAACGAGCCACCATTATCCGACGAAAAAATCACTAGTGTATTATCCTCGATACCAGCATCTTTAATCGCAGCGATCAGCCGACCAATGCCATCATCCAAGTGTTCGACGAAGGCGACATTCTTCGCCCGTTTTTCGCTCAACTGCGGCTCGCGTTGTTGCACTTTCTTGAACCAAGAATCAGGTGGTTGAATCGGAAAATGAGGTGCGTTGTAGGCGAGATACAAAAAAAACGGCTCGGTGTTATCTGCAGCCTGACTGCGGATGTAATCGATCGACCACTGCGTAAATAAATCAGTCGCATGGCCTTCCGGCTCGATAACTTGATCATTCAATCGCATCCAGTTTTCACCACCTCGCAGATGATCGTAATAATCATCCATCATGTCACCGAGGAAACCATGAAAAAGATCAAAGCCACGATGGTTAGGAACGTTTGGCTTGGTGAACCCCAAGTGCCACTTGCCAACCATCGCGGTGCGATAGCCGGCCGTTTTCAACATCTGTGGTAAGGTCACCGCATTGGGATCAAGGTAGCCCCAACTATCTTTATCCCATTGCCGAATGACACCGGGAACGCCGGCAAGATCAGGATAACGACCCGTGATGAGCGAAGCTCGCGTGGGTGAACAAACGGTGCAGTTGGCATAGAAGTTGTCAAAACGCATGCCGCGTGCCATCAACGCATCAAGGTGAGGTGTTCGCATATCCTCGGCACCAAAACAGGCGAGGTCACCATAGCCGAGGTCATCCACGAGCACCAAAACAATGTTTGGGCGCTCAACTGCGGGTGCACTCGCCGCAAGGCTACAGAACATTGAACACGACACAAAACAAATCAGCATTAATCTCATAGCAGACTCACTCAGGTGGCGAAATTGCAGAAGCCAGCATAGCTTCCAGAACGCATGCCAGCAGTCGCCACAGGCATTCCGCGAAAAAACTTTTGCTACAGCCAATCGATACGATGCGTAGCCTCCCTGATTAACCTTCACGGTGAAGCCATCTATTTTTCAAACAGCGGCCAAACTCGTCGCGTTTTCAAACAGCGGCCAAACTCGTCGCGGGCCGCCAATCGACAAGATGAATTTCGACTTTCCGGAAACCACGAAACTCATTGATCACCGGCCGATAGGCTATCTCAATCTGGCCATCGGTGTCATTCAGTTGATCGCACCAATCGCCAGCACTAAAGGCGACGGCGCGAATCACCTTGCTACCCTGTCGCAAATTGACGGTCAAATGCCGATCCCCGCCACCCATGCGTCGCGCTGGCTGGTCCAATTCGACACCACCACAGTACAGGACAGGGCGTGGATTTCCACATCCGAAAGGCGCCAGCATTTCGATCTGCTTGATGACTTCGAGATTCAACTGACCAAAAGTTGCCTCCGCATCGATCACAATTTCCGGCACAATTTCTTTGTCCGTCCATTGACGGGCGACCGCTTCACAGAAATCCCCGCGAAAAGCTTCGATCTCTCTTTCATCGATTGTCAAACCGGCAGCGGCCCGGTGGCCACCAAATCGCATCAAGCGATGTTCACACTCAGCTAAGGCTTCATGCAAGTCAACGTCGGTTCCACCGACTCGGCCTGAACCAACCGCTTCCGACTTACCAGCCGCATCCATCGACAACACCAATACGGGCTTGGCGTACTTATCGGCCAAGCGACCTGCCACAACACCGATGACCCCCTGATGCCAACCGACCCCAGCCAATACCAACGCTGGATCACCCTCCGGATCAAACTCTGTTTTCGCCTGTTTACTGGCCGCCAACATCACACTCCGCTGCAAGGTATCGCGCGTGTTGTTCAATTGGTGAATGTAATCAGCAAGTTGATTGGTTCGGTCACCTGCAGGTGTTGTTAGCAACTCGATCGCCAACTGGGCTTGACCCAACCGCCCAGCCGCATTCAAACGCGGTGCCAAACTAAATGCAATGCTTTCGGTGTTGAGTGTCGAAACCTGATCCAATTTAGTCAACTTCATCAGTTCAACTAATCCTGGCAATGGTTCACCACGAAGCATCCGAATCCCGTGTTCGACCAGAATTCGGTTCTCGTCCAACAATGGGACGACATCAGCCACCGTTCCGATCGCGGCTAATGACAGCGACTGCATGAGATAACGCCGCAGCGACTCACTCACTTTTTTCGCGCCGCAAACTTTTTGACAGATCGACCATGCCAACTTAAAAGCGACACCAGCACCACAAAGTTCACCGAAGGGATACGTCGAACCGGGCAACCTAGGATGCACGATCGCTTCGGCCGCTGGCAACTGATCCGCCAATGTGTGGTGATCAGTGATGATCAGCTTGACGCCCAGTTCACGACAGAGATCCGCGTGGGCAACACTGGTGATTCCGCAATCAACCGTCACGATCAATTTCTTACCGCGCTGGGCGAGTTTACGGATCGCGTCTTCATTCAATCCATACCCGTCTTCCAAACGGTTGGGTACGAAATAACTGACATCAGCGTCCAGCAAACGCAACCCGTTGTACAAGATTGCGGTTCCCGTCATGCCGTCGCAATCGTAGTCGCCATAGATGACAACGGGCGTCTTGCAGTTGATCGCGTCGACGATCAAGTCGGTGGCGTCTGCCATTCCGGGCAAGAGCTGCGGGTCGCGCAGACCAATCAGTTTTGTATCCAAAAAGCGACTGGCATCCTCAGCGTTGTAAACGCCACGACTCACCAACAGTTGCGCAACAACGGGCGGCAAGCGCGTTGAGCGAATCATTTGCTCGACACGACCGGCGTCATGAGGAATGATGCGCCACTGTCGTTGCATCCTTGACTCCGATCGGATCCCTGTCGGCCGAGGGCCCGAGCTTGGGGGAGGTTCGCACAAATCTAATCAAACGACACAACGCCGACCTGAGGCCGGATCGCTGAATGACCGGATGTTATTTCTTCTTTTCGCTGTGTAACGTGCGCTTGCGAAGCCGCGGGCAATACTTCTTCAGCTTCAACTTCTCACCACCTGGCTTACGCTTGTAGGAGTAGTTGTAGTCGCCGCACTCGTCACAGACGAGGAAAATGGTTTCGGCTTTTTTCTTACTTCTGGCCATTGCAGGACGCTCAAATTAAATAAACACTTGTTTTTTGCCTTCAGGAGGGGGCGAATTATTGCACGCGGAGGGTGATTTGGGCAAGTAGAAAGACGCTGAAAAGCATCCGCTCCGCAAACCGACCGGAATCACACCCCAAAAAAATATGTCGGGATCGCAGCTCGTCATTGCGAATCAGTGCCTTTGTTAAGGAGAAAACCTGTATTTTTCCCATTTAACCTAAACCGCCGGAAACGCATGAGCGAGTGAATTCGCTCGAATCCCTTCATTGCTGCAGTGCGAAAAGCACCAAATTAGCAACAATTTTTGCCGCTTCTTCGGTATCGTAGCCGGGACATTGGACAGAATTAGGACTCTCCAAGGCACAGCTCAGGTCGAGAGGCGAAAAGAAAACGCCGACCACTTGATCGACCACCGCATACTCCAGTCGTGGCGGGCCAGAGCGTCGCGAGACAGACGCACCGGCCGTGGCAGGGGTCCGAATCGTGACATTTCGGATGTCATAACCTCCGTAGATGTTCAGCATTGGATGGCTGGTCGGCAGGGGCTGCAAAGGGGAATCGGCAAAAATCAGTGCCATTTCGCGGCGAAATGCGGCGGCAAACGGTTCGCTACCACAAACCGCGGTCCCAAGAATCACGCCGCCATTCTCGACATAGGTCCTCAGAGCATCGCGCTGATTTGGTTCCAGCTCAAATTCGGTTCGGCCATGCATCCAGAGGAATGGCACCTCCAATAATTGCTCGGCCTCGAACCCGACCGGGCGCGGCGTCGCAGAAACCTGCATTGGCAGCCGCGCTGACATCAGTGACGCAGCATTGGGCAGTGCTCTGCGAGCTTCCTGCCCGCCGGCATCGATCGCCAACATCCCAAGCTGAATCGCACCCCTGTCTGGGGATTCAACATCAGCTGACTCCAAGATTAATCGCTGCTGCAACTTATCTTTTAGCTCTCGACCAGTCGCATAGGCGATCAGGTTTTCACCGATGCGAATCGACGTGCCGATCTGTGCCCGCGCCGCGGGCGACTCCCGATCACGGTGAAAAAGAACGTCGCCAAGCTCCCAACGACAAGACAAACTCTGAGGCACAAAGAATACTGCGGTCCGGCAACAAGCCTGGACGCCATAAACCCAAAACTGATCGCCAATCACAGTGGGATCTACTTTATGCTCGGCGTACCAGATCGGATGCCCGAGAGGTAACCGATCGAAGGGAGCATCTGGAAACCAATCTTGGCAAAGCGACTTCACGCTCTGCTCGAATCCACTAGCATCCCCGCATCCATCACCCCCTTCGGCTTCAAATAGAATGCACCCTCCCTGGTCAACATAGGACTTGAGTTCGTC